>JBBRSI010000037.1:0-21640 GCA_038245585.1 Chitinophagales bacterium
CGATGATTTTTAAAGCAACTTCAGAAATATTTTTATTGCTCAAAGATTCAATAACTTTTTCAATTCCAATTTTATCCAGCTTATCAATTACTGTTGTTATTTCCTGAACATGATCAGGTAAATTACAAATATTGGCGAGTGCAGTTAGTAACTTCCGGTGATTGATACAGATTTCAACACGTACATTCAGTTTATTAAAAACCGCTGAATATATTTCTGACAATTCTATTTCATTCAATAAAGATATACTGCCCACAATATCTGCATCACATTGATAAAATTCCCTGTATCTTCCTTTCTGAGGCCGGTCGGCACGCCATACAGGCTGCATTTGATAGCGTTTAAAAGGGAAATTTAATTGACCGTAATTCATTGCTACAAATCGTGCAAAAGGAATGGTAAGGTCATAGCGCAATGCACGTTCTGTGATGCCACTTGTATTTTTTCCAGATAAAACTTTTTCGAATTCTTCTCTCGCTTTTTCAGTTTTAGAAGAATTATCCAGGCCATTATTTAATATTTTGAAAATAAGCTGATCGCCTTCTTCGCCATATTTACCCATTAAAGTTTCCAGGTTTTCCATGGCCGGCGTTTCCAATGGTTCAAAGCCGTGCAATTCAAATGTTTCTTTAATTGTTTTAAAAATAAATTCTCTTTTATAAATCGTGTCTTTTACAAAATCGCGTGTGCCCTGTGGAATTGAAATCTTTTTCATGTACTCGTTTTTTGAAGCAAACTTTAATGTTTATGCATCATTCTTGTTCCCCTGAATGTCTTTTTTAAATAATATAAAAGCAAATATACAAGCCCGTTTATATTTTCCGTCATCATGCAAATATCCTTTTATTAAAATATGAGGTTTTATGGAAAACCAATAAAATTGTATCCTATGAAGATATAAAACCACTATAAAAAAATTATCAATAGTGCAGTTATTTAAAAATTATTATCTTGCCAACCTTGAAAAATTCTTAAAAGTGTATGGTTGAATCTTTAGAAACAAAGCGGGCAAAGCGTTACAGACAGTCAAGGACAATATATAATATAGCCATGGGGTTATTGATATTAAGCATTGGTGTTATTTCCTTTTTTGCAGAGAAATGGAATCTTACAACCCTTAGTAGTTATGATCCTTATGTCAGGTATAGTTTTGGCGTGTTATGTTTACTGTATGGCGGATTTAGATTATATCGTGGTTTACAAAAAGAATACTAAGACTTGACCATGAAACAAAATTATGTGTTGAGTTTTTTGCTGATTTGCCAGTTAGGTTTACTGATATCCTGTAAAGATAATAAGGATAAAAAAGTATATGATTCTGCTACTCAGGGAACGATTCATATAAGTGTGGATGAAAGTTTTAAGCCAGTTATTAGTGAACAAATAAAAGTATATGAATTTTCAAATCCTGATGCACACATCATAGCAAGTTATAAACCTGAAGCTGATTGTTTCCGGGATCTTGCAAATGATAGCACGAGAATGATTATTGTTGCAAAAGGGTTATCGGATGATGAAAGTAATACATTCGCAACATCACTTGGTTACAAACCAACCTGGGAAATAGTTGCATATGATGCAGTTGCTGTGATCATCAATAAGGAAGGGCGGGACAGTGTTTTTACGATGGATAAATTGAGGAATTTATTAAATGGAAAAGATACATCGTTACAAATAGTGGTGGATGGGAACAATGCTACAAGTACTGTACGCTATTTATTGGATTCGGTGGTGCGTGGCAAATCTTTTGGTAAAAATGTAGAAGCAGCTAAGAATAGTAGGGGTGTAATTGATTTTATTTCAAAAAATAAAAATGCAATTGGGTTTGTAGGTTCAAGCTGGGTTGTAAATGAAGATGATCCGGAAGTGAGGGATTATTTAAATAACATCCGGTTTGCTTTATTGGCCTGTGATAGTTGTGGTGAAGGTGTTTTTGCAAAACCCTCCCAGGCAACGATTATGTATGGCCAATATCCTTTGGTACGGCCTTTGTATTATATCTTAAAGGAAAATGCAGCGGGTTTAGGAAGTGGCTTCGTAGATTTTATGATGATTGAAAGAGGTCAGTTGATTTTTAACAGAAGCTACCTTGTACCTGCAAAAATTTACTTTGGCATCAGAAAAGCTATCATTGCAAATTGATAGATTTATTAATTATAAAACGAAAAAAAAGAAGACTATTATGAAGAAAACAATCCTTGCCCTACTCTTAGGCGCATTTTTTTCATCAGCGACCTATGCTCAAACTGTCTCCGATGGGGTCAGATTTTTATATTACCAGAAAAATCAAAGCGCTGTTCAATCGCTTGAAAAAGTGGTGGCCTCAAATCCTAAAGATGTGCCCGGTATTTATTGGTTAGGACAGGCTTACATTTCAGAATATGGTTTATCCGGAAATAGAATTGATCTTGACAAAGCGAAGACATTGTACCAAAAAGCACTCACAGATGGAGTGAATGATCCATATGTGTGGATTGGGATGGGACATGTGGAAGTTTTAGAAGGAAAAAATGCAGAAGCCAGGCAAAGATTCGAAGCGGCTATTACTAATACAAAAGGTAAAAGAGGCGCTGAAAATGCAAATATATTAAATGCTATTGGCCGAGCCGAAGCGGATGGCAGCAGCCAAATTGGAGATCCGCAATATGGAATTGATGTACTTACACGTGCTAAAGCGATTGATCTCACCAATCCTGATATTGATATGAACCTCGGACTTTGTTATTTGAAATTATCGAGTGATAAAGGTGGTGAAGCTGTGGAAGCTTTCCGTGATGCAACAATACGTGATCCTAAATATGCAGCGGCATACTGGCGTATTGGACGTGTTTACCGTTCGCAGAATAATATTACTTCAATGAACGAATGGTTTGGAAAAGCGATCGCTGCTGATCAGTCATTTGCGCCTGTTTACCATGATTATTTTGAATATTACCAAGAGCGTGACATCAATGCAGCAAAAGAATTTTTAGATAAATATGTTGCAAATGCAGATAAAGATTGTAATACAGAATTTTTTGTAGGCGACTACTTATTCCGCGCAGGGAAATACCAGGAATCATTGGCTAAGGCAGATGAAATGAGTAACAGTGAATGTAAAGATTATCCACGCTTGCCTTTATTATACTCCTATGATTATAACAGGCTGGGTGATTCAGCAAAATCGCTGGATTACTTGCAAAAGTTTTTAGTAACAATGCCACCTGCTCAATTGAAGCCAACAGATTATGTTTTTGCAGGACTTGTTTTTAAAAGCATATCCGGATATGAAGATTCTGCAGTAAGCTATCTTTCTAAAGCAGTTGAAATGGATACAATATTAAAAAATAAATTATCTTATATAGATACCATTGCATATTTATATAAAAAAATAAACAAACCTGCTGATCGGTTAAAATGGTTAAAAAAATCTTATGATATGAATCCAAATCCTTCCAACAGGGATATTTATGACCTTGGAGATGCCGCATTGGCTCAGAAGGATTTCGGTCTCGCTGATTCAATGTTTAAAAAATACCTGGAGAAATATCCTGACCAGATCTATGGTTATAAAGGCATGGTAGATGTTGCGCAGGCTATGGATACAACAGGCGAAACAGCTGTTGTACCAATGAATGGTTTAATTAATTTTTTAATGAGCGACACTACTAAGTATGGTTCAACAATAGCTTACTATCACGCCTTATTAGGAGGTTATTATATAAATCAAAAACAGGATTATGATAGTTCCATTTTGGAATTTCAGCAAGCACTTCAATTTGACTCCTCCAATGCACAATACAAACAATACCTGGATATATTGATTAAAGCCAGGGATAAGAGAAAAAGCGGTGATAGCAAATCCAGTGGCTCAAAATCAGCTGCTGATAAGAGTAAAGGGAAAAAATAAGTTTAAAAAATTATATTAAAATAAAACTCCACGAAAGTGGAGTTTTTTGTTGTGAGCTACTTGCACTATTTTTGCACTGTTAAATAAGTGTATGCCCTTCCTTCAAATCTTATCTGATATTCCTGTAACAGGTTCAGCCAACGATTATGCGCCGATTGCGTTACAATTAATTTTTGCTATAGGCTTTATTGCCACCATGCTGGTAGCCTCTGGATTTATTGGCCCAAAAAGAAAAACTGCGGATAAATTAGCAAATTTTACGAGTGGAATACCGAGTCATGGAGATGCGAGACAACCTATCGCCATCAAATATTTTTTAGTAGCTATCCTCTTCGTGTTGTTTGATGTGGAAGTTATTTTCTTTTATCCTTATGCAGTAAATTTTAAATCACTCGGCTGGACAGGATTTGGTGAAGTGCTTTTATTTACCTTCTTTTTTATAATAGGTTTTTATTACATTATAAAAAGAGGTGCATTGAATTGGGAGGAATAATTAATCAAATAAATTTTATGAAAAATGAAGAATCATTTTTCTAAAAAAAATATAAAAAATGGCAAGACCGGTAAGATTTAATGTAAATCCTCAAAATCCAAAGATCAGTGATGCCATTGGCTTTACTGATTTGCCCGAGGGATTGGAAGGAGAAGGGTTTTATGCAACGAAATTTGAAAAAATAGTTGGCCTGGCCCGTAAAAATTCTATCTGGCCATTGCCATTTGCGACATCCTGCTGTGGTATCGAATTCATGGCCACAATGGGTTCTCATTATGACCTGGCACGCTTTGGTTCCGAGCGATTGGGATTCACGCCACGGCAATGTGACCTGCTCATGGTAATGGGTACAATTGCTAAAAAAATGGCACCAATAGTGAAGCAGGTTTATTTGCAAATGGCTGAACCAAGATGGGTTTTAGCAATGGGTGCCTGCGCTTCTTCGGGGGGCATTTTTGATTCATATTCAGTATTACAGGGAATCGACCAGATCATACCGGTAGATGTATATATTCCCGGCTGCCCACCACGGCCGGAAGCTGTTTTAGATGGCGTAATCCGAATCCAGGACCTGGTACATAATGAAAGCCTGAGACGCAGGAACAGTCCACATTATAAGGCTTTACTTAATAGTTATGATATTCAATAATTCATAGGTTTAAATAGCGGTGATAAAAATGGAAATAACGACTCAATACATACAAGATAGGCTTTTAGAAAAATTTGGTAAAGAAATAAGTTTCTTGCTCGATCCGTATGAGATGCTCAATTTTGAAACACCTAAGGATAAAAACCTGAAAGTATTGCAGTTTTTATTCGATGATGAAATATTACGTTTTCGTTTTCTCATAGATATTTGTGCAGTACATTATCCCGATCAAAAAGGCCGCGAACTGGCAGTCGTTTATCATTTGCATAACCTGCAGGATAATGTGCGTATCCGGTATAAGATTTTTACACCTATTGAAAACCCGGATATTTTTTCAGCCACAGGATTGTATCAATCTGCCAATTGGATGGAAAGAGAAACCTATGATTTTTTTGGAATTAATTTCGTTGGCCATCCCAACCTGAAACGAATTCAGAATGTGGATGAAATGGATTATTTCCCCATGCGGAAAGAATACCCAATGGAGGATCAAACGAGGATTGATAAGGATGATGAAATGTTTGGACGCGGAAGTTCAGTATTATAAATTTTTTAAAATAGAAGATAAAAATAAAAGGATGTCTGATCTTATTTTTCCAAATATAAAATTGCCGGAAGGTTCTATTGAAAAAAATACGACCACGCTTAACATGGGCCCAACGCACCCTGCAACACATGGTGTGTTTCAGAATATTTTGGAGATGGATGGCGAGCGTGTAATTTCTTCAGAACAAACTGTTGGCTATATTCACAGGGCTTTTGAGAAGATTGCAGAGAGAAGGCCTTTATACCAAATTACTACATTAACAGACAGGTTAAATTATTGTTCTTCTCCCATTAATAATATGGGCTGGCATCTTACCTGCGAAAAATTATTAAGGGTAAAAATTCCTAAACGTGTTGATTATTTACGTGTCATCATTATGGAACTGGCACGTATTTCCGATCACCTGATTTGTAATTCTATTGTTGGAGTTGACACAGGTGCATTGTCCGTTTTTTTATATGTGATGCAATACCGTGAACTTATTTATGAAATCTATGAAGAAATATGCGGTTCAAGGCTCACTACAAATATTGGCCGCATCGGCGGATTTGAAAGAAATTTCAATAACACCGCATTTACAAAACTGGAAAAATTTCTAAAAGAATATCCCGGGGTTTTAAAAGAATTTGAAACCTTGCTTCAGAGAAACAGGATTTTTATGGAACGCACAATTGGTGCCGGTCCGATCAGTGGGGAACGAGCTTTGAATTATGGGTTTACAGGCCCGAATCTTCGCGCGGCCGGCGTGGATTATGATGTTCGCGTACATTCACCATATAGCAGTTATGAAGATTTTGATTTTAAAATTCCTATTGGAAAAACAGGCGATTGTTACGACCGGTTTTTAGTACGTAACCAGGAAATGTGGCAAAGTCTTTCCATTATAGAACAAGCCTATAAAAAAGTACAGGAATTTAAAGGCGCTGAAGCAGAAGTATATCATGCAGATGCACCAGAGTATTATTTACCTCCAAAGCAGGATGTATATACAAAAATGGAAGCGTTGATATGGCATTTCAAAATTGTGATGGGCGAAACGGAAATTCCTGTTGGCGAAGTATATAATTGCGTGGAAGGCGCAAATGGCGAACTTGGATTTTATTTGATTAGTGACGGAGGCCGTACGCCTTATCGCTTACATTTCCGTAGGCCATGTTTTATTTATTACCAGGCTTTCAATGAAATTACACAGGGTTGTATGTTGAGTGATGCAGTAGTTGTATTAAGCAGCCTGAATTTGATTGCCGGTGAAATGGATGGTTAGAAAAATAATTTTAAGTTGATTTTTTTATAAAAATTATATATGGTTTTTTCAGAAAAGAATTTAAAAGAAGTAAGCAGGATCATTTCTTTTTATCCGGAAGGAAAACAGAAAAGTGCCATCTTACCGGTGTTGCACCTGGCACAGGAAGCAAATGGTGGATGGTTGAGTACAGAATCTATGGATTATGTAGCCTCACTTTTGCAGCTTGATCCGATTGAAGTGTATGAAGTGGCCACATTTTACAGCATGTATAATTTTCATCCTGTAGGTAAATACATTTTTGAAGTTTGCCAAACAGGTCCTTGCATGATAAAGGGAAGTGATGAGATCATTGCCTATATAAAACAGAAATTAAATATCGGCGTGGGTGAGACAACAACGGATGGAATGTTTACATTGAAAACCGTTGAATGTCTTGGTGCATGCGGGTATGCGCCCATGATGCAGTTGGGCAAAACATACCGGGAACATTTGACCAAAGAAAAAATTGACAGCATTATTGAGCGTTGCAGAACGATCAATAATTAAAAAGAAATAGCCGTTGAATTATATGCAGAAAAATATTTGCTGCAATCATTTAACCGAAAATATTTTATAAAAATGGTAAAACTACTTTTAGAAAACGATCATATAGAAGGTATTCGATATTTTAAGGCTTATCGTGAAAATGGTGGATATCAATCCCTGGAAAAAGCCATGAAAATGTCACCGGATGAAATTACTGAACAGGTAAAGCTGAGCGGGCTGAGAGGCAGAGGTGGAGCAGGTTTTCCAACCGGATTAAAATGGAGTTTTTTGGCGAAGCCTGAAAATACGCCCAGGTATCTCGTATGCAATGCGGATGAAAGTGAACCCGGTACATTTAAAGATCGTTACCTGATGGAATTTATTCCACATTTATTGATTGAAGGAATGATCATTTCTTCATTTGCATTAGGTTCCAACAGATCCTATATTTATATACGCGGCGAATATGCCTGGATCGTTGATATTCTCGAACAGGCTATACAGGAAGCAAAGCAAAATGGTTTTCTCGGAAAAAATATTTTAGAAACTGGTTTTGATTGTGAAATATATGTTCACCCCGGAGCAGGCGCTTATATCTGTGGTGAAGAAACTGCTTTACTCGAATCACTCGAAGGCAAAAGAGGAAATCCCCGGATCAAACCGCCTTTCCCTGCTGTGAAAGGTTTATGGAATTGCCCGACCGTTGTGAATAATGTAGAAACCATTGCAGCAGTAGTTCCGATCATTAAAATGACAGGCACAGAATATGCGAAAATTGGAGTTGGCAGATCTACAGGCACTAAACTCATCAGTGCTTGTGGCAACATTAATAAACCCGGTGTGTATGAAATTGATATGACCATTTCCGTGGAAGATTTTATTTATAGTGATGAATATTGTGGTGGCATTGCAAATGGTAAAAGATTAAAAGCTTGTATTCCCGGCGGTTCATCTGTGCCTATTTTGCCCGCTAATCTTTTATTAAAAACAGCGAAAGGCGAAACCCGTTATATGAATTATGAAAGCCTTGCTGATGGCGGTTTTGCAACTGGAAGTATGATGGGAAGCGGTGGATTTATTGTACTGGATGAAGATCAGTGCGTGGTAAAAAACACGTATACTTTTGCCCGTTTTTACAGGCATGAAAGCTGCGGTCAATGCAGCCCCTGCCGCGAAGGAACCGGTTGGATGGAAAGGATTTTAAGGAATATTGATACTGGAAAAGGGAAGATGAGTGATATAGATTTACTTTGGGATGTGCAGGGAAAAATTGAAGGAAATACGATATGCCCGCTGGGTGATGCGGCAGCCTGGCCTGTTGCAGCTGCGATCAGGCATTTTAGGGACGAATTTGAATGGCATATTTTAAATCCTGAAGAATCTCAAAGAAGAAATTTTGGATTGGCAAATTATGCCGCACCTTTGGAAACAGTAGTTTAAGATTTTTATTTTTTATTTATATTTCGATTATGCCTGAAGAATTATATAAAGTAACCATAGACAATATAACAATAGAAGTTCCGCCGGGTACTACTATACTGCAGGCTGCACGCAAAATTGGTGGTGAAATAACTCCGCCTGCCATGTGCTATTACAGTAAGCTGGATGACAGCGGCGGAAAATGCCGTACTTGTTTGGTCGAAGTAAGTAAAGGCAGTGAAAAAGATCCGCGGCCTATGCCCAAATTGGTGGCGAGTTGCCGGACAACGGTAATGGATGGTATGGAAGTTAAAAATATTACCAGTCCGCGTACCTTGGAAGCGAGGAGGGGAGTTGTTGAATTTTTATTGATCAATCATCCGCTTGACTGCCCGATATGTGACCAGGCTGGTGAATGTGATCTGCAGGATCTGAGTTATGAACACGGTACGGAAGGAACACGTTTTGAATTTCAGAAAAGAGTATTTGAACTACATGATATTGGACCTTATATACAACTACACATGACCCGTTGTATTCTCTGTTATCGTTGTGTTTATGTTGCCGATCAGCTTACCGATAAAAGGCAGCATGGAATTTTAGACAGGGGGGAGCGTGCAGAAATTGCAACATATATTTCAAAATCTTTAGATCATGATTTTATAGGAAATGTAATTGATGTTTGCCCTGTTGGAGCACTTACAGATAAAACTTTTCGATTTAAAAACAGGGTTTGGTTTACAAAACCAGTAGATGCACACAGGCATTGCGATAAATGTGCAGGCCTGGTAAGATTATGGTTACGTGGTGATGAAGTTTTTCGGGTTACAGTGCGAAGAGATGAATGGGGAGAAGTAATTGATGCACCAGATGGCAAGCCAGCCTGGATATGCAATGAATGTCGCTTTGAAAAGAAAAAAGAATCTGACTGGATCATAGAAGGCCCCACACATATTAACAGGCATTCTGTAATTGCACAGGGACATTATGAAGGATTGAAAATGCCAAAAGAATTTTTACCGGAAGTCATTGGAAAAAAACCTCGTTTGTTTTTAAATATACATAACGTAAGCGAAGTGAACCGGCCAGATATTGACCTGAGTTTAATTGAAGGACCTGCAACGAGTGATGATTTTGAAAAACCTAAAAACGATTAATTAGCAATTATGTTTTTACTCACAATTGACTGGGGATTTTTTTTAGAAAAATTGATATTAATCGCAATAGTTATTACACTCTCGCTTGTAATAGCGATGTATGCCACATACGCGGAAAGAAAAATTGCTGCTTTTATGCAAGATCGAATTGGTCCGAACAGGGCAGGGCCTTTCGGTATTTTGCAACCACTGGCCGATGGCATGAAATTATTTTTTAAAGAAGAGATCATTCCAAATAGTTCGAATAAATTTTTATTTATAATGGGGCCTGCATTGGCGATGCTTACAGCTATGATGACCTGTGCCGTGATTCCATGGGGAAATAAACTGGAAATATTCGGGCGCAGTATTCCACTTCAAATTGCAGACATTAATATTGGCATACTCTACATTTTTGCAGTTGTAAGTCTGGGCGTTTATGGAATCATGATCGGCGGCTGGGCATCCAATAATAAATTTTCACTACTCGCTGCTATGCGTGGTGCATCACAGGTAATTAGCTATGAACTGGCAATGGGAATTTCACTGATTGCATTGCTCATGCTTACAGGCTCACTCAGTTTGAAAACAATTGTAGAGCAACAAATGCAACCCGGCCATTTTTGGAACATTGCATATCAACCTTTAGGTTTCCTGATATTTTTTATATGTGCCATGGCGGAATGTAACCGTGCGCCTTTTGATTTGCCAGAGGCTGAAAATGAATTGAATATGGGTTATCACCAGGAATATTCCTCCATGAAATTGGGTTTTTACCTTTTTGCTGAATACATTAATATGTTCATCAGCAGTGCAGTAATGGTGACATTATTTTTTGGCGGCTATGATATGCCATTTGTAAATGAAACACTTTTATCACCGAATGTTGCTGCGATTATTGGTGTAGTTGCATTCTTTGCAAAAATATTTATATTCATTTTTATATTTATGTGGATCAGGTGGACATTGCCAAGATTCAGGTATGATCAATTAATGAATCTGGGCTGGAAAGGCTTGATTTTACTGGCTTTGGCAAATATGTTGATTACGGCTTTGGTCATCTTATACAGGATGTAAAAATGAAATTAAAATAAAGCATGATTTCTATGGAAGTCTATGTATAGTAAAATATTTTTGCAATAATAAATATCTTGTTGGTCAGCGACCAACAAGTGCTTGGAAAAATTGATTGACGAAAAAGAAGAAACATGGAAGCATTAACGAAAAACGTGATGGAGGTAGACAGGAGACCGATGAATTTTTGGGAGAAAATTTATTTGCCTGCAATTTTAAGAGGCATGTCAATCACATTCATGCATATGTTTAAGAAAAAGCCGACCATCAAATACCCGGAAGAAAAAAGATATTTTAGTCCTGTATTTCGAGGAATGCAAATCTTAAATAGGGATGAAGAAGGCCGTGAAAGATGCACTGCATGTGGATTGTGCGCTGTTGCATGTCCTGCAGAAGCGATCACTATGGAAGCTGCTGAAAGAAAACCGGGCGAAGAAAATTTATACAGGGAAGAAAAATATGCAGCACGATACGAAATAAATATGCTGCGATGCATTTTCTGTGGCTTGTGTGAAGAAGCATGTCCGAAAGATGCAGTTTATTTATCGGAAACTGTTACACCGGCAGATTATGCACGAAAAAATTTTATTTATGATAAAAAAGATTTGCTCATTCCTGACCCGGTAAATGACCCGGAAGGTTTTGCCAAAGCAAAAGGTTTGCATCAATAATTTTTAAAAACTGCTTCTTCAATAATGGATATAACGACAATTATTTTTTGGTTCCTCAGTGTACTTGCGCTCTTTAGTGCTATCATGGTAGTGACGAGGAAGAATCCTATTTTTAGTGTGCTCTGGCTGATTGTTGTATTTTTTGCCATCTCCGGTCATTACCTTTTACTGAATGCACAATTCCTGGCGGTTGTAAATATCATTGTGTATGCCGGTGCGATCATGGTTTTATTTCTCTTTGTAGTAATGATGATGAACCTGGATAATTTGCCTGTTGTCAATAAAAATACGTGGATGAAATTTTTAGGTGTGATATCTGGTGGTTTATTGCTTTGCATTCTTGTTTCTACTTCCAAATCAGCTACGGATATGAATTTGAAAACGATTGTTTTGAAAGATGGAGATATCGGGCTGATTGAAAATCTTGGAAAAGTTTTATTCACCAAATATGCGCTGCCATTTGAAATAAGCAGTATTTTATTTCTAAGTGCGATGGTGGGTGCTGTTGTAATTGGTAAAAAAGAATCATAAAAAGAAATTAAAAGAATATGCCTGTTTCTTATTATATCATTTTAGCTTCTACACTTTTTTGTATTGGTGTAGCCGGTGTTCTTACTAGAAGAAATGCGATCATCATTTTTATGTGCGTGGAATTAATGCTCAATGCAGTAAATCTATTATTGGTTGCTTTTTCTAAAATGCAAAATATCGCAACGCCACCGGGCGGTGTGATAGTTAATGGCGCTGATGCACAAATATTCGTGTTTTTTATAATGGTGGTTGCGGCTGCAGAAGTGAGTGTAGGACTGGCTATCATCGTGATGATGTACAGGAATGTACATTCCATTGATATTAATTTTTTGAACAGGTTAAAAAACTAAATGCATTTTTTTAAACGGTAAAAGAAATTTCCTACTAAAAGATTTTTATGAACGCACTCGTTTTATGTATTCCGCTCCTGCCTTTCCTGGGATTTTTGATAGTGGGATTATTCCGTAATAAGTTGTCCAGGACAATGAGCGGAATTCTTGCTTCAGGTTTTATTGGTATTTCTTTTATACTCACGCTCGTTATTTTCTTCTCGCATTATTATTCAGCGAATGCGATTACTTATTTTGATTTTATCAGCAATTCTCAATACAATATTTCTTTTTCATTCCAGGTAGATCAGTTGTCCACTTTATTCATGCTTATCATTACCGGCGTTGGCTTTTTGATACATGTCTATTCCACAGCTTATATGCGTGAAGAACCGCCGGAACATTTTGCACGATACTTTGCCTATTTAAATTTATTTGTTTTCTCCATGTTATTATTGGTATTGGGCGCAAATTATGTGATCATGTTTATTGGTTGGGAAGGTGTCGGAATATGTTCTTATTTACTGATCGGGTTTTGGTTTAAAAATAACCAGTTTAATTATGCGGCACGAAAAGCTTTTATAATGAACCGCATTGGTGATGTGGGATTTTTATTAGCCATCTTCTGGATTTTGACAAAATTTGGAAGCGCTGATTATAGTGTTGTTTTTTCAAATTCTTCTACTCTTTCTGTAGCTGATGTAACCGGAATTACAATTTTATTATTTGTTGGAGCTATAGGTAAAAGTGCTCAAATTCCTTTATATACCTGGCTTCCGGATGCAATGGCTGGCCCTACGCCGGTTTCTGCACTGATACATGCTGCCACAATGGTTACTGCCGGCATCTATATGATTGCAAGAAGTAATGTTTTATTTTCCATGAGCCCGGTGACAATGGATATCGTTGCTGTTATTGGTTTAGCAACAGCGATTCTCGCTGCAACAATTGCATTATTCCAAAATGATATTAAAAAAGTGTTGGCCTATTCTACGGTTAGCCAATTGGGATTCATGTTTGTAGCCTTGGGAGTTGGTGCTTATACTACCGGTGTTTTTCACGTGATGACACATTCATTTTTCAAAGCCTTATTATTTCTTGGCGCAGGTTCTGTGATTCATGCGATGGGAGGTGAACAGGATATTACAAAAATGGGCGGACTCAGAAAAAAAATTCCCATTACTTACTGGACATTTTTAATTGCGGTATTGGCAATTTCCGGTTTCCCTTTTACTTCCGGCTTTGTTTCAAAGGATGAAATTTTAATGGCTGCTTATGCGCACAGCCAGCCACTTTTCTGGCTCACTACTTTTGCCGCGGTACTTACAGCGCTTTATATGTTCAGGGTATTTATGCTGGTATTTCTTGGTGGATTCCGTGGTAGTGAAGAACAGCAACACCACTTACATGAATCACCACCTGCGATGACAATTCCTTTGATTATACTCGCGGTACTTGCTGCAGTCGGAGGCTTCGTGCAATTACCTGAAATATTTGGAGGACATGATTATTTTAATGAATTTCTCGCACCTGTAGTTCCCGCATTTAAACATGTGGGTGAAAGTTTGGCTGTACAGGAATACTATTTACTGGCTGGCACTGTAGTTGGCTTATTGATCATTTTCTTATTGTGTAAAAAATGGTATGCAGTAAAACAATTTGAGGGAAAATATACAGGTATAAAAAATGTATTGGCGCATAAATGGTATATCGATGAATTGTATGATGCGATCATTGTAAACCCATTTAATAATATTGCCGGATTTTTAAAATCCATTGTTGAGAAATCAGGAATAGATGGGATTGTAAATGGTGTTGGCCGTTTCATACAATATTCTTCCAGGCAAGTTAGACTGGTTCAAAGTGGAATGGTGGGAAATTATATCCTGATCATGGTTTTATCGATCACTGTTTTATTTATGGTATTCTGGAACCAGGATTTGATTATAGGTTTTTTACAAAAAATATTTTAAGCGAAAGCGCATTTGAATTTATTATATGATTGCATTACTACTTATTCTTATTCCCTTTTTAACAGGCCTTGCCGCATTTTTTATGCGCGAAGGAAAAATGGCCCGCAACTGGTCATTATTTTCATCCCTGTTGACACTCTTATGTATTATAGCTTTGATCACAAATAGTGTCTCCGCTTCCAATGCATCCTTTGATATTGCATGGCTTCCGTTCCTGGGAAGCAGGTTTACATTAGCTATGACAGGTATGGTAAAAATGCTGGTATTATTGAATGCTATTATTTATTTTATTGTTTTTTTAGCCACATTCAAAAGAGCATTTGTCCAACCCGGCCGTTTTTTTGGTTTGATGCTTTTAATGCAGGCAGGCATGATGGGTGTATTTCTTGCAGCTGATGGTTTAGTATTTTATTTCTTCTGGGAACTCGCATTGGTACCTGCATATTTTCTATGCTCCCAATGGGGAAATGAAAAACGCATACAGGCAACTTTTAAATTCTTTGTTTATACATTTCTTGGCTCTTTATTAATGCTGATTGGTATGATTTACCTGCACGGTAAAACACCGGATCATTCTTATGCTTTGCAATCATTCATGCATGCCAATCTTAGTCTTAGTGAAGAAAACTTTTTGTTCTGGTTATTTTTTATCGCATTTGCAATTAAAATGCCTTTGTTTCCTTTTCATACCTGGCAACCTTTTGCATACGAACAGTCCGACACATCTATTACAATTGTTTTAAGCAGTGTAATGGTGAAGATGGGCTTGTTTGCTGTATTGCGCTGGATACTTCCGATTTTTCCACATGCTGCCGTTTCTAATAGCCATATCATAATTATCCTGGGTGTCATCAGTCTTTTATATGCATCTGTTATTGCTGTGCGGCAAAATGATTTAAAAAGATTGATTGCTTATTCTTCCATCGCGCATATTGGATTAATGTGTGCTGCCATATTTTCTGGCACAGTTCCGGGAATGCAGGGTGTAATGGTACAAATGTTTAATCATGGTATTATTGTAGCTGGTTTGTGGATCACTGTTGAAGTTATAGAAACACAATACGGCACAAGAAAAATAAGTGAGCTCGGCGGACTGGCACAAAAAGCGCCGGTACTCGCCACCTTGCTGATGATAATGGCGTTGGGAAATATTGCACTGCCACTTACAAGCGCATTTGTGGGAGAATTCTTAATGTTCAGTGGATTATTTCAATACAGTATAATTATCGGGGCTGTAGCATTAATAAGTATTATTTTATCCGCTATTTATACACTGAACATGGTGCAAAATGTTTTTTATGGACATACACTTCCGGCAACACAGGATGCAATTGATATCAACAGGAATGCAAAATTTGCAATGATCATATTAACGGTGCTGATATTGTTCCTGGGCTTTTACCCACAGCCACTTTTGCATTTGGTGAATGATAGTGTACAGGGTGTTTTATCGGGATTAAATTTTGTTTTAAAGTAGATCAAAGAATACTATGAATGCATTAATACTTTCTGCGGCCTGGGGCATAATACTTATGTTTTGCAGTATCCTGGTGAAGAATAAAAAAAGCTTCGGGTATATTGCTGCTTTTGGTTTGCTTACTATTCTTATTGGAAATATTGCTGACACATATGGCATGCAAATCACGCATTACAATATTTATCCAATGCTTTCACTGGATAGGTTCGGCCTTTTATTTAATAGTATTGCCATTGCTTCCACGTTGATTTTTGTTATGCTTTCAACTATTGAAATCAGGAAAACCGGAAAGTACCAGCCAGAGTTTTATACGCTGATATTTTTTGTGCTTTGCGGTATTTCAATTCTCACTTCCTACCAGAATTTGCTGATGCTATTTTTAGGTATAGAAATTTTATCCATACCATTATACATACTTACAGGCAGCGATAAGAAAAATTTAAAAAGCAATGAAGCTTCCTTGAAATATTTTTTAATGGGTGCATTTTCCACGGGCATCATGCTTATGGGTATTGCGCTGATATATGGCGGCACAGGCACTTTCGGCCTGCTGCCCTCTACGCATAGTGTTGTTGGCACCTATCATGGAATTTCTTTTTTAGAAATTACCGGGCTGATCATTCTGATGTGTGCAATGGCTTTCAAAGCATCTGTAGCTCCATTTCATTTTTGGGCACCGGACGTTTATGATGGGGCACCTACACCCGTAACTTCTTTCATGGCTACAATTGTAAAAGCTGCGGCATTCATTGCATTTTTTAAATTGTGCGAAGTCCGTGTTACAGATACAAATGCTGCTGTAAACTGGAAAATGATTTTTTCAATAATGATTGTTGCGACTTTGTTTATTGGAAATATTACTGCCATTTTTCAGCAAAGTGTAAAACGGATGCTGGCATATTCCAGCATTGCCCAAGCCGGCTTTATGATGTATGCGATTTTCAGTTTAAATGATATTGCTAAAGAAGGTTTATTGTATTATGCACTGGCATATAGTTTGGCCACTATTGGCCTTTTTTCAACTATGTCAAAAATGAAAGACTATACCTTTGAAGGGTATAATGGGTTGGCTAAAAAACAACCCACACTCGCAGCAACGAATGCAATTTTTTTACTATCATTATCCGGCATACCCCTCACAGCAGGCTTTTTCGCGAAATATTACATGCTTGCTTCTGTGATCAAAACGGGTAGTAATACATGGCTCGTTATCGTTGGCGTTTGCTTTGCTGCGATTTCTATTTATTATTATTTCCGCCTCATTCAATCCATGTATTTCAAACCGGGGAATCCGGAAACAGTGGATGAAGAAATCACACCATTTTTCAAAAATTCATTGATCGTGGTTGCCATATTAATTATTTTGTTGGGTGCATTCCCGCAATTATTGCTCAACTGGTTTTATTTCTAACCATTTATACTTTATCTTTTCCTTCCTTCTATTTTATCTATTTTTGGCTTTAAGCGCTGCCTATCTTTAAAAAAATAAATTTTGCATGTGCAATTATTTTTGTTGGATGCAATTAAAATATTGATATGACTTCAAGAGATTCATTTTCACTGGCCTGGCAAACCGTTAAAAGTAACCGGCTGCGAACAGGGTTAACCGTTGCAATCATTGCATTTGGTATCATGGCACTTATTGGAATTATCACAGCAATTGATGCCATGAATAGTGGGCTGCGTGATAGTTTTTCCACTATGGGAGCCAATGGCTTTACAATTTCATTTAAAGAACGTTTCCGCTTTGGAAATGATAATGAAACTGAAAAAGTAGATAAAACAAAAGTTAAGAAATCTAATCTGGATAAGCCGATCCTGGTGCACGATGCAGAAATGTTTAAACAAAATTTCCATTTCCCCGCAGATGTAAGCATTGCATTGAATGGTCCCGGCGGGCAGGAAATTAGTTATGGAAATAAAAAGACCAACCCAAACATGCGCCTTAATGGAGGTGATGAGAATTATTTAGAGGTAAATGGTTTTTCCCTGGCTTCCGGTAGAAATTTTAACCCATTGGATGTACAAACGGGGCGGAATGTTTGCATTCTCGGGGATGGTGCAGCTGCCAAATTATTTGGTGTAAATACAATTCGTGCTGTTGACAAAATCATCAAGGTACAAGGTATTCCATACCGCGTAATTGGTGTTTTAAAAGCGAAAGGTTCCAGTGCGCTGCTACGTGCTGATGATATTGTAATTACAACCTATAATAACCTGCGTAGCTTGCAAAATATTTCCAATTCTTATACCATTGGCGTACAAACTAAAGATGTGCAGCAATTGAACCAGGCGATCAGTGAATCTACTGCATTGATGCGTGGTATTCGTAAGCTACTGCCTACAGAAAGTGATAATTTTGTAATTGAAAAAAGTGATAAACTGGCGGAAACTTTCATTGGTTTATTAGGTGCGATACAAGGTGCAGCCGGCGCCATAGGCTTAATTACTTTAATAGCTGCAGCCATTGGTCTTATGAATATCATGTTGGTTTCCGTGAATGAAAGAACAAGGGAAATTGGATTAATTAAAGCATTGGGTGGGAAAAGAAAAAGTATCCGGCAACAATTTTTATTTGAATCAACAATCATTAGTGTTTTAGGCGCCATCTTCGGAATCATTATGGGCGTTTTGGTTGGAAATTTATTCTCCATGTTTTTAAATACGGGATTTGTAGTTCCCTGGGGTTGGGTGATCACAGGAATAGTAATTTGTACCGGTGTTGGTTTATTGGCAGGCTTATGGCCCGCAATAAAAGCGTCCAGGTTGAATCCGATAACCGCATTACGCTACGAGTAATTCCGTATATTTGATAAATGAAAATCGCCATCATCAACGGGCCAAACCTGAATTTACTGGGTAGCAGGGAAACAGATATATATGGAAATGAAAACTTTGATTCATTTTTTGAAAAAATAAAACAGGATTTTCCAGCTGCTTCACTCACTTATTTTCAAAGTAATGTAGAAGGTATTTTGATCAATGAATTGCAACAACAATCATTGCAAAATGATGCAATCATTTTTAACCCGGGCGGCTATACTCACACCTCAATTACATTAGGTGATACTGTAGCTGCTATCAATTGTCCCGTAGTAGAAGTTCATATCAGTAATATTTACGGCCGTGAAGATTTCAGAAAAATTTCCCATATCAGTGCACAATGCATTGGCACAATTTCAGGGATGGGTTTGGGTGGTTATATATTGGCTGTTCATTATATTTTACATATAATGAGCAAAAAGAATCTATAATAAATTCTTTTTTATTTCGTTCCAATAAGAAAGAGTTTTTAAAAAGTAATGATGAAAAATTTAATTTTAATAATACTTGTCTTTGTTTTTTACCAGGGATTCTCTCAGTGTAAAACGTACAGGCTTGATGGGAAAGGGGATACTTTGAATTGTATAGATAAAAATGATTTAAAACAGGGAAAATGGATTTCAAAAATTGAACCTTTACGCGGTGAGCCAGGCTACCAGGAAATGGGTTTTTATAAAGACAATTGCAAAACCGGTGAATGGCAGGCTTTTACGCTCATTGGAGATCCGCTTTCAGTAGAACATTATCGTTGGGGTTATAAAGATGGTGCTTCCGTTTATTATAATCTAAATGGCATTGTACGAGAAGAAAGCTGGAAAGCTATTGACCCAAAAAATCCCTATGATACAGTTGATGTCCCGGACCTGAAAACAGATACAGTGTACACCCGGGTAATAAAAGTTGAAAGCTCCACAATTAAACAAGGAACCTGGAAATATTATGATCCTCAATCTGGCAGATTGATGAAAACGGAAGAATATGTTTTAGACCAATTGGTAGACCCAACTAAAAAGCTGGCATTAACTGCACAAAATCTATCGGATTCCACAACGGCAAAAAAACCAGATCCATCAAAAGAAAAACCTTCGGAAGTATTGCAATACGAAAAGAAAAATGAAGGGAAAAAGAAAATCAAAGTACGTGATGGTGCCACAGGTGGCAAAAGATTTTAACTAATATATTTTAATTCAGCAGTTGTTCCGCAGTTTTTGCAATCAAGTCAATCTTTTGTTGTTGCATACATTTAAAGTGACCAAGCGGGCATTTCTTATAACCGATCTTACTGCAAGGCCTGCAGTACAATTTTTTTACTTCAAAATTTTGAGATTTAATGCCGTCTTTTCCATAATAAGGTGCCATACCAAAAGCGGGCACCGTGTTTCCCCAAATGGCGATCACCTTTTTTTGAAATGCCGCTGCAATATGCATCAGGCCTGTATCATGCGTAATTATCAGCAATGATTTTTTTACGATCCAGGCACTTTCATTGAGATTAAATTTTCCGCAGGCATTATAAATTTTTATCCGGTCATGGGCTGCAATTTCTTCACCTGCTGCCTGGTCTTCCGGACCTCCTAATAAAATTACCGGATGAGCAATGTCCTCACATAAAGCGATCAATTTTTGAAGTGGTAGTTTTTTGGTATTCAAAGCCGCACCGATCACAATTCCAATATAGCCGGAAGCATGTGTTGCCGGTAAGTCTGTAACAGGCACTTCATCTTTTTTAGAAATAAAATAATCAAGGCCTTTTCCATCATTTTTTACGCCAAAAGATTTCACGGTTTCCAGGTAACGATCAACAATATGGATATCCGGAAGGACATTTATTTTCAAAGCAGTTAGTAGCCATTTTTGAATATTAAGTTTGGGAAAAGAAAAATGTTTTGCGGGTTTTAAAAATCGCTTGATTTTTAAAGTCCGGAGATTATGATGTAAGTCAATGATGTAATCAAATTTTTCATTTCTTAAAATTTCTAAAATTTCATTTTCATTTTTCCCCCATACATGCAGTTTTGAAATGTATGGATTTTCTGAAAGAATATTACTGAAAGAAGTTTTAGTGAGATAATGAATTTCAGCTTCAGGTAATGTTTGTTTCAGGCAACGTATCACGGGCGTAGTCAGTACAATATCACCTATGGAAGATAAACGGATGATGAGAAATTTCATGAAATTTTCAGTTTACCTAAAATCAAAATAGATTCAAAAATACTAATCAGTTTTAACGGGTTCTTTTTTACCACCTAAAAATAATTTTATTAAAACGGGTAATGTAGTGATCAGTATAATTACGATTGCAATGGCTTCAATATGGTCTTTCAGGCTGTAGCCATATTTATTTAAAACCCAGTTTTGCAAAAAATGTCCACCGAGCATCATAGAAGAAACCCAAAGGATACTACCGATAATATTATAAAAAATAAATGTTTTTTTATCCATCTTTACAATGCCTGCAACGATGGGTGCAAATGTGCGGATCAAGGGTAAAAATTTTGCCAGCAGAATAGTACCCTTACCATATTTTTCATAAAAATCATGTGCTTTCAACAAGTGCTTTTTACGAAACAGGAAAGTATCTTTTTTCTCATATAATAATGGCCCGGCTTTTTGGCCAAACCAATAACCAACTATATTTCCAAGCACAGATGCAATGATCACCAGGACAATAATAATACTGTAATGCATACCAAAAAATTCTTTGGACAAATCACTGATATAAATGCCCGCTGCAAAAAGTAAACTATCACCAGGCAAGAAAAATCCCAGGAACAAACCAGTCTCCGCAAATATGACAATCAGCATTACATAAAGTCCACCATTGTGTATGATCCATTCTATAAATTGCTGAATAAAAC
>JBBRSI010000038.1:0-21592 GCA_038245585.1 Chitinophagales bacterium
CCATTTCCAAAAGTTGGATCTAAAGTTCCTGCCTGTGCGTACACTATTTTATTGCAAAAAAATATTGCAATAAGAAAAGTTACGAATGCTTTAAATGTTTTCATGTGTGAAATTTTAAGCTAAATAAACTTGCTCGTTTAAAGTTATACTTTTTTACTCAAATCCGGGAATTTTTTCATTGAAATAAAAATGGTGATACAAAACTTCTTGATGTTTTATGAATAAAAAATTAATGTAAGTTCCGATAAACAAGGATTAAAATAACACAACGATCTCTATGGCCATAGAGACCATGAAATACCAAAACCGGTAACTAAAAAAACTATACATGAAAGTTGATTTAAACAATCATCTTTTCAATTGCCACTGCTTTTAAGCAGTGGTCAAAGAAAACAATATTAAATGGGCTTTAGCCCAAAATAAAATGTGGCTAAAGCCTTAACACCTCCGAATATTTTAATCCACGACTTAAAAGTCGTGGCAATTGATTCTTTCAAAATGTTTATTCTGTTTTTATGAAAAAAATTTAATAAAAGCAACTACTTACAAAGTGATAAATAAATGAAGGATCGAATAAAAAAAGCTTCCCAAAGTACTGGAAGTACAAGTGTGCGTCCCAATAAACCGGGATTAAAAACACAACTGGTGATCCTTTAAAAAACAAATGCTGGAAACCAAAAAAATAAAAGTTATGAAATAACTTTCCTATTCAAAAAAAGTTACCTGTCCATTATCCAAATCATATAAGCCGCCAACGATTTTTATTTGACCGGTATTTTCCATTTCTACAAGTATCGGGCTTTGCTGCCTGATTTTTTCTACGACTAAATGAATATTATTTGTCGTTACGTTTCGGACGAAACTTTTATTGGTACTGTTTCTTTCTTCTGTTGTTGTTCTTTCCAGTTCTATGGCTGGTTTTATTTTATCGAGCAAACCGGTTATATGGCCCAACTCTACATGATCACAAGCGCCACTGATCGCACCACATTTTGTATGTCCCAATACCACGATCAGTTTTGAACCACTTATTTTACAGGCATATTCCATGCTCCCTAAAATATCATCATTCAAAATATTTCCGGCAATTCGAATACTGAAAATATCGCCGAGCCCCTGGTCGAAAATGAGTTCTGCAGAAGTTCGCGAATCAATGCAACTGAGTATGGCTGCAAATGGAAACTGCCCGGCAGAAGTGACGTTTGCCTGTTCCAGTAAATCGCGGTGCGATTTAATATTACTGACAAAACGAGCATTCCCTTCTTTCAATATTTGTAATGACAGTGAAGGCGTAAGTTCTTCCTGTGTTTCTTTCGTGTGTGTACGCAATGATTTGTGTTTGATGCTGCAAATCTAAACGATTCATTTTTTAAATGGAAATTCTTTGTAAGCAATCTGCCGTTCAAAACCGCACACAAGTTGTATCAAAAACGCACACAAAAGGCGATTTAAAAATTATAACTTCTTCAAAACCAAAGCCTAAGTTTACGGCATTGTGTTGGCAGAAGTTATTCAGAAGAGACAAAATATTGTGTCTCAACGTTAAACATATTGTGTCTTTACCATACGCTTAGTAGAAAAAAAACAATGGATTATGTGGAAAAATTATTTTAAAACGGCTTTCAGAAACCTGCAGAAAAATAAATTATATACGGGCATTAATATATTTGGACTGGCCATCGGGTTGACTGCCTGCCTGCTGATCGGCATTTACATAATGCATGAATTGAGTTATGATTCTTTCAATAAAAATGCAGACAGGATCGTACGCGTAACGATGGAATATAGTCAGGCTGGCACGGTAAATACCACTGCAACTACGGGCACAAAAGTTGGCCCGCAATTCACACGCACATTCCCTTCCATTGAAAATTATGTACGCACTTTTATCAGAAGTAATGTGGTGAAAAGCGGCGATAAAATGTTTGATGAGCCGCGCATTTTATATGCAGATAGTGCATTTTTTAAAATGTTCACTTTCCCCTTTTTAGCCGGTGATGCAACGATTGCTTTGGATGCCCCCGATAAAATTGTTATTACAAAAACAACTGCGGAGAAATATTATCCGGAAGTAAAAACGAAGGGTTATGCCGCAGCTTTGGATAAAACTTTAACGAGTGGCGGAAAAGATTTAAAAGTATCCGGTGTGTGTGAAGACGCGCCACAAAATTCACAACTCAAATTTGATTTTGCAACATCTTTTTATAACCTCGGAAATAATGTAAAAGGCGAAACCTGGTGGACCGCAAACTGGATTACTTATTTACAGGTGCATGATGAAAAAGATATTCCACAATTACAAAGTAAGATCACTGCATATATGAATTCACCGGCGGTGAAAGCAGACGTGGGCGCGGAAGGAAATGATTACCTGACATTTCATTTGGAGCCATTAAAAAAAGTGCACTTGTATTCCAGCCTGCCTGGTTTTGAGCCAAATGGAAGTATAAAGTTTGTTTATTTATTTGCCATTATTGCTTTACTTATTTTATTAATTGCAAGTGCGAATTATACCAATCTTTCCACCGCACAATCATCCGGAAGAAGTGCAGAAATAGGTATGCGTAAAGTTTTGGGCGCATCCAAAAAACAAGTGTTCACACAGTTCATGGCCGAATCCTTTTTAATGGGATTTATAGCTGCAATTCTGGCTTTGATTTTAAGTATTATTTTAATTCCATTATTTGACCAGGTGACAGGAATTGAATTTCCGAAAGATGTGGTTTTACAACCCATTCCTTTATTGTCGCTTCTTGGCATTACCATTCTTATCAGCATTCTTGCGGGCTTATATCCTGCGCTGATTCTTGCAGGCACACAAGTAATGGGAATTTTAAAAAAGGGTTTCACTTTTACCGGCGGAAAAAATTGGCTGCGCAAATCATTGATCGTTATTCAATTTGGTATTTCTGTTTTTCTCATCATTTACACGGTTATCATTTTACAGCAAATGAATTTCATGAAGTCTAAAAATTTAGGCTATGATAAATCGCATGTAGTGGTGTTACCAATTGGCGGAAAAATGTTGAACAATTTTACCAACCTGGAAACTGCCTTCCGCGAAACGCCGGGTGTACAAAGTATAACAGCCTCGTATGACACACCGGAATTTGTTGGATGGGGTGATGGTATTACGGCTACGGATGAAAAAGGTAAGCATGAAATTTCTTTAAATGCCATGCCGGTGGATTTGGATTTCACAAAAACATTGGGTATGCAAATGCTTTCGGGGCGCGACTTTCAGCCAGCTGATTTTGCAAAACAGGATACCACAAATAATGCTGCCAATTATCATGATACATATATCATCAATGAAACACTGGCAAAAAAATTGGGCTGGACACCACAGGAAGCCATTGGCAGAACTATTGAGAAAAGTGTGACAGGCGAAGTGGTTGGTGTTGTAAAAGATTTTAATTTCAGCAGCCTGCATGATCCGATCGGTCCAATGCTATTATTTCTCGGCCGTGATTATTCGCGCAATTTTATTGTACGTATCAATGGCAATGATATGCAGGGAACATTGGGCCTTTTAGAAAATGTATGGAAACAACGCGTGTCTGACAGGCCATTCAATTATCATTTTTTAGATGATGCGTATGATAAATTATATTTAGCGGAAGACCGTTCCGCGACTTTATTTTCAATTGCTGCTTTGCTGGCAATTATTCTTGCCTGTCTCGGTTTATTTGGGTTAGCAGCGTTCACTACTTTACAACGTACCAAAGAAATTGGCGTGCGCCGCGTTCTTGGTGCAACTGCAGGAAGTATTGTATTATTAATTTCAAAAAACTTTTTGCAACTTGTTGCTATTGCTATAATCATTGCCATACCACTTGCATGGCTGGCTGGAAAAAATTGGATACAGGATTATTCTTACAGGATAGAAATGAATTGGCTTACATTTTTATTTGCGGGACTGGCGGCATTAGCGATTGCTTTGATCACCGTAGGATTCCAGGCAATAAAAGCAGCATTTTCAAACCCTGTAAAATCGTTGCGTTCGGAATGATGTGTATATGTAGAGACACAAAATTTTGTGTCTTTACCATTTTAAAAAAATGATATGATTAAAAATTATTTCAAAACAGCGTGGCGAAATATCAGCCGGCACAAAGCATTTTCATTTTTAAATATTGCCGGCCTGGCCGTAGGTGTTGCTTCCTGCATTTTACTATTCACCGTAGTGAAATATGAATTGAGTTATGATAGTTTTCAACCCAACTATCAACAAATTTATCATGTAGTTTCACAAACCAAATCGCCCGATGGGATTGCTTATACTTCCGGTATTCCATTTCCAGCGCTGGATGCATTACGGCTCGATTTTCCACAAGCAAAAACAGGTGCCATTCTTTCTAATTATGGCAGCCAGGTAACAGTTCCTTCAAAAAATGGTGTGGGTAAAAAATTTATTGAAGATAAAGGATTTTACTTTTGCGACCCGGAATTTTTCCAGGTATTTCATTACGACTGGCTCGCTGGTTCACCCGAAGAATTGAAGAATCCAAATGTAACCGCACTGACAGAATCTACTGCTGCAAAATATTTTGGCAACTGGAAAAATGCCATCGGGCAAACTTTATTATTAGATAATGCAGTGTTGGTAAAAGTTACGGCCATCATTAAAGATCCTCCGGCAAATACTGATTTTCCATTATCAGTTATCAATTCTATGGCAACAGCAAAAGCCAGTAATGGAAAATATTTTTATGACAGTACCTGGCACAGCACGACCAGCAATTTCCAGGTGTTTATGCTGCTTCCGAAAAACGTAAGTGAAAGCCAGGTGAATAAAGGCTTAATCACATTCAGTAATAAACATTACAACAATGATAAGAAAGAACAAAAGTTGAATTTCCTGGAACCATTGAGTGATGTGCATTTTGATAACCGTTTTGAAAATTTTGGAGACCATGTTACTGACAGATCATCTTTATGGACATTATCACTGATTGCATTATTTATCCTCTTTATGGCATGTATTAATTTCATCAATTTATCTACAGCGCAAGCAGTTAACCGAAGTAAGGAAATGGGCATTCGAAAAGTTTTGGGAAGCAACCGCCGGCAATTATTCAGGCAAGTGATCGGTGAAACTTTTTTAATTGTTTGTATCTCAGTAATTATAGCAATTGGCATTGCTGCGCTCTGTCTTCCTTACATAAAATATATCGCCAATATTGAAGGCAGCATTTCATTTTTAAGTGGCCAAATATTTTTATTGATCCTTGCGTTAATTGTAGTGATCACTTTATTAGCGGGCATTTACCCGGCATTTATTTTATCTGGTTTCACACCGGCACTGGCATTAAAAAATAAAATTACTTCTGCAACAATTGGAGGCATTTCATTAAGAAGAGGATTGGTTATTTTGCAATTTTCTATTTCACAAATATTAATTATCGGAACGATCGTTGCAATTTCACAAATGAGTTTTGTAAAAAATTCAGATCTTGGTTTTAATAAAGAAGCAGTGTTGGTAATTAATGCCAATGCAGATAGCGCCATGCAGGCAAGGCAACCGGCATTTAAACAAAAGTTATTGCAAATGAACGGCGTGAAAGATGTAAGTTATAGTAGTGATGTGCCTTCTTCGCAAAATAACTGGCAAACAAATTTTGGATTTGATCATCAGCCAAATCCTGATTTTCCATTAGATGTAAAATTTGCAGATGAAGATTATTTTAAAACGTTTGGGCTGCAAATGATTGCAGGCAGGCCTTTTGGCCAATCTGACACAATCAATGAAGTGGTGGTGAATGAAACTTTTGCCCGGAAATTAAATATCAAAAAACCGGAAGATATTGTAGGCAAAGAAATGCGCTATGGTGGCAGAGGGGAATGGAAAACCATTGTTGGTGTAGTAAAAGATTTTAAAATAAATTCTTTAAAAGAAGACATTAAACCTTTGGCTATTGCAGAACGCAAAAACCAATATTTTGTAACTGCGGTGAAATTAAATTCAACGAACATTTTAAAAACAAGGGAAGCTGTGGAAAGCGCCTGGAATGAAGTTTTCCCTGAATATGCGTTTACCAGTAATTATTTTGAAGACAGTATTAATGACTTTTACAGGCAGGATAACCAGCTTGCATTGTTGTATAAAATATTTGCTTTGATCGCCATTTTAATTTCCTGCCTGGGCTTATACGGACTTGTCACTTTTATGGCTTTGCAGCGTACGAAGGAAATCGGTGTACGAAAAGTATTGGGCGCATCTGTACAAAATATTATTTATCTTTTCTCCAAAGAATTTACTGTGCTCGTGATCATTGGATTCTTAATTGCAGTGCCGGTTTCCTGGTTTATGATGAATCACTGGCTGGATAATTTTGTGTACCGGACAAATTTTTCACCATGGATATTTGTGCTGGCAATTGTCATATCCATGGTGATTGCATGGCTGGCGGTGGGTTATAAATCTGTAAAAGCAGCATTAGCAAATCCAGTGAAATCATTGCGGTCAGAGTAAGGACACAGCATGCTGTGTCCCAACAAAAAAAACAAAAAAAAACAAAAAAATGGTATCCTTAAAAAATATTTTCAAATGGTATAACACTGGTATCAACCGCACTTTTATTTTAAAAGATATTAGTCTTGATGTAGAAGCAGGTGAATTTATTTCCATCATGGGTCCTTCCGGTTCCGGGAAATCAACCTTGCTCAATGTCATTGGCTTACTGGATGAACCCAATGAAGGTGAATACTTTTTTATGGGAGAAAATGTGCTTGCACTAAAAGAAAAAAAACGTTCAGAAATTTTTAAAACACATATTGGCTTTGTCTTCCAGGCCTATCACCTCATTGATGAACTTACTGTGTATGAAAATATTGAAACGCCATTAATTTATCAGAACATAAAAACATCTGAAAGAAAATCTATGGTAGCTGATATCCTGGACCGTTTCCAGATCGTTGGAAAAAAAGATCTTTTCCCCAGCCAGTTATCCGGCGGACAGCAACAACTGGTGGGCATTGCACGCGCATTGATCGTGCATCCAAAATTGATTCTGGCTGATGAGCCGACAGGAAATTTAAATTCAAAACAAGGCGCAGAAATTATGCAATTATTTAAAGAATTAAATGAAGAAGGCGTGACCATTATACAGGTTACACATTCAGAAAAAAATGCTGAATATGGATCACGTATTATTCATTTGCTCGATGGAAGAATTGACAATTAGAATTTTTTTATAATAAACAAAAAGGGAATAGTTATATGAAGAAGAAAATAATTTTTTTGATCAGCATCATTGTAAGTAGCTTATATGCTTTTTGCCAGGATAGTCCGGCCGGCACATTCAACCTGCAACAATGCATTGACATTGCAATAAAAAATAATCAGCAGGTGAAGGAAGCACAATACCAATCTGATTATACAAAAACCTATTGGAGCCAGGCGAAAGGTAATATGTTGCCTTTTATCAATGCGGATATCAATCATGGAATCAGTGATGGCCGCAGCATTGATCCTTTCAGTAATGGATATGTAGATCAGAATGTAGGCTTTGCAAATTATGGATTGAATGCAAGCCTGCTTTTATGGAATGGAAGCAGCGCCAGGAATAATGCGAAGCAATATGAACTGAGTTATGAAGCAAGTAAAATGGACTGGCAGCAACAAAAGGATAATATAACGATAGCTGTAATTCTTGCTTATTTACAGGAACAAAGTATGGAAGAACAATTGGCTGCTGCACGGGAACAAGTTTCTGTAAGTAAAAAACAAGAAGACCGTTTGCGTATTCTCAATGAACAGGGAGCGATTGCACCTGCAGATTTTTATAATTTAAAAGGGCAGCGTGCAACGGACGAATTGAATGTAGTGAACCTGGAAAATAATTTGGCAAATGCAAAATTAGCATTGATGCAATTAATGAATATGCAATATTCAGATAATACACAATTTGCAAAATTAATTGCAACCAATCTGCCGCAGGTTTATGGATCAAGCGCTGAAACTATATTCCAGCAGGCATTACAACAGCTTGCAGTAGTGAAATCAGCCACCTTAAAAAAATCGGCCGCAGACCTGCAAGTCAAATCTGCTAAAGGTGCGATGCTGCCTTCTTTATATTTAAATGGTGGAGTGGGAACCAATTATTCCAGCATTGCTACACGCTCATTATTAACGGGGACTTCTGATGTGCAGACGAACCAATATGTAAATACCGATAGCGGAAAAGTGTTTGTCTTTATACCCCAAAGTAATTTCAGCAGTCAAAAAATTTCTTACGGAAGCCAATGGAAAAATAATTTAAATTCTTCTATAAGTATTGGTTTACGTATTCCTATCTTAAATGGTTTGCAATCCAAAAACCGTTTGCAGCAGGCAAAAATAGAATTGGATAAAACAATTTTTGAAGAGACATCGGTTCAGGCACAATTGCTCAGGGAAATTGAACAAGCTTATGTGAATATGGAATCTGCTTATAAAAAATTACAAAAATTAAATGAACAGGAAATGGATTTCTCGGAATCATTCCGGATTGCGGAAGCAAAATTTACAGAAGGCGTGATCACTTCCGTGGATTATTTAATTGCAAAAAATAATTTGTTCCAGTCGCAGCAAAATGGGATCAGTGCAAAATATGATTATGAATTGCGCACCAAGATTTTAGATTTTTACCAGGGCAGTTTAAGCTTTTAGTTTTTTTTGTTTTTAGTGATGCTATAGTTAAAAAAAAGCAAGCGTTTTACAGCTTGCTTTTTTCATTCTTATAAGTTTTACAAAAATGAGATAAATTCAACAATTTATAAATGCGATTTAATTTTTTTATCGAGCATTGCTTTTGGAACTGCGCCAATTTGCTTATCTACGACCTTACCATCTTTAATAAATAAGATAGCCGGAATGGAAGTAATGCCAAATTGAACACTTGTATTGGGATTCTGATCCACATTTACTTTTCCCACTTTTATTTTTCCTTCGTATTCCTTTGCCAATTCTTCTATTACCGGGCCGATTGCACGGCAGGGACCGCACCATTCTGCCCAAAAGTCTACTACCGTTAATTTATCGCTGTCAAGCACATCTGCCTGGAAATTTGAGTCTGTGAATTCTAATGCCATGATTTTTGAATTTAATGATTAAATTATTCGCTTACAGATGCAAATTTAATTCCAAATCTATAAAAGGTGCAAAATGACTTACACACATTGTTTTATAAGTATGTGTTGAGAAAAATGCTGACAGCGCGGCATTTGTTATGACAAAAGGCTTTGCCTGGCGAGAAATTCCAATTTTTTATTGACGTCAATTAATTTATTGGTCAATATAATATTCTCCCTGCGCAGGCGAAAAACTTCATAGGCTTTTTCAATAAAATTTTTCACCTCATTTTCATACCAGGGTTTGGTCAGGTATTTATACACCTGCCCACGGTTGATTGCATCTATGACCGCATTAATATCCGTGTAACCAGTAATTAAAATACGGATCGGATCAGGGTAATCCTGGATGATTGATTCAAAAAATTCGATACCTGTAATTTTCGGCATGCGCTGGTCACTAAGGATTACCTGAATATCTTCATTTTCAAGAATGTTTCTTCCTTCCTCCGCTGATTCCGCTGTAAAGACGTGGAAATCACGACGAAAAGAAGCCCGGAAACCAACGAGGTTATGGGCTTCATCGTCTATGTAAAGTACAGTAATCATAGCTTAAGCTGGTGCTTTAAGAATTGAAAATAAACAATTTTCAATAAAAACAACATTTTGTTATATTTGCTCATAAAGTCAGCATATTTGTTGTAACATCCAATCCCAATCATTCCTATGATATCTGAGATTCGTATACGTGCCTTTCGTGCAACTGATGATCCGGAATCCTGTCAAAAATTTATATATGGCCATCGGAAAGTTTTGGAGAATCATGGTATAGAAAAAGTCTCCTCTTCAACCGATGCCTGGATGTATGATACTTCGGTATTTGTAGTGGTTGTGGAATCGCCGGATAGGGAAAAACTATTTGGTGGTGTACGCATTCACTGCGTGGATGGAAAATCAAAATTACCTATTGAAATTGCAACGGAAGATATGGATCCCAAAATTCATGATGTTGTAAAAAAGTATGCACAATTTGGTTCGGCTGAATTATGTGGTCTTTGGAATTCCATTGAAGTGGCCGGCTTTGGAATTGGAAGTTTATTTCCCACACGTGCTGCAATTGTTATTTTGGAACAAATTGGCTTGCAATCATTATTTTTTTTATGCTCTCCTTTCACCTTACGTTTTCATAAATGGCTGGGTAGTCGTGTATTAATGGAAGTTGGAAAAGACGGCACTTTTTATTATCCTAAATTCGATCTGCTTGCAACGGCCGTTGTTTTGGAAGATGCAGTAAACATACCGCTTTGTCACCCCCGTGAAAAAGCAAAAGTATTTTCCATGCGTGAAAATCTCACGATGACGACGCATGAAAAATCACCATTCAAGAATTTAGACATGGTGGTACAAAATGATTTATTGCTTCCCAATGTGCAAAAGGATGAATTTGTTTTGGGAAAAAAAGATACCATTAAAATCATACAGTGATGAAAAAAATCATTTTTTCACTCATTGCAGTTTTTATTTTAAACATTCTTCCTTTCATTTTTTACCCGGAACTGATCCTGCATTTTAAAACGATCATACTGGTTATTGCCGCATTTTGTATTTGGCTTACCCAGCCTGTATTCAGTATCAAAGAGACAAAAGAAAACAAGGAAAAAGATAAATTTTCAATCTTACTTATTCTCATGGCTGCATCAGTTAGCATTGTAAGCGCAAACCTGGAATGGGCAAATAATTACCCGGCTTATGAAGGCAATATTGTTGTAACTATTATTGGCTTTTTCATGATCCTTTTGGGAATTATAATACGCTTATGGGCGATTCGTACACTGGGTAAATTTTTTACTGCAACTGTTGTATTACAGCAAAAACAAACCCTTATTACTACCGGCCCATACAGAATCGTAAGGCATCCAAGTTATCTCGGTGCATTTTTATCCATTGTTGGTTGTGCTGTTTTTTTAAATGCATATACAAGTATTGTTGTTGCTGCCGTATTAATGTGTGCCAGTTATATTGTACGAATCCATGCTGAAGAAAAAGCCCTGGCACAATATTTTGGAAATGACTACCTGCAATTTTCTAAAAATACCCGCAGGTTATTTCCATTAATTTGGTAAATTTATTTATTCATAACTGGAATAAAACCCATGGGCGCAAAACTACATACTGCAATTCTCTTATTTCTTTTCTGCTTACAATGTTGTGCAGATGCGCAGCCGCTTGTACATTATACAGATGCTCAAAAAGCAGTATTGATTGGAAAAGACATGCAATATACCAGGACTTCCGGGGGAACTCCTGATAACAATTTATTGACATCTCAAACTGATTATCATAACAGCGATGCGGCAATTCCTTTTTTTGGTGTTTCAGACAGCATTATATGGGCGCGTTTTACACTTCAAAATAATACAAAGGAACCAACACTCACTGCCTGGATGCAATATACCAATATCACCAATATTCATCTATATACGATCACTGATGGCGTGATGCAATTGTTGACTGATTCTGAAAGGGCTGTTTTTCCAAAAAATGAAAATATAACAGCACCTATAAAATTTAATCTTGAACTCAGTCCGGGTGAGACGAAAACTTATTATGTGCGGATTGATGCGAAACACCCTGTGGTACTGGCTTTCTTCATCGGTTCCAATATAGCAATCAATACAGCCATCAACAGGTTATCATTTATTTTGGGTGCGTATCTCGGCATTCTGTTGTCCGTTATTTTCTACAATTTATTTTTATTCATATCCATAAAAGACCGTAACTATTTCTTATATATTCTGTACATTTTTTTATTAGGACTGGCGCAATATACCCTGGCCGGGTTTGCTTATAAATATCTCTGGTTTAATAGTCCGGGTTTTAATTCTTATGCCGTTCCGGTAACAACTTCACTTGCTGCGATATTTGGGATCATCTTTGCCATGCACCTGATGCGCACGCGTGAATTCACGCCTATAACCCATAAAATTTACCTGGGATTTATATTCTTATATTCAATTGCTATTATTTTTTCTCTTGCTGATATGAATGATATAAGTTATTTTATTATCAACATCAACAGCCTTCTTGCCGGTTTCACTTCTATATTTGCTTCCATTTATATTGCCCGAAAAGGTTACAGGCCGGCCTTTTTCTTTTTCGTATCCTGGATATCATTTTGTATCGGACTGGTAATTTTTAGTTTGCGCAATTTAGGCCTGGTTCCCAGCAATGATTTCACCACCTATGTATTATATCTTGGTTCTGCTATAGAAACTATTTTATTGTCCGTTGCTTTGGCAGACCGGATCAATACAATGCAAAAAGAAAAGGAATTATCTCAAAATTATGTGCTGCAGGTTTCGCTGGAAAAAGAAATGCTGATCAAGGAACAAAATATTTTACTGGAACAAAAAGTGCATGAACGTACGGGTGAACTGGAAAAATCAAATCATCAATTAGGGGAAGCAATATTTGATCTGAAAAGTACACAATCACAATTAGTAGAATCTGCTAAAATGGCCTCTCTTGGCCAGTTGACAGCCGGTGTGGCACATGAAATAAATAATCCCATCAACTTTGTAAAAGCAAATATCAAACCCCTGCAGATGGACCTGGATGATATTTTCAGCATCATTAAAAAATATGAAGCATTGCATCAAACAAGCCTGGAAAATATTCCGGAATTACTTCAATCCATCCATGAAGAAAGCCTGAATATGGACCTGGAATTTTTGAAAAATGAAATTAACCAGCTCATTAGCGGCATCAATGATGGCGCAGAAAGAACGGCTGAAATTGTGCGCAGCCTGCGCACATTCAGCAGGCTGGATGAAAGTGAATTGAAAAGCGTACATATTTATGAAGGTATTGATTCTACGCTGCTTTTATTGAGCAGCAGTGTGCCTGGATATATACATATTATTAAAGATTACCAGACTATCGGCGATGTGGAATGTTATCCCGGGAAATTGAACCAGGTATTTATGAATGTACTGAATAATGCTGTGCAGGCAATCATTTTTAAAGAAGAAAAAAACAAACATGAATATATAACCATTAGCACAAAAGATATAGATAATTCGATCCGGATTTCTATTAAAGATACCGGCCTCGGCATTACGCCCGAAGTGCGGAGTAAAATTTTTGACCCGTTCTTTACCACAAAAGACGTAGGCTCTGGGAACGGCCTGGGCTTATCCATCGTATTTAAAATAATTGAGATGCATAAAGGTAAAATAGAAATAGAATCGGGCGGATTGAATAATGGAGCTGATTTTATTATTACTTTGCCGCATACCCAACCTGTACCTTAACTTGAAAATTGATTTATGCTGGCTAAAGAAAAACAAATACAAATTTTATTCATAGATGATGAATTGAATAATCAAAATGCATTTTATGCAGGATTTCGAAGACGGTTTAAAGTCTTCACCGCTTCTTCCGGCGCGGAAGGCCTGGAAGTTTTGGAAAAAGAAAAAATACATGTGATCATTGCAGACCAGCGTATGCCTCAATTTACAGGCGTACAGTTTTTTCAAAAAGTGCGGCGGTCACATCCCTTTCCCTTGCGTATTTTGCTCACCGGCTATACTGATATTGAAGCCCTCGAAGACGCTGTGAATAAAGGTGAAATTTACCGCTATATTAAAAAACCCTGGGATGATAAGGAAGTGGAATTGGCCATTCGAAATGCCTATGACATTTATCATGCGCGGGAACAATTGAGAATTAAAATCACAGAACTGGAAAAAACAAATCATGAGTTGAACCGCCTGGTGTATAGCACTTCACACGATCTTCGTTCCCCGCTGGCGTCCATAATGGGTGTACTGAACCTGGCTAAAATGGAAAATTCAGTAAAAGATCCCAATGGATATTTGGAAATGATCGGCATTTGTGCAGTGAAAATGGATGATTATATTAAAAAAATTATTGAATATTATAAAAGCGTCCGCGTGGATGAAGCCGATGATAAAATTGATTTTAAAAAGATCATACAGGAAAATATACAATTGCATAAAATGCAAAATCCTGCCATACGGTTTGATGTTTCAGTCACACAGGATATAACTTTTGTAAATGATGCTTTTCGAATGACGGTTATTTTTGACAACCTAATTTCCAATGCACTAAAATACCAGAAGCCGGAAGAAACAAATCAAAAGATCAGTATTGAAGTGCGTGTAAACAAAGAAAAAGCAACGATCCTAATCGAAGATAATGGCATTGGCATATCGGAAAAAGATCTTACCAATATTTTCACTATGTTTTTCAGGAGTACCAGTAATGCAACCGGCCTGGGTATTGGTTTATTTATCGTACGGGAAGCTGTTTCAAAATTGCAGGGAAAAATTTCGGTACAATCAGATTTGGGTAAAGGCACAAAATTTATACTGGAGATCCCGAATAAGATGGCCGAATAGTTTATCGGGGTATATCACATGATTCTTTCTGCTCATATCGATCTTCTGTTTTATTTTTACAGCAATAGCTAAATTTTTTTCATGCAAACATTCGAAGCGCTCTCCGTTATTTTTAATGAACGTTTTTCCACAACCCATTTTAATACAAGCCCTGAGACATTATATGAACCCTGCAATTATTTTCTTTCCCTCGGCGGAAAGCGTGTAAGGCCGGTGATTTGCCTCATGGGAAATGAATTATTTGAACCCATTGGTGATGATGCATGGAATGCCGCAACCGCAATCGAACTCTTTCATAATTTCACGCTGGTACATGATGATATTATGGACGCTGCTGCATTACGACGTGGCAAAGAAACTGTTCACAATAAATATAATCCGGCAACCGCATTACTCGCCGGCGATGTAATGATGGTGGCTGCTTATAAATATTTATCTAAAATTAATGCCGCCCGTTTAAAGACAATTTTACTAATTTTCAATAAAACGGCAATGGAGGTTTGTGAAGGCCAGCAACTGGATATTGATTTTGAAAAAAAAGAAGAAGTTTCTTTAAATGCTTATATCCACATGATCACATTAAAGACGTCTGTCTTACTTGCTGCCAGTATACAAATTGGGGCTGTGCTCGGCGGTTCAAGTTTTGGAAACTGTAATCATCTATATGAATTTGGCCGCAACCTCGGCATCGCATTTCAAATACAGGATGATTATCTCGATGCTTTTGGCGACCCAAAAAAATTTGGCAAAGAACCCGGTGGAGATATTAAACAAAATAAAAAAACAGCCTTACTCGTATATGCTTTGGAAAATGCGAATGAACAAAGTAAAAAAGAATTACAAGAAATGCTTCGCAGTAATTCAGCAGATAAAGTTTCAAACGTGTTGCAATTTTTCCGGGAATGTGGTGTAGATGAATGGGCAAAAAAGTTGAAACAAAAATATTTGGAAACGGCCATGTTTCACCTCGAAGAAACTGCTGTCATATCTTCCCGAAAAAAGAACCTGCAAAGCCTTGCGGAGTTTTTGGTGAAGAGGGAATATTAAGCTAAAAGATAAAAGCCGGAAGCAAAAATATTCAATGAAAAATTGATGAATTTTTTGTATTTTACTTTTCTCCAAAAAAGTAAAAGTGCAAAACAAAGAAAGGCCATTAAAAAATAAAAATTATCATTTTGCCATAAAAATTATACAATTTAGCCAGGGACTTGTTTCAAAACAAAAGGAATTTGTTTTAAGCAGGCAAATTTTAAAGTCGGGAACAGCCATTGGTGCACTCATTAAAGAATCCGAATTTGCTGCGAGCAAAGCAGATTTTATCAACAAACTTACTGTTTCTCTGAAAGAAGCAAATGAGACAGCATATTGGCTGATGCTTTTAAATGATACGGGTTATTGTACAAAAGAAGATTTTGAAAATCTGCTAACGACATGTAAAGAACTTATAGCCATGCTTATAAGTTCTCTTAAAACACTGAAAAAAAATTGAAACCATTTGCTATATCTGTTAGTTGTTAGTTTTATCTGTTAGTTTTTTCAATTAAATAAGAATTCGCCTGTGCCGTGCAGGTCACCACCAAATCATTGATGCAAACATGAGGCGGTAGTGTAGTGCAATAATAACAGACCTCTGCAATATCCTCCGGATGCAGTGGTTCATACCCATCATAAATGGATTTTGCTTTTTCTTCATCACCTTTAAAACGCACGATTGAAAACTCTGTTTCTGCAGCACCCGGATGGATTGCTGTCACTTTAATATGGTGCGGTAATAAATCAATGCGTTGTGCTTTACTGATCGCTTCCACTGCATGTTTGGTGGCGCAATACATATTTCCATTTGGATAAACTTCTTTTGCCGCCGTAGAACCTATATTGATGATATGCCCTTTTTTATTTTTTATCATAAAAGGCAAAACTGCGCGACTAACATTCAGTAAGCCTTTGACGTTTGTATCAAGCATCACATCCCAGTCTTCCATAGAAGCAGTATCAAAAGATTCACGACCGAGTGCAAGTCCTGCATTATTTACCAGCACATCTATATTTTGCCATTCGCCGGGTAAATTTTTCACAGCTTCGAAAACAGCTTCCCGGTTCCGTACATCAAAAACCAATGGCAATATTTTTACACCGTATGTTGATGTCAAACTTTTTGCAATGTCCTTTAATTTTTCCGCCCGCCTGCCTGTAATAATACAATCCGTTTTTTGAGATGCAAATTTTTCTGCAATGGCTTTTCCAAAACCTGCAGTAGCGCCTGTTATAAAAACAATCTTTCTTTTTTCCATACTATTTTTCAAAAATAATTCCTGTGAAATTGTTACCTTATTAAAACGATTGTTCCTTTTTTATCTACTGTTTTTCCTAAATAATCTACTGCTTCTGCCTGGTAAACAAATGTGCCACTACCCTGTCTCTCTCCTTTAAAAGTACCATCCCAGCCTTTTCCAATTTCATTGGTACTGAAGATCAATTGACCATACCGGTTGAAAATATTAAAGAATTTAAATTCTTTCATGCCCACTAAAATCGGTTTTATATTATCATTCAAACCATCACCATTAGGTGTAAATGCGCTTGGAACAAATATGTCCGGCATGGTTTTGAAAACGATCACCAATATATCATCATAACCTACACAACCTTCCGGTGTTTCCGCTTTTACTATATACCTGATTGAATCAACGGTTGAAGGCAAAATCGCAACAGGATTTGCAATCTGTGCATTATTCAACCCGGTAACAGGACTCCAGGTATAATTAGTGGCGCCCGTTGCAATTGCATTTAATTGCAAAGGTTGTGTTGCAACGATCACCGTATCATTACCTGCAAAAGTATAAACCGGAGGAGTTACCCGAACAGTTACAGTATCCGTTACCGGTTTTGGACAACCTAAAGTATCCGTAACAGTAAGAAAATATTGAGTTGTGTTTTGTGGCCCGGCTGTAGGGTTTAGGGTGTTTGGATTAACTAACGTATTTGTGGGCGACCAGGTAAATGATGATGCTGTAATATTTGCATGCAGCACTACTGTTTTTCCAAAACAAATGGCAGTATCCAATCCTGCATCAACTGCCGGATAAGGGACCACGCTTATAAAAATATTATCTTTTGTGAAACACTTGCCCACACTGGATGTAAGGGTATAGTTTGTGTTTACCAGTGGTGTTGCTATTGGATTCAAAATATTTGGATTATCAAGGCCTGTAACGGGCGACCAGCTATATGTTAAGCCATTCGTTTGCGGATTTAATTGAATACCATCCGTTAAACAAATGGTGGTATCGCTGCCTGCATTCAGTGACACAAAATCAATCACATTTACTTTAACTGAATCAGAATTTTTACAGCCTTTATCATCAATGGATAAAAAATAAGTCGTTGATAGTAAGGGATAAACTATTGGATTGGCAATAGTTGTATTATTGATATTATAATTAGGTGTCCAGGTAAAAGTTGCCCCCGGATTGCCAGAGCTAGATTTTAGCTGAATTGAATCTTTACCACAAATTAAAGTATCATGGAATGGCAGCGTTAAAGAAGGCAGATCATTAATGATCACATCTTTCATGATTGTTGCTGCGCACCCTTTGCTATTGGTCACAGTGAGCTGAACCTGCACTGTTCCCGGTACAGGATAAGGATATGCAGGATTTTGATTATGAGAAGTATCAGCAAGTGTAGTCAAATCCCCAAAATCCCAGCGCCAGCTATCAATTACACCATATTTTGTAGTCGTTAAATCTTTAAACTGGTAAGGATTTAAAACACAACTTCCCGATGCACTGAAGTTCGGGAAAAACCCGGGGTAAACCAATGCGGTTGTTATGGTAGAATCGGTACATTGTTCGCCCTTATTAATAACTAATTTTACCGTATATGCGCCTGTATCGGTATAGGTATGCGTAGCAACCGGTGCATTGGATGTATTATTAGCAGATGAAGGATCTCCAAAATCCCATAAGTAAGTATGTATCCCGGAAGAAGTGGATTCATTTTGAAAAGTAAGTGTGAAGCCATCACAAGAAAGATAAGATGGTTTTAAATCCGCGGCTGCAAAATCACAGTTACCAATAGTGAGGATAAAATCTTTGCGATGCACATTTAGAATCACACCATTTCGCCATTCTGTTGCTGCGACATTTACCACATATTTTCCCGGAACTATTGGAGCATCCCCACTAATGGTTCCTGTTTTAGGATCAATAATTACATCAGCGCCCAGGGGAAATCCACCTGAATAAGGCGATAAATAGGGAAGCCTGATCAGGCTAAGAAATTGTGTAGGAGTTGGATTGGGATCTGCATTGCTACCACCATCATACGCCGGCAAGAATGAATAAGAAAGTGAATCACCATCTGCATCATTCGCGCTGAAGTCCAGTACAAAATGTTTACCGGCACAAACAATACCTGTATCCTTTACGACAAATTGCGGGCAATTATCAAACCCTGTGGGCATTACAGAAGTACCCGGAATAGTTGTAATAAAAGTTCCTCCAACCGCTCTTGTTGACACAGGATCATCATCAATATTCGTCATTTCCTGGCGGCTGTACCTAACCCATGATAGAATAAATCCATCTGCATTATTATTAGGGAGATCAATGAAATTACTATAAGTACCCACCTGGTAGCAAACGTTTACGTTGCCAATGAGACAAGGAATTGCGCCCGGGGTATTTTGAATCACAGGCGGATTGCCACTCCATTGCTGGGCTAAATTTAGGGTTGTATAAAGTTGCGTATTGGCATTATAATAAATACCAATATTCACTATTTCCCCATTCAAAGATGCACCATTGGACGTACATTCCCGGAAAAGGCGCATGGTTATCTTATACTTATTGGTATTGGGTTGTGTGCCAGGACCAATGTATTGGTAGAATAATTCACCACCAGAAATATGTGTGGCAAAAGATTGTATTGAAAAAAATAAAAAGATAATTAAGTACAGGATTTTTTTCATGTTCCGTTCAGTTTATTCAGGCACTTTTAATTTTTCAATTCCACTAATAAATTCAAGGATAAAGCAGGTTAATTTTTCAGGCGCTTCGAACATGCTTTTATGCCTTGTATTTTCCAAAATGTGAATATAGGAAATATCCGGCATGTGCATTTGTTTTAAAAGATCTTCCAAAGGTGCTGCGGTATCATCCGTGCCACAAACAAATAAAACGGGTACAGGACTATTCTCAAGAATCGCCGTATTATCAGGCCTTTGCATCATGGCCATATAATACTGTATGAGCGTTTCTTTTTTAAAACTTTTTGCTTTATCCACAAATGTTTCCACCAGCTCCCTGTGTGTTTGCCTGAATGTATCTGCAAAAAGTGGTGGCAAAATTTGTCGCAAAAATTCGTGCGGGCCATACCTTTCGATCATGCGAATACTTTTCAACCTCCGCTCCTGCTGCGATTCTGTATCTGCAAAAGCGGTGGAATTGATCAACCCAAAACCTGCTAAACTTTCCCCGTACTTTTTTGCAAATGCTAATGTGATATAGCCACCCATGCTATGCCCGAGCATCACACATTGATCAATTTTTTCTTTAATTAATAGTGCATGTATAATGTCCGCATAATCTTCAATGGATGCTTCACTATTTATATACCTATCAGAATGCCCGCTGCCCGGTAGATCCGGGCAAATAAGTAAACATTTTTTTCCCAAAACTTCCGCACATTTATCCCAAATACTGCTATCTTCCCCGAAGCCATGCAATAAAATTACAGGCAGGCCATTTCCTGCTTTATGGTAAAATATTTCTGTGTTATTATTAAAAATAAACTTCTGCATTATACTCTTTTGGAATTTTTTTCCCACCCAGTTTAAAACTACGGAACATCATCAGCAACACTACTGGTATCAAGGCAATATTTAATTCCTGCGGAAGGAAAAACCAGGTAGCCAGTAAGACTGCATAAATTAAGGAGACGATGAGAAAATAAGGCCTTGTCCATTTATGATGCCTCCACACGAAAAAAGCAAATAGGAAATTTGTGGGCAATGCCCAGGCAATATTGAAATTATTTGCAGTGGAAGTATGTTCTGTAAAAAACCACATAAAAACTATCAGTATACCAATCAATCCTGTGATATAAAAAAAGAAAGAGTCAGCAAATTTTGTAATGGTTATGGCCCAGCGTATAGGTATGATGGAAATGATAAAAAAGATGACACAAACAACTGATGTGACCATTAACGGCGCATACATCCAGGTCAGACAGTCGCAGGGCGCAGCCTGGTAAATCATATTTTCTCTTTCAGTAATTGGTGCTCCATCCACCAACGTCAGATCAAGCGCCTGCATGAGATAATCCGGCAAAAACATCGCTGAATGATTATTGGGTTCTTTATCAGTAGGACTTCCCAATAAAATATCTATGCCGAGTTTGCTCCAGGGTTTTGCACCTTCATCCAAATATTCATGGATCATATCCCGAAAAGAAACACCGGGCAATGTAAGTGAATCAGTAATTTCCATATTTGGCAAATGCGCAAAGATCATATCACGGATTCGTGTTGTGCAATTATCTTTTAAAAAATCATATTTATAAAAGCGGTTTTGCGGCAGCATATTGATGGCCAAAGCACTGAGGATAGAATCTTTTTGTGAGCAATCCAAAATCAAAACCTGCTCCCAAACACTGCGCTGGTCTACTTTATATTCCTGCATGAAATCATTAAAGGCATCCACGCTCACGAAATAATTTAGGTTGCCCTTCATGAATTTCCAATAGAAATCGGGCTCATCAAAATCAAAAGTGCCCCAACCATAAACGATGTCTGAATGTTTCAAACTATCCTGCACACGGATGGCACTATGCCCAAAAATGGAATACAATTCCTGGCCTGGTTCTACAGTTAATACGCTGATGCGTACATGGCAATTCGCGGCAGAATCTGTGGCCTGCGCAGACACATGCAGGGTATTCAATAAAAGCAGCGATATTAAAAATAAATAAGTGAAAATTTTTTTCATACAAACAGTAAAATATGGGTTGAAATTCGCAAGCGCAAGGTACAGGAAAGGTAGAATGAAGTACAATTTTTGGAAATAATTTTTTCCCCAACATGAACATATTTTGCTGGTCAGCGACCAGCAAAG
>JBBRSI010000039.1:0-19577 GCA_038245585.1 Chitinophagales bacterium
ATGATATGATCAGGATCAAAAAAATTATAGCTGTTATTAAAACCAAGATAAAATTTTCCATCTGCTCCTTTATCAAATGAAACATCCAGGTTATTAGCTAACAATCCATCATTGGTGGAATAATTTTGAAAACTTTTTTTTGAAGGATCAAAAAAAGCTAAACCATTTAGGGTAGTGATCCATAAAAAATGATGTTCATCTTCTATCAATTTATAGCAAACATTGTTACACAAACCATCATTCGTTGTGTAATGTATAATTTTATTTGTTTGTAAATTAAAGTTCCAAAGTCCAATGTAAGTGGCAATCCAAAAAGTTTTATCATCCGTTTCCACAATAGAATAAACTGTTTGATTGGTGAAACCATTTTTCAGATTATAGATAATAAATTTCTCAGTCTTCGGATTGAACATAAACATCCCGCCAAACTGTGTTCCGCCCCAGATATTTTCTTCAGCATCTTTGGTTAAACAAAAAACAGACTTATTAATACTGTCATTGTTTTCATCAAAAATTTTATTATACATTTGAAATTTTTTGGTATTTGGATCAAATGAACAAAAACCATTTCCTTTTACAATCATCCATAATTTGCCATCCTGTGTTTGGGTTAGTTTTCCAACCCGGTTCAATGGCAAAGAATTTTTTCCGGGAATATTTTTATAAGCAATAAATGATTTTCTTTCCGGATCAAATTGATAAAATCCATGCTCAGTAGTTATCCAGATTTTACCCTTCTTGTCTTTGGCAAAATCATTTACATCTTCATTGCCATGCGGGTTTTCTGTATTTGGAATATTTGAAGCATAACTCCCTGTTTGCGGGTCATACCGAACGAGTCCGCTGCCATAAGTGCCGATCCACATTATATGTTGTACCGAAGTCGTATCAATAATAATTTTTGTGACATACCAACTGCGAATGGATGATGTTGAAGCGTCAAATTTGTTTACCTGGAATTGCTGCAAATAACTGTTGAGCTTTACAACGCCTTTGTCTGTGGCAAACCATAATGTGCCGAAGTGATCATCAAAAATCTGGTTAACTGTGTAAGCATTGAAAGCATGCGGATCATTGCCGTTGATTGTTGCAAAATCAAAGGTTTTTGTTTTCTTATCAAAAATTCCAAGCCCGGCTTCACCTGTTCCAATCCATAACTTATCACTGTCATTTGAGGATTCATAAATGCTCAGAACAATATTGGCTCTTGAACGCGTATCGGGCGATTTATTGTACGTGTACATTTCAATTTTTCCGGTATGCTTGTTTAACTTCCCCAAACCACGACCCCAGGTCCCCACCCAAATATTATTTTCATGATCGCGGTAAACGTTCATGATCGTATTATCCTGGTCCGGAAATTTTTCAAACACGAACCGGTGAAATTCGTGTGTGCTTTTATTAATGCTGTAGAGACCTTGTTGGGTTCCCACCCACATTATTCCTTCATTATCTTCAATAATGGAACTAATTAGTAATTTGTTCAGTAAATGTTTAATGGGAAATGTTTCAATTTTTCCTTCAGCATTCAGGCTTCGCAATCCGTCATCATCTCCAAACCAAACAACATCCTGTGCATCAATATAAAGAGCATCTATGGAAGTTATTTTTGATTTGGTTGTTACCGGAAACTTTTTGAAGTTGCCTGTTACCGGGAAATATTCTATAAGCCCGTCAGCAGATGCCATCCATATATTTCCTTTACTATCAAGTGCCATTTTACCGAATTCATTACTGGCAGGAGAGTTTAAATTACGCTCATCATGATGATAAATTTTAAAATTAATGCCATCGTATTTATTAAGTCCATCTTGTGTGGAAATCCAAATGAACCCTTGTTTATCTTTTACTATCCATCTTGTTCCGTCAAAAGATAATCCATTACTGAAGTTGAGATGATCGAAGTGAAGACTGGAAAAATTAGTGCGCGGAGCAGCCTGTTGTGCACTCATAATTCCCGGGTAAAAGATTACGAAGAAACAAAAATTAATTAAAATTTTTATTGACACATAATGATTATAAAACCTGGAATGATTCATGATGAAACGGTTATATAATGAAATTTAAATCTTCATAAGCAGGTCTATGTGCAGGTAAGATAATGTATCCTGAAATAGGTTGAGTAAAAAGTTGAGAATTAGAATTCCTTCAGGCTGAATCACCTGGAATTTGATAAGGCTAAATTATCAAATCAATTTTAGGATCAATTATACATGCCTTTTGGCAAATGCTTACAGCCATTTTTATATAAGCCCTAACTTATCAATCTTATTGCCCACAGTTGTTTCTTTCATTGCTGCTTCCAGTTTATCAAAATCTTCCTGGTAAACTTTTTTAATAAACACGCCATTTTTAAGTAAATGTATTTCATCACAGGTATCACTTAATGTTGAAAATATATGAGAAGAAATTATAACTGTTTTACCTAAATCTTTCAGCTTGTGAATGATCGCAGCAAGTATAATATTGCTTTGAATATCTACACCATTAAAAGGTTCATCCAGAATAAAATATTGGTTTTCCTGGATAAGAATTGCAGTCAAAGCCAGCTTTTTCTTCATGCCTGTTGAATACGTAGATGCATATTGATGTAAGGGTAAATCAAAGATATTTCTGTCGTCTATATTTCCTGTGTGCAGATTTCTTGCGTTGCAAAGAAGCCGGATATATTCGCGGCCTGTAATTTTAGAAAAGAAAAAAGGTTCTGTAAGTAAAAGTCCTAAATGATTTTTTAGTGGCAGAAGGTCAGCCGAAATAATTCCTTCATGTTTTTCTAATCCCGCAATACACCGGAACAACGTTGTTTTCCCGGAACCGTTTTCGCCGACAATTCCATAAACTTTTCCTTTTTCAAAGTGCAGGTTAATATGTATGAGCACCTGTTTTGTTCCATAGTATTTTGATAAATTTTCAACGTTGATCATGCCAGGAAAACATTTAGTTTTTTCATAGATTGCACATAGAAAAAAGGGATAACACCCACAAGTACCGGGGGAAATAATACACTTAAGGCAATTAAAAATCCCTGGGGTACATTCATTTCATCCGGATAATTAGAATATTTAGCAAAGATAATTGTGACTAAATAAATATAGCTTAATAATTGAAATAGCAGGATTGTTTTTATTTCACCTGGAAAGAAAATGCATAAAATAAGGAGAATGGGAATGCTCAACAATGTAGAATAAAGGAATGCTGTTTTTATTTTTTTTATTAAAAATCCTTTTGGAGTATCAATAAATGACCACACATAATATTCATTTTCAGGTTTTGAATAAAAGGAAAATGAAAGGAGGAATACAAGTAATAAAGCAAAAACGCCAAGGTTGAAATTCCCCACAGATGCGGCTATACAAGCTAAGGAATAATTTAATAAGAATAAATAAAAAGTGTTTCTAAAGCCTACGGTAAACTCAAAGGGTTTTTTATAAAATGGCGTGGGAATCGTATAGTTAAATGTGCTGTTGAAATTAACCAAAGCCATCATCAAAGTAATTGCAGTAATCATTATTGCATCGGGGAATAATTGTTTGTAAATTAAAAAAGCGACAAAGGGCAGAACAACAATTGAATTTTCAATCATTCTCAATTTCACATAGGATATTTTCAGGAAGATGGATTTTAAAAAGTCATTTCTTTTTTTCTCACTCAGTTTGGCTACAAAGCTCCATGCAATTAGCATATACATATATACTGCAAATTCAGTTCTAGAAAACAGGTACATTGAAAATCCAATAAATACAGCAAATATGATACAGAAACCCAATATTGGATTTAAGCCATAATCAGCCAGTTTTCTATTCGTCATTTTAAATTGAAGTAAAAAATAAGCTTTCATAGTTACAATAGTTCAACGGGATGATTTCGGTTTTAATTTAAGTTTGATATAAGATAATTTTCTCCTGTGGGGCATTTACTAAAGCATTAGCCCGCAGTTCGTTTCTTATTATTCAAAGAAAACTTTTTTACATAAAACTAAAAAAGGTAATCCCAAAACATCCTGTTAAATTAGTTGGTGTTGAAATTTATAAACTTCGTCTTATTGGTCTCCCTGATTAATTTATTTTTCCGAATAATAATCGCAGTGTTGTAAAAATACTTTGGTCAGAGCTGCAGGTTAGATTTTATGCTTTTATTGGCAGCTACATTATCATTAATTAAAAATTAAAGATTAATCTCTAATTTTATATTGCCGAATTTTGGGGACGCTTACACTGCCAACACACAAATTTATGCATAACACACCATCCAACAAAAAACATCGTTCTCTAAAACCAACCATTTATTATAATCCTTTTTGTATTGTTATTAGTATAATCCAATCTCTAAAAAATAATAATATGTTCCATAAATTTTCCTAAACAATTTGCTGCTTCCTTTCAAATGTTACTTTTCTTTTTTAATTCTATAAAAACATCACAGAAAAAAATTCAACTATGATCACAATCGAAACCACCATTCACGCTCCTATAAAAAAAGTATGGGCATACTGGACAAAACCCGAACACATCATTAAATGGAACGCGGCTTCGGATGACTGGCATACAACACGCGCAGAGAATAACCTTCATGCCGGTGGAAAATTTTCTTCCCGAATGGAAGCAAAAGATGGAACTATGGGTTTTGATTTTCACGGCGTTTATGATGTGGTAAATGAATTTGCCTACATTGAATCTACTTTGGGCGATGGCCGGAAAACAAAAGTCACATTCACTTCAAATGCTGATTCTACGCATGTTTCAGAAAGTTTTGAAACGGAAGATACAAACCCGATAGAAATGCAGCGAACCGGCTGGCAAGCTATCCTGAATAATTTTAAAAAATATACTGAAGAAAATTAAGGGGAAAATAACCCCTTAATTATCACGCATAAAAATCGCTCAATTTTTTTGACCATTAACCAGATTTTATTGTCCTGGATCATCTCGCATAAGCGGACGATATTCTGAAAAGTTTCCTATTCCTACATGTCAAAGTGCAAAATATCATCGTGATTTTCCCGGTTAATTTTATAACACATACCCCGGCATATCCAAAAATATTAATTAGTTAATGACGCATTTATAGTATTCTTTGTAATTTTATCCTATGAAATTTATTAAAGAGAAAGCAATCATCCTCCTGCTGTTGTTTTGTACGATCAATGGTTTACCACAACAAGTAAATTTACCCGATCCTGTTTTACTTCCCAATGGTTGGAGTTTAACGCCCGCAGGAAAAAGCCTGCAACTCGGTGACCTGCCATTAAATATTGCGGTGTCATCTTCCAAAAAATATATGGCTGTTACCAACAACGGGCAAAGCACTCAAAGCCTCCAGTTGATTGATGTAAAAAATGAAAAAAGACTGGACAGTATTGACATTCCAAAATCGTGGATGGGTTTAAAATTCAGCGCGGATGAAAAATTTTTATATGCTTCAGGTGGTAATGATAACCGTATTTTAAAATATGCAATCATCAATAATAAACTGCTTTTAAAAGACAGTTTTATTTTAGGCGATGCATGGCCGGTAAGAATTTCTCCCACTGGAATAGATGTGGATGATGCAAAACAATTACTGTATGTGGTAACAAAAGATAATAACAGTCTTTATGTTATGGACATGCATTCAAAAAAAATTATTCAGCAGCATGCATTGGGCGCTGAAGCATATACCTGCTTATTATCTCCAAATAAAAATGAATTATATATTTCTGTGTGGGGCAGCGATAAAGTAAAAGTATTTAATACCATTACAAGAAACTTAATAGACAGTATTACTGTTGGTGATCATCCAAATGATATGTGTTTATCAAAGAGCGGACAATATTTGTATGTTGCCAATGCCAATGATAACAGTGTTTCAGTGATTGATATTAAAAAACGTAAACTACTTGAAACATTGAATGCTGCGTTGTATCCAGATTCAAGAGCAGGTTCTACAACGAACAGTGTTGCATTAAGCGCCGATGAAAAAACTTTATATATTGCCAATGCAGATAATAATTGTTTGGCAGTTTTTGATGTAAGCAACCCGGGCAACAGTATATCAAAAGGTTTTATACCGGTGGGCTGGTATCCAACCTGCGTGCGGGTTGCAAATAATAAAATATTTGTAGCAAATGGTAAAGGCTTTACATCAATAGCTAATCCGGAATTTGATCCATTCAAAACACGTTCAAAAATTGGGTATCAAACAGGTGATAATGATGCATGGTATATTGGCGGATTATTTAAAGGTAGTTTAAGTATTATCCCTATGCCAACTAAAGAAGCGCTTAGCGTTTACTCACAACAAGTTTATAAAAACACACCGTATAATAAAAACAAAGAGCTTGAATCTGCAGGTGAAAAAAATAATCCTGTGCCCGAAAAAGTTGGCGATATTTCCCCGATAAAATATGTGTTTTATATCATTAAAGAAAACAGGACGTATGACCAGGTGCTGGGTGATATGCCTAATGGAAATGGCGATGCAAGTCTTTGTTTATTTGGTGAAAAAATTACGCCTAATCTACACGCACTCGCCAATGAATTTGTATTGCTTGATAATTTTTATGTGAATGCTGAAGTGAGTGCAGATGGCCACAACTGGAGCCTGGGCGGATATGCAGATGATTATTTGGAAAAAACATGGCCTACAAGTTATGGTGGCCGCGGAGGCGATTATGATGGGGAAGGTGGCCGTGATATTGCCAATAATAAAGGCGGTTTTATTTGGGATTATTGCGCAAGGGCTGGGGTTAGTTATAGAACCTATGGCGAGTTTGCCGATGATTATAAACCAAATATTCCTGTATTAAGAGATCATTTATGTACACATTTTTCGGGTTGGGATTTATCGGTAAGAGATACCGTTCGTTTTAATGCATGGAAAAAAGATTTTGATTCTTTGGTTGCTATCAATGCACTGCCACATTTTAATTCAATACGTTTTCCAAATGATCATACGGCGGGTTTAAGGAAGGGAAATTATACGCCATTTTCTTATGTTGCAGATAATGATTTAACTGTAGGTATGTTTATAGATTATTTAAGTAAAAGCCGTGTATGGAAAGAAAGTGTAGTTTTTATTGTTGAAGATGATGCACAGGATGGGCCGGATCATGTAGATGCACATAGAAGCACCGCTTATGTAGCCGGTGGTTTTGTAAAGCGCAATTTTGTTGATCATACGATGTATTCAACAACTTCAGTGTTACGCACCATTGAATTGATCTTAGGTATTCCACCGATGAGTCAATACGATGCAGGATCGCCATCCATGTGGCGGTGTTTTCAATCAACGCCTGATCTTACTACATACAATGCAAAGCCATTGCAGGTGGACCTGGATGAAAAAAATACAGGAGAAAATGCCTGGCAGCGTAAAAGCGAAAAGTTCAATTTTGCAAAAGAAGATGCGGTGCCTGATGATGAATTCAGTGAAGTAATTTGGAAAGCTGTAAAAGGCATTGATTCAAAAATGCCTGCGCCAAAGCGGGCTGCTTTTGTAAAGCAAACTGTAATAAAAGATGATGATTGATCCTGCAAATAAGCAATTAAGAATCACCACGCATAAAATCACGCAATTTCTGGCCATGCACCAGCATTTTAAGGCCACTTCTTTTCAGTGAGATCACCGGCTTTTTGCGGGCATGATTTTCCATATCCGCTTTGTAAGAGGAGATAATATTTTTATAAGTTAACATGCCCGCAAGACTGTTTTCATTAGACACTATGGGCAGTATATCCAGGTTTTCTTTGGCCATCATTTCCACAGCATCTCTTAAAGTTTGATGGCTTCCAATAGCAGTGTGTTTGCGTTTGATCAAAGAAGAAACCGGCTTGGTTTCATCCTGGTGATTGCCAAATAAACTCGAAGAACTGATGATTCCACGGAAGGAATTGTTTTCACCAACAATAATAAAATAATTGCTGAGATAATCAGGTTCTCTTTGCAGCCATTGACGCAATTCTCCAATCGTATTTTCATCACTCAGCACTACACCATTTTCATTCATTACCTGTGATACAGAAATTGTTTCTAAAATATCCGGTTCAAATGAATCCGGTGTTTTCACTCCACGACGGGTAATTTTTTCCGTCATGATGGTATTTTCCATGAGGAAAAATGAAATGAAATAGGCCGCGGTACAAGCACATAAAAGTGGAAGCAACGCAACAGATTGCCCGGTTACTTCAAGGGCAAAAATGATAGACGTAATTAATGCGCGGGATGCACCTGCAAACATGGCCGACATACAAACCAATGCAGCAAGCGGAATAGTAATTCCAGCACCGGGGAAAATATTCAATGTCAAAGTTGCCAATAAAATTCCGGCGGCTCCACCGATAGTTAGTAATGGTGCCAGCGTTCCTCCGGAAGTTCCGCTTCCAAGTGCTAATGCCCAGGAAATAAATTTTAAAAAACATAAAGACACCACCACATTCAACGCTAAATTACCGGATAAGATATTCGTGATATTTTCATAACCGACACCTAGCGTAGAAGGATTCAAGTAGCCAATAAAACCAACAAGCAAACCACCAATTGCAGGCCACCACATCCAGTGAATGGGTAATTTTTCAAAAACATCTTCTACGAAATAAACAATTTTTGTAGTGAATACAGAAATAAAACCCATCAAAATTCCAAGGATACTATACGCAAATAATGCAGTGTTTGAAGGAGGCGCAATAAAGCCTTTCATTTCAAAAACAGGGTTGGCATCGAATAAGAAATGATGGCCCGCTGCGCCCGTGATACATGCAAGTGCAACTGGAATTATTGATCGGGGTGAAAACTCAAATAATAATAATTCAATCGCCAGGAATATAGCTGCCACGGGACTTCCAAAGATGGCGGCCATACCTGCGCATGCACCTGAAGCCAATAAAATCTTTCGTTCATTATGAGAAATTTTCAATAATTGTCCCAACGTAGAACCCAATGCGCCACCTGTTGCAATGATTGGACCTTCAGCACCAAATGGTCCGCCTGTACCGATCGCAATAGCGGAAGATAATGGTTTTAAATAAGTGATCGTAGGTTTGATCTTACTTTGATTGGTAAGAATTTGTTCCATGGCTTCCGGTATGCCATGACCTCTTATAGCTTTTGATCCGTATAAAGCCATAAAGCCAACAATAAGTCCACCAATAGTGGGTATAAAAATTACCCAAATACCTAATGTATTTCCAACAGGTGTAACATGTTCTACAGCCGTATTTCCATAGAATGAAAGATTGGTAATAAAATAAATCAGGTTAATTAAAAACTTTGCAATGAAACTTATACAGATCGCAATGCCAATGGCAATTAGCGACACAGGCACAAGGCGTTTTTTATCAGGCGGTATTTTTTGAGAAATATTTGTGGCTTCAAGAGTTGGATCCAGGGATAAAGAAATTGGAATTGTACCTTGTGCTAATTGCTTTTTTACCATATAGAGATGATAAATATTTTTAAATAAATTAAAAAAATAAAAACCGGTTAATTGACTTTTTAAACGAGGCTTTTGCCGGGATTGTTTTGAATATGTTTTATTTTATATTGAAACATTTGTGCCATTTTTCCTGCACGCCATTTTGCTTCATCCGCAATCTCCCCTTCAAATAAATGATCAATGGTTGCATGAAATAATTTCAGCCAGCGTTCAAAATGTTTTTGCTCCACAGGCAATAAAGCATGCGGAGGAAAAGGGCTTCCAAAATAAGTGTGATTGCCCAATAAAATCGTTTCCCAGAAAGTGTACATTTTTGCAAGGTGCGCCGGCCAGCGCCCGTTAATGCGCTCATTGAAGATCGGCCCGATCAATTCATCTTTTTGAACTTTGCCATAGAATTCATTGACAAATATTTTGATATCTTCTATATTTTCTATGTCTTTCCCTTTCATTTCCACCTGCAAATTTTTTGCAAAATTAAAACGAATGTATTAGCCCTGCAAAAGAAATTGAAAAGTATACTGTTTCCTGACTGTTTGCGTTATAATTTTAATTCATTTACTTTGATCATCTTCAACCAATGAAAACTTAAAATTATGTTTAAAAAGTTTACTGCTTTTTCTCTTCTATGTTGCTTTCTGTTTTCCTGTAAAAAAAATATTGAAAATATAGATGTAGAAAATAATCCTATTGCTGTTGATGGAAAATATTCCCCATTAACAAATTTCAATTCCACAACTGCAACCTATTTCGACAGTATTTTTACGCGTTACGGTGGTGGCTTCACCGGTGGTGATGTAGCGTATTCGCATGTATTGCCGGATGGCCGTTCTTTCTGGCTTTTCGGTGATTCGTTTTTAGATACGGTGTACCCGGACAGGCACAGGCCGCGTACAAGTTTTATACATAATATGGTGGTTGTTACGGATACATTAGGTGGCTTCACTACGCTGCATGGCGGCACAACTGACGATCCCCTACCCTTTTTTGTAGCAGCAGACCCAAACCAATATTACTGGCCTAATTGTGCTTTTATCAATAAAAAAAATTCATTGTTATATGTAATGCTGGTGCGCATTGAACCAAATGGTGAAGGCGGTATTTTTGGTTTTGATGTAAAAGGAAATGATATTGCTATTTTGAGTTTGCCAGATCTTACTTTAAAAAAAATTGTTCCATTTAGTGATGGCGCTTTTATCGATTGGTCTTCTGCAACACTGGAAGATGATGATAATTATATTTATTTATATGGTGTGGAATCTACGAAGCGAAATAAATACATGCACGTTGCAAGAACAAAAGCCGGCGGCCCTTTAAATAAATTTGAATTTTATAATGGCACTACATGGGTAAATGATATAACGCAAACTACGCGCGTGTTTGGTGGATTATCAGAACAATATTCTGTTTTTAAAAGCCAGGGTAAATATTATTTGCTGTCTGAAGGAAATCTGTTGAGCCCGGACATTTATTTGTATGATGCGGCTGGTCCGGTTGGTCCATTTACAAACAGGCGAAAAATATATACAGCGCCACAGGCAGGCGGAAATATTATTGCTTATAATGCAACGGCGCATACGGAATTTAATAACAATGATTCGTTGCTTGTTGGTTATGATATTAATAGTACAAACTTCCGGGACTTATTTAAAAATGCGGATAATTACCGGCCTTATTTTTTCTGGGTGGGTGACTGGCGATAAATTTTTATGGGGAAATATGTAATTGCATGGAATGATGCATCTTTATAACATAGATTTAAATTTCAACAAACTACATTTGTACAGTTAAATAAAGACTATGTCCAACGAAAAATTTGAACAGCAGCAATTTGAAAAACAAAAAAACACAAAAGCTTTTTTCCTAACGCTTTCAGTTTTAGGTGCATTTTTTCTCGTGTTTTTTTTAGTAAGCTGGACCATACCACAAATACCACCACCTCTTGTGGACGAAGGCATTGAAGTAAACCTGGGAAATAGTGAAACTGGTTTTGGTGATATAGCACCACAAATTCCCGGCGAACCATCCATGGCTACTCAGACCAATTCAAACCCTCCTCCATCTCAAAATTCCGTTGCAGAAACACAGAAAGAAGTTGCTGAAAATAATGATATGTCTTCTCCTGCTATCAAAACTTCACCAACCCCTTCTGTAAAGAAAAATGTAAATACAGATAATGTAGTTTCGAATAAAAAATCAAATGTAGTTCCTGTAAAAACACCTCCAACACCGCCAAAGCCAAAAGCTGTTTATAGTGGTGGCACCAACAAAGAGAATGGTGGAAATAATGCGGACACCTATAATAATTCCCGCAACCAGGGAATTTCCGGTGGCACCGGTGACCAGGGAAAACCAAATGGTAATCCAAACTCTGACAGTTATACAGGGAATGGCGGAAAAGGAAATGCAGGCATCAATATCAATAGTGGCCTTTCCGGCCGCAAAATTAGTAGTAGTGCACGTTTTGAAGACACGTATAAATACGGTGGCAAAGTGATTGTGAATGTTTCTGTAGATGCGGATGGTAATGTGACGAATGTTTCCATCAACCAGGGAAGTCCGTTCAAAGACATCAATGATATTGCATTAAAAAAAGCGCGTCTTTTAAAATTTTCTAAAGGCACTGAAACTCAAAGCGGCACCGTGGTTATCAAATTTGAAAATCCAAAAGGTTAGTTTTGCTTCCATGACATACGCGGAAACATTGGAATACATGTATACGAAGTTGCCCATGTTTAGCCGCGTGGGCACTGCTGCGTATAAAAAAGACCTGGGAAATATTGTTGCACTTTGCGAAGCCATTGGCAATCCCCAACAAAAAATTAAATGCGTTCATATTGCCGGAACAAATGGCAAGGGTTCTGTTAGCCACATGATCGCTTCTGTTTTGCAGGCTGCAAATTATAAAACCGGTTTATACACTTCACCACATTTAAAAGATTTCAGGGAAAGAATTCGTATCAAAGGAGAAATGTGCCCCGAAGAATTTGTGGTGGATTTTATAGAAAAAATAAAACCACAAATTGATAAAATAGAACCTTCTTTTTTTGAGATTACTGTTGCTATGGCATTTGATTATTTTGAAAAAAATAATATAGACATAGCTGTCATAGAAACCGGTCTGGGCGGGCGTTTGGACAGTACAAATATTATTACGCCTTTAGTTTCCGTGATCACACAAATTGGTTATGATCATACCAATTTACTAGGAAATACTTTGGCAGAAATTGCGGGTGAAAAAGCAGGCATTATCAAAGAAAATATTCCTGTAGTTATTGGTGAAATGAATGCTGAAACACTGCCGGTTTTTGAACGAACTGCAACACAAAAAAATGCACCATTTTTTCAGGCAGCCAAAAAAAGATACGTGGAAGACTGGCAACAAAAAGATCATTTTTTAGAATTGACCATCGTGGAATCTTCATCTAATGAGCATGAAAAATATTTGCTGGATCTCACGGGTATTTACCAGGTAAAAAATATTTTGCCTGTATTGGAAACTATTCATCAATTACAATCCTGTGGCTTTTCAATTTCAACTGCACACATTAAAAAAGGTTTATCACAGGTTAAAAAAAGTACAGGCCTTCATGGCAGGTGGGAAAAAATTCATTCTGCGCCGGATATTATTTTGGATGTAGCGCACAATGCCGATGGCATCAACGCATTAAAAGAACAACTGGAATATTTGCATTATGATAAAATCTATATTGTCTTTGGAATGGTGAATGATAAAGACACGCAGGGAATACTTGGCGCATTACCAAAAAATGCAACATACTATTTTACGAAAGCATCTATTCCACGGGCCATGCCGGAAGATCAACTCCTGCAAAAAGCTGCTGCATTTGGCTTAACAGGAAAAGCTTTTCCAAATGTTTCATTGGCCATGCAAACAGCCATTGCGCATGCACATAAAGATGACCTTATTCTAATTTGCGGAAGTGTTTTTCTCGTGGCTGAAGTAGTATAGAAATAATTTGATCAGGGTTTTAAAAATTCAATTTTATTTAAGTATCGGAGCGCATAAAATATAGTGCTTAGATGCATAGATTGCATGATGCGTTTTTCATTTATTAAATTTTCCAGTTCTTCAAAATCTACTTCAAAAACTTCAATTTGTTCATTGCCATCCATTTCCGGCGCCTGTATTTTTTTACCACCCGTGGCGATAAACATGTGCATCAAATTATTATTGGTAGAAGGATTGGAAGAAATTTTTCCCAGCAGGTGAACTGTTTCAAAAGCATAACCGGTTTCTTCCAGCATTTCACGGCGCACAGCGTCTTCGAGGGTTGTATCTTCTTTATCTACACAACCACCCGGCAATTCAATGCATACTTCACCCAATGCATGCCTGTATTGGCGGATAAGAATTATTTTTCCTTCAACTGTAATAGGCAACGCAGTAACCCAATCCGGGAACTCATATACATAATAAGGATCAATGATTTTTCCGTCATTGCGTTCACACACATCTTTACGAACAGTAAACCAGTCTTCTTTAAAAAGATAATCGGAGGAGAGGGTTTTCCAGGAAAGATCGGTTGGCATAATGGTTAATGGTTAGTGGTTAATGGTTAGTGGTTAATGGTTAATGGTTAGTGGTTAATGGTTAATGAGGTTGAGTTTCGTGGTTTTTAAAATTGCGGTGATTAGTTTAATGATTTCAATGGCGTCATTGTTGATGATATCAAATTGCTTTTGATCCAGGTAGCCAGTTTCTTTTAATAGTTCAATCCAATAAATTGTTTCATTGATTTCTTTTTGTGCAATACCCATTTTATGTTTGAAATCGTTTTCGATTCAGCTTGTTCTGCTTCCCGAATCAAGGCTCCAACACTTGTACCACTTCGCAATAATTGTTTTGATAAAATAAACTCATTTTTGTTTTCACATAAAAACTTATAGAGATTTACAATGTTAACTGCAAACAAGAAACTCTTATTTTTTACTATATTTTCTTTCATTAAAAATTAACCATTTACCATTAACAATTAGTTGGTGCATTTTCTTTCATCAACAATTAACCATTTACAATTAACCATTAACCATTATAATTGCATTTCCGGCACTTCATCCGGCACGATCAACTTTCCTTTCGTCTTACTTTTAATTTCTTCCACAGTCACTCCCGGCGCACGTTCCAGCAATACAAAGCCATCATCCGTCACACTCATTACAGCGAGTTCTGTGACAATCTTTTTTACGCAATGAACACCAGTAAGTGGCAACGTGCATGCAGGTAATAATTTACTTTCACCTTTGGGATTGGTATGTTGCATGGCCACAATAATATTTCGTGCACTTGCTACAAGATCCATCGCGCCGCCCATTCCTTTCACCATTTTTCCCGGGATTTTCCAGTTGGCAATATCTCCTTTTTCACTTACTTCCATAGCGCCGAGAACAGTCAGGTCTATTTTTCCCGCACGGATCATTCCAAAACTTTCTGCACTATCGAAAAATACACTTCCCGGAATTTCTGTTATTGTTTCTTTGCCTGCATTGATGAGATCCGCATCCAGGTTTTCTTCAGTTGGATAAGGACCCATGCCGAGAATTCCATTTTCACTTTGTAAAATAACGGTGATGCCTTCCGGAATAAAATTCGCTACCAGGGTGGGTATACCGATTCCTAAATTGACATACATGCCATCTTTTAATTCCTGTGCAATACGTTTTGCGATTCCAAATTTATCTAATGCCATATTTTTTTATTTAAAAGTTTTATGTGATTTTTTTTGATGCTCAATGAACAAAGCGTACAAGAGTGCGACGCAACGATGATGCTCAAAGACATGTTGTCTGGCCCAAAAAAATACTAATTTTTATTTATCTGAACTGTTTTTCTTTCAATGCGTTTTTCATAATTTTTCCCCTGGAAAATACGGTGCACATAAATGCCGGGCACATGCACACAATCCGCTTCAAGTTCGCCTGGCGCTACCAATTCTTCCACTTCTGCGATAGTTATATCTCCGGCTCTTGCCATAGATGTAGAAAAATTGCGTGTGGCTTTTCGGAAAACAAGATTACCCAATGTATCCCCTTTCCAGGCTTTAACGATGGCGAAATTTGCATGCAATGCCATTTCCATTAAATATTTTTTCCCATTGAATTCACGGACTTCTTTTCCTTCCGCGATTTCAGTTCCATAACCTGCGGGTGTGAAAAAAGCGGGTATGCCCATGCCGGCCATTTGAATCCGCGTGGCCAATGTGCCCTGTGGGATCAGGTCCACATCCAGTTCGCCGCTGAGTAACTGGCGTTCAAATTCTGCATTTTCGCCAACATAGCTACTCATCATTTTTATGATCTGTCTTCTTTTCAATAAAATGCCGAGGCCAAAATCATCCACGCCGGCATTATTGGAAATGCAGGTGAGTTGCTGTACATTTTTTTCATATAAAGCGGCAATAGAATTTTCCGGTATGCCGCAAAGCCCGAAGCCACCAAGCATAATGGTAGCACCATCTTGTATATCATGCATTGCGGAGAGGGCATCTTTAAAAACTTTGTTCATGTGTAAAATATTGATTCAGACAAATGTATTTAAAAAATCAGCAATGTGCAATCTCCATAAAAAACAGCCTTTTTTGATTATGCATATTGAAGAAATCATTTCAATTATCCTTTTCATCAATTCATAACCCATATCTATCAATTGCGCAATCTTTATAAAGTTGTTCACCCGCATCTTTGATTGATCATTTACCAGAAAAATATTTTATAAAAAACACTAACGATTTTTTCATTACAAGTTTATCTGCAGAATTTTAATTTACTTTATGAAGGGAAATTTCGCTGGAGCTCTAAGTACAGAACGTACAAGAGAGCGTCCCGATAAACCGGGATTAAAAACACAAGGAGCGATGCCATAAAAAAAACCGGCCACCAAAAAAATAAAATTGAATTACAACTAATTTTCCAATATCAATCCATCCTTCATGTGCAATGTACGATCGCTCATGAGTGCGAGCTCTTCATTGTGCGTGACTATTAAAAATGTTTGATTGAAAGTATCGCGCAAATGCACAAAAAGATCATGCAATTCCCTGGCGTGCTGGCTGTCTAAATTCCCGGTAGGTTCATCTGCAAAAACAATTGCGGGTTTATTGATGAGTGCACGTGCAACGGCCACGCGTTGTTGTTCACCGCCGCTGAGCATATCAGGTTTGTGTTCAAGACGATCTGATAAACCCAGTATTTTTAATAAACTCAACGCTTCACTGGCGACTTCCTTTTTTTTGCGGCCGGCAATCCAGCCGGGAATGCATACATTTTCCAAAGCAGAAAATTCCGGGAGCAAATGATGAAACTGGAAAACAAAACCAATATTGTTATTCCGGAAGGAAGATAATTTTTTGCCTTTCAGTCCATGCATGGGCAAACCATTTAAAAAAATAGTGCCTTCATCTGCCGTGTCCAAAGTGCCGAGAATGTGCAGCAGCGTGCTTTTACCCGCGCCGGAAGAACCTGCGATAGAAACGATCTCGCCGGTGTTGATGGCAATATCCACGCCTTTTAATACATGCAACTGACCATAATATTTATGAATATTTTTTGCCTCTAACATGTATGAAATTTTAATTAAATGGAATAAAACCGGCCAAATTATTGCCTGAATAACAGCCCGCAATATAACCAATAATACATCAAATTTTTCCGCTGTAAAAACACATTTGGTTTTTCCAATACAACCCTTACATTTGCGCAAAATAGCAATATGTTCTGGACTTTAGAACTGGCCAGTTATTTGGAAGAAGCGCCCTGGCCTGCCACAAAAGATGAATTAATCGATTACGCAATACGCTCCGGTGCACCGCTTGAAGTGGTGGAAAACCTGCAGGATTTGGAGGATGAAGGGGAAATTTATGAAAGTATAGAGGATATATGGCCGGATTACCCAAGCCAGGAAGACTTTATGTTTAATGAAGATGAGTATTAATTAATTCCGGTCAATTTTCCAGTGAAGCTTAGTCTCTGAAAGAGGATGATGCGTGATTGAACTATCGAACTTCTCTCCAATTCATAACATCTTTTTTATGGGGCGATGACAGATATTAAGCCTTTCATTTACTTTTTGTCTTGATACAAAAAGTAACAAAAAAATCAAGGCTACACAAAAAAAGCTAAAAATTTGCATGCAAGTCTAAAATGAAATAAGTCGGAACTTTTTGTCCTTTCCCCAGCTTTGTGCGATTTACTAGCTAATTGCAAATACTAACTTAGGAACATTAATTTCATTTCTTAACGACTTCCATCCAAATTTTCTTAACGCTTTTTTTCTGAGGCCTTTGAAATCCTTCAATTCAATTTAAATTTATCCAGTGAGCATCTTCTATAACAGAGAATGATGTAACACTTAAAAATTTTATTTCCAGTGAAGCATCGTCTCTCGCAGAGGACGATGCGTTATTTTACTATCAAACTTCCTCAAATTCATCACATCGTTTTTAATGCAGGACGATGCCAGGCTTAATCCTTTTATTTACTTTTTGTCTTGATACAAAAAGTAACAAAAAAATCAAGGCTACACAAAAAAAGCTCCCGATAATATTTCATTTATCGGGATTTGCATGCAAGTCTAAAATGAAATTAGTCGGATCTTTTGTGCTTACGCCAGCTATGTGCGACTTACCAGCAAATTGCATGAATGAACATTGGGAACATTAATTTCATTTCTATACAACATTCATCCAAATTTTTTGAACGCTTTTTTTCTGAGGCCTTTGAAATCCTTCAATTCAATTTGAATTTTTCTAGTTAATAAATTCTCTTTCGAGAACGTTGTGTCATCGTAGGCTAATGTGAGACAATGTCGAATTAAAAATCTCACTTCTATAATATTTAATATTTAGTAACTTCGTACATGAACTAAAGCCTTAGAAAATGAAATATGGCCCTATTAATATTGACCCGGAAACCATGGGCGGAACTCCGGTCTTTACCGGAACAAGAGTTCCTGTTCAAACACTTTTTGATTATATTGAAGGTGGCGATGACCTGAATGATTTCCTGGAAGATTATCCAACTGTTTCGAAAGAATCCGTTATGCAGGTTTTAGATATGGCCAAAAAATCATTGACAACCGAAAAGATGCTTGATGAAAATTTGCCGAAATTATTCCAGTGAAGCATCGTTTTTCGGAGAGGACAATGCGTTAATTAACTCTCAAACTTCCCTCAAATTCATAACCTCGTTATTAATGCGAGACGATGCCGCACACTAAGCCTTTTATTTACTTTTTGTCTTGATACAAAAAGTAACAAAAAGATCAAGGCTACATAAAAAAAGCTAAAAATTTGTATGCCTGTCTAAAATGAAATTAGTCGGAACTTTTTGTGCTTTCTCCAGCTTTGTGCGACTTACCAGCTAATTAAAAGAATGAAATTTAGGAACATTAATTTCATTTCTATACGACATTCATCCAAATTTTCTTAACGCTTTTTTTCTGAGGCCTTTTGAAATCCGGCCGTCAAGCATCGTCTCTCAAAGAGGACGATGCGTTATTAAACTAAAATAATTTCTATTGCACCTTCCACTAAGGTGTGATATACTACACTTTAAATTTTATTTTACATCCCAGGTATTATCGGCCCTGTCCGCATCCATAAAAATACCGCCATCAATAGTGACTGAAGAAATTACTTTTTTTGTATCAATCTGTACTGTGGCTGTTTTCATATTCTTTTCCCAAAGCCCCGGCGTTTGATGTAAACTATCTGTTGTGCCATCTGCATATTTTATCATCAAATCAAATGGCGCGGGAAAACCGCCTACGTTTTCAATATTCACTGCATAACTTTTTCCAGATTTATTTACAGCAGTTATTTTCATATCAATATAATTATTGCTGAAATACCAACTGCTCCAAAACCAATTTAAATTTCTCCCAGCAACATCACTATATGTGTTGAAAAAATCCCAGGGATTCGGATGCTTTCCATGCCACCTGTCCATATACGCATGCAAGCATTTTCTAAACATATCGTCACCTAACAAATCTTTCATTGCCAGATAGTGCCGGAGACATCATTATTCAAACAAATATTCATGCCTTTCTTTGCCCCGGGTGCTTTTCCGCTGGGAGGCGGCAGAACTTTTGTAATGGGTTATCCGCCAATTCCGTGGCTGGGCGTAATGCTTACAGGTTTTGCATTGG
>JBBRSI010000040.1:0-17630 GCA_038245585.1 Chitinophagales bacterium
GCAAATACCAAATGGCACGGACAAATGTTCGGATGGGCAGCAGTAAGAACGGAACTAACAATAAAATTCGGGGATCGATTATCAAACAATGACACACTTAATTAAGCACTCCCAAGGCTTCACTCATTAACAATTAATAATTTACCATTAACCATTTCTACATCCCTTTCACCACTTCCTCATTCACTTTCACCGGGTATTTTTCCTTTAATGCAGCCAGCCATTTTTCTTCCAGCATCTGCTGGTAATCATTCATCACCAACCCTTTGGCATCTGCATAATTGCGCGGGGAATTTTCGGGAATTATTTTTACAACTTGCATAAAAGTATAAGCATCCCCACCATCATTTTTTTCTGGAGCAGTTTGATATCCTTCCTGCATAATAATGGGCGCAAGTACAGGTAAATCACCATTTTCAAAACGACTGCTATCGGCCAGCACTTCTGCGCCATAATCGGCCACAACTGTTCGCCAGTTAGCAACGTTATTTTTTAAAGCAGTGGCAATTTTTTCCGCCATGTCCTTTGTGGGTGCAGTGATGGCAAGTGCACTGAAACCGGGCTTCCAGGAATAATTACTGATATGACCGAGATAGTATTGATACAATGCAGCCGTATCATTGATCGCAGGTGTCCATACATGCTGATCCATAGAAGCGAAAATTAAATTCGCATCATTGAATTCCTGTAACTGCCCCGCAAAATCAGGATAAAAATTTTCCATGTGTGCGATATAATATTTTTTGACGGAAGCATTTTCAAAGTCGTACATCAAAGCCTGGTAATCGCGCATGTTGGACTCCGGTTGTATGTGCTGATTCGTCGCAAATTCCAGCCAGTTGGCAACAGTAATTTTTTCATTGCCCATAGAAAATAATAAGGTTGTATTTTGTATCCCTTTATAATTTTCTACAGAATTATTTTGCAACCACGCACCCGTATAATTGAACAAGGTAGATGCATCATAAGTTGCCGGCGTGAAATGAATATCTTTTTTCCATTTGATCAATAAATTATCTTTTGCTTTTTGCACGCGGCTGTCCAGTGTTAATCGTTGTTGCAGTTCCGCCATTTTCCCCGCATCAGTTTCATCTTTTAATACCGGAATAATTTCTTTTAATTTGAGAATATTAAAACCATATTCTGTGGCAAATGGTTTGGAAATTTCTCCGGGTGAACGCAAGGCGAAAACTTCATCCTCAAAATTATTGCTGAAGTCACCAACGCGAATATCTTTGATCTCGCCATATATTGCGGATGGCGCCAAATTATACATACGCATCATATCTTCAAAAGAGGCGCCCTTCAATAAAAGTTGATACACAGAGTCTGCAATTTTTTGCTGTTGCATTTTTTCTGCAGCACTGTAAGATGGCGGCACAGAAAAAAGTATTTGTTGAATTTTGCGCATTCCTTTGGCCGGCCTTTCTCCTGCATTTTTAAAAATATGATACCCCGCACGGCTTTTTACTATGCCTGAATATTCTCCGGCGCGAATTGCATATATATTATTCTCTATGGAATAAGGAAGCGTGAAAACAGTGATATAGCCTACGTTTACAGCGGAAGTATCAGAAGAATAAGTTCGTGCTATTGTTTCAAAATTTTTCCCTGACTGCAAAACTTTTAAAGCATCCTGCATTTTTTTATAGGCAGGCAAAGTGTCTCCATCATTGGGTACTTCAATGAAAACCTGTTGGAGTAAAATATCTTTTTGACTACGTTCAAATGCCTGGTTGAGCAATGCATTTACATCTGCCTGTTTATTGATGTACGTTTCCGCCAATTGATTCCTGAAATTATCTGCATCTACTTTATAGCCATCTGTTTCATTGAGTTTGTCATCGAGCGCAGATTGCAGTTTGAGTTTATAATCAATATACAAATTCAAATAACTTTTTAATTGTTCCTGCCTGGTTCCTTCGGTCGCCGGGCTTTTTTTAAATGCATCGAGGAAAGTAGTTTTATCTACTTTTTTATTTCCATAAGTAAAAATAGTTTGTGATTGTGCAGTCATTCCTGCAACACAACATAATAGCAAAAAAACATTTGCTTTTATAATTTTATGCATAGTATAGAAATTAATCAGGGTGTATTTTTTTTCAATTTTGATTCAATGATCTGGTCGTATTGATCGATACTCAGTTTTTTGGCAATGATCTTTTTGTTTTCATCCAGCAAATAAGTGGTGGGGGTTTGTGTGATATCAAATAACTGGCGAAAATTTGGCTTGCCGGTTTGTTCATCTTCCAGCCGCGCGGCGCGGGTTTGCCAGGCATGCAACCAACCATTTAAATGATGGTCTGTAATGAATTTTTCCCAATCCGGTTTCGTATTTTCATTTGTGTTCACAGCAAATATTTTTACGCCCAGTGCTTTCCATTTTGCCTCGTACAATGAATCCAGTTCCGGCACCTGCTCCTGGCAATGACTACATAGCGGATCCCAGAATATTACAAAAGTAAAGGGCGCTTTGGTTGCATATAAAGACACCAATTTTCCGGTACTGTCCACGAGGTCGAGTTGCGGTGCCGTATCGCCCAACTGGTTTGCAATAAGGCTGTATGCACGGTCAAAAATATATTTTCTCTGGCTCGCATTCAGCCAGCTTGTATCGCCTTTGGAGAAATAATTATTGAATAAAAAAAGAAACACTTTATCCTGTCCCATTATCTCCGGGTTAATATACCTGTCGGTAAATTTTGCCAGTAAATAATGAAACATTTGCTCATTCGAGCGGGAGGAAAGCAGCATATAATTTACGGATTCAATCACGGAATCCGGTTGCTGTGAAATATAATTATCGAGGTAATCATTGATCTTGGAATCAAAGAAAGGAGTATGCAGCAAACGGCCATCATAGAAATTGACATTATCCCAAAAATGATCTTTTACATATTGCCAGGGATACGATGAATCCTTAGTGCCATCAGGCTTTACAGGCATTGGCGGAAATGCAGGAACTTTCACCGCTTCAAATAAAACAGCCAGCATAGATTCCGGGTGTTGCTGCACAATATTATTGCGGTAAGTATTCATATCATCACTCAGCTTTTTAATTTGCCCCATGATGGCCGTGGAATCTTTTTTATTTTTTGCGGAATGTTTCATGTCACTTTGCAGTGCATTGATCTTTGGTGCCACACTTGTGAGAAAGCGGGAATAATCAGCAAATAATTTATTTTCTGCAGAACCTTCTGTGATCACATCAGCAAGACTGGAAGAATCTGTTTTGATAGAAAAATGCTGAGCGGAATCCATTAGTATTTCAAACAATAAAGTGCGCTGTGGTGACACTAAAAAATAAATGCCTTCATCTAATTTTTTATCCCCGGAAAAAAGGCCCTGGCTTTTTTCATTCAGCATACAGGAATCAACCAGTGTTTTATTTTTACCATAATAAGTGCCGATATAAATCTTTGCATTCTTATAAGGTGTAATCGTAACGGGAATATAATAACCATTTTTTGCAGGCATTGAATCGCGGAAATCGCGGGCTTCAGTGTTGGAGAAAAAGAAAATACAGGAGAAAAAAACCAAGGATAAAAAACGCATGGGTCAATTATTTTTGACGAAAATAAATGTAAATCGGGCAAGGCGCAAGTTAATGCAATGTAAAAGAAAATAGTACTATAAAGATTTTCCGCTTTGCAGGCAGACCATACCTTTGCGGCGTGAGAAAAAATAAGCCTTCTATAATTTTGCGTGATGTGCTGGTCGAAAACTATGCAGCAGAAGGAAAATCGCTTGCGCGGAATGATGGCAAAGTAATCTTTATGCAGGGCGCTGTGTCGGGTGATGTGGTGGATATCCGCCTGACAAAAAATAAAAAAGACTGGGCTGAAGGTGTAGTGATTGAATTTAAAAAGTATGCCGCGGAACGAACCGAGCCTTTTTGCAGCCATTTTGGGATTTGTGGTGGCTGCCAATGGCAAATGCTTCCATATAAAGAACAATTAAAATATAAAGAACAACAAGTATTGGACCAGTTAGAACGCATTGCAAAAATTCCATTACCAAATATTTTACCTATACTGGGTTGTGATGAAACAGTTCATTACCGGAATAAACTGGAATATACTTTTGCTACACGGCCGTTTATTCCGCCGGAACTTTTCCATGAAATGAAGCTGCGCGGGGAAATGCCGGAAAGTACCGGTGTGGGTGGTTTTCATGCGAAAGGAATGTTTGATAAAATTGTAGAAATTGATACTTGTCATTTGCAATCGCCTCCCACAAATGAGATCCGGAAAGCAGTTGTACATTTTTGTTTAATGCATAAGATTCCCTTTTATGATATTAAAAAACAGGAAGGCTGGTTGCGCAATATGCAAATAAGGATCACCACCACGGGTGAGATCATGGTGAATATTATTGTAGGTTTTGAAAAAAAAGAATGGCTGGATACTTTATTAAATTTTATCCGCGATTCATTTCCTTCCATTACCACTTTGCTGTACACTATAAATGAAAAAAGGAATGACAGTATTTATGATTTGGAGCCTAAGGCCTTTTCCGGTCGGGGGTATATTTATGAAAAATTAGAAAATTTCACTTTTAAAATCGGCCCGAAATCTTTTTTCCAGACAAACACAAAGCAGGCGGAAAAATTATATGGCGTAGTGCGTGATTTTGCCGGATTACAGGGCCATGAAATTATTTATGACCTATATTGCGGCACCGGAAGTATCGGTTTATTTTTGAGTAAAATGGCGAAAAAAATTATCGGCGTGGAATTGATTGAAGAAGCAGTATCTGATGCAGTTGAAAACGCGCAGCTCAATGAAATTGGCCATGCAACTTTTATAGCAGGTGATGTGCTGGAAATTTGTAATGATGAATTTTTTGAAAAAAATGGAAAACCGGATGTGCTCATTACAGACCCGCCACGTGCCGGCATGCACGCTAAACTGGTTGATAAAATTCTGGAAATAGCCGCACCAAAAATTGTGTATGTTAGTTGTAATCCTGCTACACAGGCGCGGGACCTGGCGCTTTTAGCGGAAAAATATAGCGTGGAAAAAATGCAGCCGGTAGATATGTTTCCGCATACACACCACATTGAAAATGTGGTATCAATGACTTTAAAAGAATTATAAAAAATAAAAATCCGATGACAGAATTCAGGCCCGGCCGTTTTCAAATTTTACCCACGATCATTAAAAACTTACTGATCATTAATGTACTGGTTTTCGTGGCACAAATCACCATTGGAAAAGACACGACCTTCCTCGAAGATACTTTTGCACTGCATACCTGGCAGAGCCCGCTTTTTCGGCCCTGGCAGTTTATCACGCACATGTTTATGCATGGCGGCTGGGATCATTTGTTCTTCAACATGTTTGCATTATGGATGTTTGGTTCCGTGCTGGAAAATTTATGGGGACCCAAAAAATTCCTTACGTTTTATTTGATCTGTGGCCTTGGCGCGGCGCTTTGCCATATGGGCGTTTTGTATTTTGAAACTCAGCATTTCATTGATCAATACAATGCGATCAATGCATCTTCCCCGACATACGTGCGGGATATGACTAATTTTATTCAACAAAATAATATTTATAACGGGCTGCCTTCGCAATTCTCCAATAACATACCCGGCTTTGCACAATATTTATATGACCAAAAATTGAATGAAGCTACATTAGGGGCTTCGGGTGCGATCTTTGGTTGCCTCGCCGCTTTTGGTTTTCTTTTTCCAAACACCTATATATACCTGTATTTTTTCATCCCGGTAAAAGCAAAATGGTTTGTTATATTTTATGCAGCATTTGAATTGTATATGACCGTTCAGAAATCAGCCGGTGATAATGTAGCGCACGTGGCGCATTTGGGTGGTGCGCTTTTTGGAATTATCCTCGTATATTACTGGAAAAAAAATAATCGCTGATGGCTGCATTTACCAAACATCGGGTAACTTTACAATAGTAAATAGAAATGAAAGTTGTACACAGGGCATATAAAAATAAGATCACGCTGGGGCAGGATAATAATTCCCTGGTTTGGCTGGTAGCGATAAATGGTGTCATGTTTGTGATGGTGGTGGTGATCAAAGTGATCTATCAATTATCAATTGACAGCAATGCAGCCGCTGAAGAATCTTTTTACCGCGAATTTTTACAATGGCTTACGCTTTCTTCTACTCCCATGAATGCACTTACAAGGCCCTGGACAATGATCAGTTACATGTTTGTACATGAAGGTTTTTGGGATCTGCTCAGCACACTGATGTGGCTCTGGGGTTTTGGTTTTATTTTACAATCACTATCAGGAAATAATAAAATGATTCCGCTTTATTTATACGGAGGTTTTATTGCAGCAATCGTTTTTATTACCGGAAATAGTTTATTCCCAACCTTGTTTCATGCAGGTGTTTTTATGGGCGGTAGTGCCGCGGTTTTATGCATTGCAATTGCAGCTACTACTCTTGCTCCAAATTACCGGATTTTCCCCATGATCAGTGGCGGCATTCCACTGTGGCTATTGACTGCTGTCTTCTGTATCATAGACCTGATGAACATTTCAGCCGGTGGCCCTGTGTTGCTGGCAGCACATGCATTTGCCGGTGTAGCTGGATTTATTTTTATTACAGAATTAAATAAAGGCCGCGACTGGAGTTCCTGGATGAACCGTTTTGCATATTGGTTTGATAATTTATTTAAACCCGAAACAAAACCCATTTCGCAAAAACTTTTTTATAAAGCCGACCGGCAACCTTTTGTAAAAGTGAATCGTAATGCCCAGCAAAACCTGGATGAGATATTGGATAAAATAAATCAAAAAGGCCTTGATTCTCTCACAGAGGAAGAACGGGATTTCCTGGATAAGGCAAGCCAGCAAGAACTTTAAAAATTACCTGCCCGGATGAAAAAATTTCTCAAAATCTGTTGGTTAATTGCCATAATCATTTTTTGTTTATTGTATTTGACCGCAGCTTTTTCAGCGTTCATATCCCCGGAAATTTTTTCTTATACAAGTATATTTGCACTGGCATTTCCTTACTTATTTGTAATTGGAATTTTACTCTGCATCGCAGGATTTTTTATCAATAAAAAGTCTGGCTTCTTTTTATTAATCATATTAGTTTTTGGTTCCTACAACCTCGTACATACAGTTTCTTTTAATGTACCGAAAACTTTTACCAAAACAAAAGACAGTTCTACGCTGCGCATCATGACCTGGAACGTTCAAAGTTTTGATAGTTATTTATTGAAACATAAAAATAAAGCTGGCTATAAAGAGAACCGTTCGGATATGTTGGAATTGATCGTGGATTATAATCCGGATGTGATTTGTTTCCAGGAATATTTGGATTATGAAAATACCAAAAAGCGCAGGTCGATCCGCAATGATCTTGTAGCCGCGGGTTATCCATATTCGTATGCGTCTAATGAAAAGTTTGTGGAGAGTAAGCGCAAATTCGCGGCGTACGGAGGTACTGCTATTTATAGTAAATACCCACTGACAGATAGTGGGAGAATAAAATTGACGGACAGTGATGTGGGCAAACAGGAATATATGATCTATGCGTCCTTGAAATTTAATGATAAGCCGGTGCGCATCTTTACAGCGCACCTCGCATCGTATAGTTTATATACAGACACGGCGGACAGTGAAACTACTTCAGATAATATTTATAAGATCACGTATGAAAGAAAACACTCCATTGAATATAAGATCAGGGAAACTGGTTTGATTCATATGCGGGAAGCAACAATGATCAGGCAACAAATAGATGCAAGTCCATACCCGGTGATTTATTGTGGAGATATGAATTCTACCCCTTGTACATTTCCCTACCGGTATTTAAAAAATGATTTACAGGATGCCTGGTTACAAAAGGGTTCAGGACTAGGTGTTACATTTTATAAATTATTGTACACGTTGAGAATAGATTATTGTTTGGTCGATAAAAAAATGAATGTTTTGCAAAGCGAAGTGAGTAAAGTAAAACTATCGGATCATTACCCGGTAATCAGCGATGTTAGATGGAGTAAATGATTTTGTTTTCATTTCGTATTTTTACGCATGGCAACTACTGTCAGAAAATTTTTTAAGCGTTTTTTCATAGGCCTCAACCTGGTGGTCTGTGTATTATTTTTGCTTGCCAGCCTGTCTCCCATTGTAAGCCCGTTAAGCTGGTGGCCCATCGGATTTTTTTCATTAGCTGTTCCCTATTTTATCATCATCATTATATTTTCCATCTTGTTTTGGTTGGTCGTAAAACCAATACTGGTGCTGATTCCCGTCATTACTTTATTGATCGGCACCAAACAGATTATTGTTTTATTTGCCTGGCATCCGTCAAAAAGTTTTACGGATAAGCAGGCCGACAGTACGTTGCGCATTGTGGACTGGAATGTAAGCAGCATGTATGGACTGAGTAATGATGCAGAAAAAAGAAAGCATAATCGTACTGAAATTGCAGGCGCTATTTTAAAATATGAACCAGGAATTATTTGCCTGCAGGAATTCAATCATTCATTCAGTGGCAAAACAGAATCCGATAATATTGGTATGTTTTCTACAAAATATCCGTATTACTTTTTTTCAAGGGATTATAGTAACAAATCCAAAACCTATGCATCAGGTTGTATCATTTTTTCAAAATACCCGATCATTGATTCGGGTAAAACTGATTATCCAAAAAATATTGCAGAAAGTATTATTTACGCAGATATTTTAAAAGATGGTGATACGATCCGGATTTATACCACGCATTTGCAATCCTATAAATTCACGCCAACAGATTATGGCGATATTGAAAAAATCAAAGATCCCGGAAATGAAGCGCTGGAAGCATCCAAGAATATTATTCAAAAAATGAAAGGGGCTTTTGAAAAAAGAGCAATACAGGCAGAAACAGTGAGAAAGCTTACAGATCAAAGCCCTTATCCATCCATCATTTGCGGTGATTTTAATGATGTGCCCAATTCATATACTTATTTTCATTCACGTGGCAGTCGGCAGGATGCTTTTTTGAAACAGGATTTTGGCGTTGGCAGCAGTTTTTTATCATTGGCCCCGGCTTTGCGGATTGATTATATTTTCCCGGACAATTCATTTAATGTTATTCAATTTGATATGAATGACCAGGGCTTAAGTGATCATTCCATGCTAATTTCTGATTTGAAATTAAAAAAATGATTATCTTCGAAAAATGAACCGCATTTTTTATTTATTCCTCAACTCCTGCGCATGCTGCTGATGCAGCTATAGTATCTTTGCACCTGCACTTTTTTTTACGTCGTTTTTCTTTCTTATTTTATTTAAAAAAAATCTCATGGCTTTAAAAATATATAATTCCCTATCCAGGAAAAAAGAAATATTTGAATCACTTGTGCCCGGTTTTGCCGGCATGTATGTGTGTGGACCAACGGTGAGCGGTGAAAGCCATCTTGGACATGCGCGGCCTTATATCACTTTTGATGTAGTGTTCAGGTATTTGATGTATAAAGGATATAAAACCCGTTATGTACGCAACATCACGGATGCCGGGCATTTTGAAGAAGAAGGCCGCGAAGCAATTGATAAAATAAATACGCGCGCCAAAATTGAAAAAACAGAGCCTATGGAATTGGTTCAAAAATATACGAACCTGTATCATTGGGCGATGAACCAGTTTAATTGCCTGCCGCCTTCTATTGAACCAACTGCAACCGGTCATATCATTGAACAGATCACTATGATCGAAGAACTCATACGTGCGGGCTATGCATATGAAGTAAATGGTTCCGTGTATTTTGACGTAAAAAAATATGCGGAAAATTATGATTATGGAAAACTTAGCGGTCGCATACCAGAGGATCTCCTGGAAACAACGCGTGTGCTCGAAGGCCAGGATGAGAAAAAAAATAAAACAGATTTTGCGCTTTGGAAAAATGCCCCACCCAAGCATTTAATGCGCTGGAAAAGCCCGTGGGGCGAGGGTTTCCCGGGTTGGCATATTGAATGTTCGGCCATGTCCACAAAATATCTGGGAAAACAATTTGATATACATGGTGGTGGAATGGATTTACTTTTCCCACATCATGAAAGTGAAATTGCACAAAGCACTATTTGCAATCATATAGCGCCGGTGAAATACTGGATGCATAATAATATGATCACGATCAATGGGAAAAAAATGGGCAAGAGCTATAATAATGTAATTACGCTCACGCAACTTTTTTCCGGCGATCATCCGATGCTGGAAAAAGCGTATCACCCGATGGTTATTCGATTTGCTATTTTGCAAACGCAATACCGGAGCACTTTTGATTTTAGTAATGAAGCATTGCAATCTGCGGAAAAAGGACTGCGTCGTTTGTGGGATGCATTTACCATTTTACAAAATCTGGAAAGAAATGATATTGATGCAAAAAATGATGAAACTCTTGATAAAAAAATAAACATCCTGCTTGATGGTTTTGAAGAATTTATGGATGACGATTTCAACACTGCAAAAGTATTGGCCAATATGTTTGAACTGGTTCCCATCATTAATTCCATGAAAGATAAAACCATTGCTGCGGAAAGTTTTTCGAAAGAAACATTTGACCGTTTTAAAAATCTTTTCAAAATATATATAGAAGATATTTTTGGCCTTCAATCTCCGGGCATTTCAAATGATGCAAAGCTGGATGATGTATTACAAGTACTGATTGAATTGCGGAAAACGGCAAAAGCGAAAAAGGATTTTGTAACGAGTGACAGAATCCGCAATGAATTATCGAACGCGGGAATTTTATTGAAAGATGAAAAAGATGGAACTGTGAGTTATAGTGTGGTGTAAAAAATAATTTCTTTCATCAATGGGCACAATCTTCCGAATGGCAATGTTTCGCTGCGCGGCATAATCGGTAATTATAAAAATGCGCACCAACAATCAATAAAACGGCAGGAATTAAAAGGAGGATATGATATGTATGCCAGATCTCTTTGGCAAACAAGCACAGCATACCTGCGGAAAAAATGATCAATGGCCATTTATTATGATGGTGTTTTTTCCAACCATGGTATAAAGAAAATGCGCCAATACCAAATGCCAGAGCGATCATAAATAGCTCAAACTGCAGGTTGTCAATAATATTAATTCCAAAAAGTGGCAACGATGTGAGGAATAAAGGAAGCAGCGCGCAATGAATGGCGCAGGCCAGTGAAGCGCTTACGCCAAGCGCATCCCAGTTGATCTTCAATTGCATTTTTTTCTCCGCCATTTCTGCAAATATAAAACTTTGCAACTTTGTTGCAAAATTTAAAATCTTAAATTTTATCATTTTGGAGAATGATTCCGGCCTGTGAAAGGTGTAATTTTGCGTTTAAGTTTTTGAGCCATGAAAAAAAATAAAACACTACAGTACATCATTTTTTTTGGCGCAATCGTCGTTATCTTTTTCATTGCCACCTTTGCCGGAACAGATAACTGGAAAGCGAAAGCGCCGGTACTGGGTTATGTTAAACCATTTACATTTACTACTGAAAACGGGCAACCATTTACGCAAAAAGATATGTTGGGAAAAGTTTGCGTGGTTAATTTTTTCTTTACCACCTGCAAAGGTATTTGCCCACGCATGAATGGAAATATTGAAACTATTTATAAGCAATATAAGGATCAGCCGGACTTTATGATCGTCTCGCATACCTGTGACCCGGAAACAGATTCTGCGGCAACGCTAAAAAAATATGCGGAAAAAATGCAAGTCAATACCGATAAATGGGTTTTTCTCACCGGGCGAAAAGACAGTTTATATTTACAGGCAAGAAACAGTTATTTACTGGATGATCCGAAGAATAATTTGAAAGATATCAATGACCAGTTTTTGCATACACAATTCATTGCGCTGGTAGATAAAAACGGGAATGTGCGTGGCCATATTTATGATGCTTTGAAGCAGGATGAACTGAAAGCCTTGTCCGCAGAAATAGCCGTGTTACTGAAAGAGCCGATTGATACAAAAGATAATTAAATATTCTTTTAAAGTACTTACAGATGGAAAAAGATATTGCAGAAATATTAAAGAAAAATCATTTATCTGTTACAGATAGCAGGGTAAAGATCCTGGAACTTTTTAAGAATAAAGGAAATGCCCTGGCGCATGCAGATATTGAAAAGCAAACACATGAGCTGTTTGACCGCGTAACAATTTACCGCACTTTACAAACATTTGCCGAAAAAGGTATTGTGCATACGATTCCCACAGCAGATAATTCCGTGTTGTATGCTTTGTGCAGGGACGAATGTGCAGATGGAAAACATGCGGATAATCATGTGCATTTTATTTGTGAAAAATGTGACACCACATTTTGCCTGGAACACATCACCATCCCTGATTTGCAAATGCCACCGGGTTTTAAAATGAAGCAGGCCGGCCTGATCGTGGAAGGCGTTTGCAAAAACTGTTCTGCAAAAAAATAATCCATTCTTACTATCTTCGGAAAATGTTTACAAAAACAGATATCGAAAATTATTTTTCCGGGGAAAAAACGCAAGCGGCTATTATTTTTTTTATTGGGTTGGCCGTCGTCATTTTTGCTATTGCAGCTTTGCTTTTTTTAAAAACACAAGGCTGGAGTGGTATTGCTGTGGCGGCCGGAATAATTGCCATCATTCAATTATGCATTGGTGGCATTGTATATAATCGTGCGGATAAACAACGCACAGACATGGTATACAACTATGATATGAACCCGCAAAAAATTATTAGCGAAGAAATTCCACGCATGCAAAAAGTGAATAAGGGATTCACTTTGTACCGGCTGATGGAAGTTGCCGGTATTGTAGTTGGTGTTCTATTAATTTATTATTTCCGTAGCAATATTTCCAAACAGTTTTGGGTTGGCGCGGGCATTGCAATCATTATTCAATCTGCGTTGATGTTTGCCATGGATTCAATTGCTGCAAACCGTGCTAAGATTTATACAGAGAAAATGATTTCATTTTATCAAAAAGAAAATAAAGCGAAATAGTTTGCCTGCCTGTAAACAAATATTAATTGACTATTTTTGAATTATGGAAATGCCTGTTATTATTTGCTGGATCACATTCTCGTTACTGTTTGTTGCATTTTTTACGGCTGTAGAAATGGCTTTTATCAGCAGCTCCCGGATTCATATTGAACTCAAAAAAAAACAGGGCAATAAAAACGCCGCCATCATCTCCGGGTTTTTGGAAAAATCATCAGATTTATTTGGAACCACACTCATGGGTATAAATACAGGCATGGTCATATATGGTATTTTTTTTATTGCCTGTATGCGAACCACTTTATGGAATCCTTTTCATTTAGAAAATGACTACCTGCGTTTTGGTTTTGATACCATCATTTCGTCAGCAGCACTATTATTAGCCGGTTTATTTTTACCCAAGGCAATTTATAAAACAAAACCGGATCGCTTTTTATTGGCATTGGCACCAATCATCCTTTTTTTTAAAACTATTTTTTATCCATTTATAAAATTCATTTCAGGCATTGCAGATTACATGTTGAAATATTTATTCAACCTGAATATTTCCAAAAACGAAGAAGAACACGAAGGCGTAGATTTGGAAACTTTTATTTTACAAAATAAAGAACAGGAAGAAAGGGATAATGAATTGCATGCAGATCTTTTTGAAAATGCCTTATCTCTTCCTACTATAAAAGTGCGCCAATGCCTGGTGCCACGTACAGAAATTGAAGGTATATCCCTAGCATCCACTATTGAAGAAGCCCGCCAGTTTTTTATTGAAACCAAACTTAGTAAACTGGTTGTATTTAAAGATAATATAGATGACATTCAAGGGTATATTCACCAGTTAGACCTTTTCAAAAAGCCAAAACAAATCACGGATATTTTATTACCCATTCCGGTAATCCCGGAGAGCATGAATGCAACGGACCTATTGAATATTTTATCCAAAGAAAGAAAAAGTATTGCCTGGGTCGTGGATGAATTTGGTGGAACGGCCGGCATTGTATCCATGGAAGACGTACTGGAAGAAGTTTTTGGGGATATTCGCGATGAATATGACACGGAAGACCTGCAGGAAAAACAATTATCTGAAACCGAATATATTTTTTCCGGCCGGTTGGAACTGGATTATTTAAATGAAAAATATGATTTTGGTTTTGAAAAAACAGATGCTGAAACGCTGTCTGGCTATATCATTGATGAATATAAAACCATTCCGGAAGCCAAAGACCGCATCATCCTGGATGGGTATGAATTTGATATTTTGCAGGTGAGCGATACACGGATAGAATCTGTAAAGATTAAAAAATTAGGAGGTTGATTTTTTTACAGATCCCGACATAATTAAGAAATTTTTTAAACCCCCTTCCACTTACCTTTGCAGCCTTATTTTTGCAAGAGTATGAGCGATGGTTTTTTCAAACGCAGAAGCGGCCAGTCTGAAATGTCTTTTATAGATCACCTCGAAGCATTGCGCTGGCATGTGATCCGATCGCTGATTGCTATTTTAGTCTTGGCCTTAATAATCTGGTTAAACATTCAATGGGTTTTTGATAATGTGATCGCCGGGCCTATTAATCCCAATTTCGTAAGCTATAAAGCCTTTTGTGATTTTAGTCATTGGGCGCATTTGGGAAATGCCCTGTGTCTTCCGCCGGTGAGCGTGAATATGCAAACCACCACTTTTGGCGGACAGTTCCTCGGCAGTTTCAGCATCGCTTTTGTCGGCGGCCTTATTGGCGCATTTCCCTATATTTTCTGGGAATTCTGGCGTTTTGTAAAACCAGCATTAAAACCAAAAGAATTAAAAAATACACGCTTCATTATTTTCTGGGTGTCCTTCTTTTTTTTCCTGGGTTCTGCTTTCGGTTATTTTGTACTCGGGCCATTTACTTTTAATTTTCTTGCTAGTTTCAATATCAGTTCATTAAACATTTTGCAAACAAAACCCACGCTGAATGATTATTTAGATAATCTCACCAATCTTATTCTTGGCTGCGGTATTGCTTTTGAGTTGCCTGTGTTAGCTTTTGCACTAACAAAAATGGGCATTATAACGCCTGCATTATTAAAGCGCTCGAGGAAATACGCGATCGTAATTCTTTTAATTATTGCCGCAGTAATTACACCAAGTCCTGACTGGATAAGCATGACGATTGTTTTCCTGCCTTTATATGCTTTATATGAATTGGGTGTTTTCGTTTCAGGCCGTGCATATAAAGATAAATTGAAGAAAGACGCGGAAATTTGGGAGTAATAAAAAATGCATGTGCATTTTCTTTCTTTACCAAATGGATAAACGGTTTTGTAAAATCCTTATGCAGTTTTAATTTCACCGCTTTATAAAAATACTTTTATGCAAACCAGTTTTAAAATGTTGCAACCCATTGCTATTGGTTGTGACCACGCAGGCTTCACGTACAAAGAACAAATAAAATCCTGGCTGGAAAAAAAAGGGTTACGCGTTTTGGATTTCGGAACTTCTTCTGAGCAATCCGTGGACTATCCTGATTTTGTGCATCCTGTTTGTAAAGCGATTGAAAATGGTGAATCGGAAATGGGTATTTTATTATGCGGCACAGCAAATGGCGTGGCTATGACCGCCAATAAACACGCAACAATCCGAGCGGGTTTATGCTGGGAAAATGAAATTGCTGCACTCACACGAAAACACAATGATGCAAATATTATTTGTATCCCTGCACGATTTGTTTCCCTTGAGCTTTCTTTGGAAATGATCGAAACATTTATGGGCACTGAGTTTGAAGGTGGCCGGCACCAAAATCGTGTAGATAAAATTTTCTGCTAATTATATATCCATTAAAATAAATTCAAACAACCTTCTAAATTTTATTCATGAAAAAAGTTTTTATTGCGCTTTTATTTTTATCCAATATTTCATTTGCCCAAACACAAAAACAAATTGAAAAATTCGCTGAAACGATTACAGAGGCTGACCTTAAAGCTAAACTTTCTGTGATTGCGAGCAAGGAAATGGAAGGCCGTGAAACAGCCACGCCCGGCCAAAAAAGAGCAGCAGCTTATATAGAAAATTATTTTAAAAAATTAGGTTTACAGCCCGGCACATCAACCGGTTACCAGTTGAAATATCCTGTTTTCCAGGATTCTATTACTTCCGCAGACTTCGAAGTAAATGGTAAGAAATTCTCTATCAATACTGATTTTGCATACAGTTTTATTTCTTTGAATGCAGGAAACTGGACAGCAGATTCTATTGTGTTTGCAGGTTTTGGTATCAAAGATTCCACGCATAATGATTATGAAAACCTGGATGTAAAAGGCAAATGGGTTTTGGTCTTGGATGGCCTTCCAAAAGACATCGGCAAACCTGCAGATTCTGTAAAATATAATTTTCGCAGCCCGGGATCTTTTTACCAAAAAGCTATTACTGCAAAAAATAATGGCGCAGCCGGAGTGATGATCATTGGAAAAGATTTTCCGAAAAAGACCAATGCTGCAACAAAAGGAAATATGTATCTCAAACAACAAACCGCTTCTAAAAATAATCCACTTGTTTTTGTATCGCCAAAAGTTGCTGCAAAAATTTTGGGAATCACGAAAGATAATTTCACTGGCTTAAAAGATATCGAACTCAAAACTTACCCGGCAAAATTTTCTTATTCCATCCAGGCAAAAACTCTGGATCTTGAAAGCAGTGATGTGATTGGTGTATTACCGGGTACGGATAAAAAAGATGAATATGTTTTCATCACCGGGCATTATGATCATTTGGGTAAAAGAGATTCCGTGATCTGGTATGGCGCGGATGATGACGGTTCGGGAACGACCAGTGTAATTGAATTGGCGGAGGCATTTACCAAAGCAAAAGAAAAAGGTTTTGGCCCGCGGAGAACGATAGTGTTCATGACAGTTTCCGGCGAAGAGAAAGGATTATGGGGTTCAGAATATTACACAGATCATCCTGTTTTTCCTTTGGATAAAACTTCTGTTGATTTGAATATTGATATGGTGGGCAGGCTGGATCCGAAAAGAACGGAAGGCGATTCCACGAATTATATTTATACAATTGGTGAGGATAAATTAAGTTCTGATCTTATGAAAATAAGTGACAGCATTAATCATACATATATGAATATGGAACTGGACAGGCGCTTCAATGATCCCAAAGATCCGAACCGTTTTTATTATCGTTCTGATCATTACAATTTTGCAAAAAATGGAGTTCCGGTAATTTTTTATTTTAATGGAACGCATGCGGATTATCATCAGCCGACGGATACTGTAGATAAAATTAATTTTGATGTAATGACCAAAAGAGTGAAGCTGGTTTTTTATACAGCCTGGGATATGGCAAATAGAGATGCCATGCTGGTAAGAGATATTCCTTTGAAATAATTAGTCGAAATGATTATATAAAAAGAAATGATTGTAAGAGATCGTTTCTTTTTTTATATCATGTAGTTTTTATGATCTCTATTATTTATTAAATAAAAATTCATAGAATCCTATGGAATGTATAATTGGAATATTTTCATTGCTATTATCAATTTGAGATGCGATAAAACTAAAACCGTCAGAAGAGACTATAAAGCAGATTGTGTAAACACTATATTATATCCTGCATCTATTTTGAAAGATAGTTAAAAATTGATGAAGAATAATTCCCCAACTGTGAATGCTGCCTGTCCAGTTTTTTTCAATGTTTTGTATGGATAAGA
>JBBRSI010000041.1:0-17410 GCA_038245585.1 Chitinophagales bacterium
GCATTTTTATCAAAAACCACATCAGCAGAAACTCCGTTTCCATTACTGATAAAACCAAAAACCAGGATAAAAATAAGTGGAAAACCAATGCTGAATGCAACAGCAGACGGGCTGCGAAAAGTCGCGATCAGGCTCGCTTTGGCGATGGCCATCATGGCTTTCCACTGGCTATATTTTTTCGGCATACCGGGAAGATTTTGGAAAGCAAAGCTATTTGAATAAATTTCGTTTGAAAAATAAAAATGAAAAGGATTGCCGGTTTATTGGATGTATATAAATTGATGTTTAAAAATATTACAGATATTTGAAGTTCTTATTAATACAATGAATACCGCATACCTGCTTACCGGAAGCAATTTAAATGACCCTGAAACACAGGTGAGCATTGCTTTTCATTTAATAGAAGAACTTTGCGGTAAAATAGTTTCCGCATCATCTTTATATGGCTCAGCTCCCTGGGGCATGCGGGATCAGCCTGAATTTATTAACCAGGCAATCTGCCTCGAAACAAATTTTTCAGCAGAAAAATTATTGCAAAAATTATTGGCGATCGAAAAAGAAATGGGCCGGGAAAGATTATTTAAAATGGGCCCGCGGATCATTGATATTGATATATTATTATTTAATGAGGATTTGGTGGATGAGCCGGGATTAACTGTGCCACACCCGTTATTGGCGCAACGCCGTTTTGCACTGGAACCATTGGCTGAAATCGCACCAACCGTGTTACATCCTGTTTTAAAAAAAGATATACAAACTATTTTGCAGGAATGTACCGATCCTTTAAATGTGTATAAATATTGTAAATAGTAAATCCTTCGACCTTATTTTTGTTGCATTCAAATTATGAAATATCGTTTTATAAGTATTGATGGAAACATTGGGTCAGGCAAAACTACGCTTGCCCGCTTACTTGCTAAAAAATTGAATGCCCGGCTAATACTGGAGAAAGCAGCAGAGAATCCATTCCTTCCTGCATTCTATGAAAACCCGCAGGGAGAAGGCTTTCCGCTGGAATTATTTTTTTTGGCCGAGCGTTTCAAGCAATTAAAAGATCGTTTGAAAGCCAATGACCTTTTTCAGCAAATCACCATTTCAGATTATTACTTTGGAAAATGTTTGCTATTTGCAAAAATCAATTTGCCTGAAGAAGAATTCAGGTTGTTTGGAAAGTTTTATGATATTTTGTTACCGCAATTACAGCCACCTGACCTGCTGATTTATTTACATGCACCGGTGAATATTTTGACCAAAAATATTGAAAAAAGAAACCGGCTTTTTGAAAAGAATATTTCTACTGAATACCTGCACCAAATTGAAGAAACGTATTCAGATTATATAAAGCAACATCATTTAAAAACAATTTATATCGATGTATCTAATGCAGATTTTCTGCGCAATGAAGCGCATCTCGAAGTAGTGTTACAGGCAATAAAAAATACTTCAGAGGAAACGCGTCAATTTTTCTCCCTTCCATAAACTATTTTAAAATGCAGGAAGTACATTTGCTTAAATCTCTTTATTTTTAAAATTTATTCATGCCGGATGCACAAATAAAAAATGACCCGCTCGCATCCGTCCGAATTCCCGAGTTTAAAAATCTCATGATTGGCAGGTTTTCTTTTGTGATGGGACTGCGCATGATGAGTACTGTACTTGGTTGGTGGATCTATTTACTCACGCGGGATCCTTTTGCCATCGGGCTTTTAGGACTTTCAGAAGTAATACCGGCAATCTCTTTGGCTTTATATGCAGGCCATTATATTGACATGCATGAAAAGAAAAGGATGTTATTGCGCGGATTAATTTTATATTTTATTTGCGCTTCCTTACTCTTTCTTTTTTCTACAGAATATACTTCCAATCATTTATCGAATCATGGCATTGCGGTTTTAATATACATCGTTATTTTTTGCACGGGTATTATCCGCGCATTTACCGGGCCTGTGTTCAATGTGCTATTAGCGTATATCGTTCCTAAAAGTTATTTGCAAAATGCAACTACCTGGAGCCAGGGCGCTTGGCTCGGTGCATCAGTTAGTGGCCATGCTATTGGCGGTTTTTTGATTGCCGGCTTGGGCATCAGTGGAACATTACTTACGATTTTGGGGCTGATGTCATTTTCATTTATTTTTTTAGCACAAATTAAAAGAAAACATCCCACAGAAAAGCAGGGAGAGAAACGAACCTGGGAAAGTGTGAAAGAAGGATTGCGTTTTGTATTTCAAACAAAAGAATTATTGGGTGCCATCACACTGGATATGTTTGCTGTATTTTTTGGCGGCGCTGTGGCCATGATTCCCGTGTATGCAAAAGATATTTTGAATGTGGGTGCAGAAGGCTTCGGCTGGCTAAATGCCGCTACAGACCTGGGTTCTATCTGCAGCGTCATTTTATTAACGATAGCGCCTATGCAGGCTAAACAGGGGAAAAAATTATTTTTCGCAATTGCTGGTTTTGGAATATGTGTCATCATTTTTGCATTCTCGCGATCCTTCTGGTTATCATTCGGCGCATTGGTGATTGGCGGCATGCTGGATGGAATCAGTGTTGTGGTGCGTGGTACGATCATGCAATTAAAAACACCGGATAATATGCGGGGACGGGTGCTTAGTGTAAATAGTATGTTCATCAATTCGAGCAATGAACTGGGACAATTTGAAAGTGGTGTGGCCGCGAAATTATTCGGCGTTGTCCCTTCCGTGGTATTTGGCGGTTGCCTTACACTCGTCGTTGTATTCACCACCTGGTTTAAAGCGCCTTCATTGAGGAAAATGGAATATTGATTTTTTATTCCCACAACTTTTCTAAAAAAATAATTACAAATACAACAATGAATTGCTACGACTTTTAAGTCGTGGCAATTGAAATGATAATTGATTAAATTAATTTTATTTATTTTGGTACCCGCTTTTGTTTTTCATGGGATCGTTCCTTGCGTCGCACTCTTGTACTTTCTGTTCTTTGAGCAGCAGTCATTTATCAATCAATTATTTTACTGTTTTCCATTTTTTGAAAATTGTGCTCAATGATTTTTTTTAAATTAAAAAAGTATAAATAATACAAAGCATCAATTGCCACGACTTTTAAGTCGTGGATTAAAAGTATTCGAGGGAGTTAATGGCTTTAGCAACATTCCTTTTGGGCTAAAGCTCATCGATGCCATTGCTGGTCGCCTGACCAGCATTTTGGAAAAAATTTTCTCCATTGTTGGTCACCTGACCAACAATTCTCTCCATTGCTGTTCGCCTGACCAGCAATCCGGAAAAAATTTATTTCACCTCCATTAATTTTTCCAATACATAAAAAACAATCGGGCAAAATGTAGAATTCTTTTCCGTGATCTTCGCGCGTTTTAAAAATACATCTTCATTCGTATAGGGAAACCGCCTGCAATCTGATGGCCTTTCTGCATAAATCGTACAAGCATTATCAGCACCTAAAAATGCACAGGGCGCGGATTTCATTACATAATCACCATCTTCATCCAACTGCAGGTATGTATCTATCAAAACGGATTCCCGCATTTTTAAATGTTTGCTGATGCGTTTAATGTCGGGCGTTTTAAAACGGGGAGAATAATTTTTGCAACAAGCCGCGCATTGCAGGCAATCAATTATTTCAAAGGCTTCTTCATGTAATTGCGGCAAACGTTTCAGGGTTTTCCGCGTATCAGCTTTTTTTAAAAAATGCTTATATTCTTTTTGATGTGCGGCAGATTTTTGTTGCCAGTTATCTAATATTTTTTCATTCATGTGATTCATCCTGCATTTGCCTGCAGAATTTTATGTGCAAAAATATTTAATTTAAAATTGATTTTTAAATATTCCCGGTTATTGTCATTACATGTCTAAAAATTTGTATCATAAAACCATATTAGCAAAATGCCGCCCATACAGGGTTTAGCAATTCATTGTAATATTTTATGCTACCAATTTGTCGCCACGCTAGGGCTCGGCATTTTATTGTAATAATTGTTGCTACCAAACTGTCGCCCCTGCAGGGCTGGATTTTTCCATCAGGGAATTTATTAAAGTCCCATCGGGACGGCATTTTGGTAGGATTTACAATTGAAAAGTAAACTGAGCTCCATCGGAGCGGCATTTTTTAATACATGTTATTTTCTTCTCAAATTTTTCATCTCCATTTATCTTAATAACAATTTCCTTTTTTCATATTTCCCGGGTATGCACAACCATTCTTTATGATGTTTATCATTTTTATACCATAAAAAAGGCAACCCTTTTGCATAACTGTTTTAATTTCGCCGCAGGAACAAGTAGCAAGCGCCATGGAATTAGTGAAAGAGCAATTATTATGGATCATTTCTACGCCCATTTATATTATTATAATTGGTGGCGAATTATTGCTGTCTCATTTTCAGCATAAAAAAGCATATACACTAAAAGATACTGCGGCCAATGTTTATCTCATGATCCTCAATTCGGTTGTTGATTTATTATTCCGCATTATTTATATCGCGATTCTTGCCTGGATCTTTCAATTCGCTGTGATCAAGTGGGAACGGGGTTTTATGTATTGGTTCATTTTACTTATTGCGGAAGATTTTTTATATTACTGGTTACATCGCTTCGATCATGAAGTGCGGTTTTTCTGGGCTACACATGTCACGCATCATAGTTCAGAACACCTGAATTTTTCTGTGGGTTTCAGGTCTTCTGTATTTCAACCATTATATCGTTTTATATATTTTTTGCCACTTGCCTGGTTTGGATTTAATGCGGCCGATATTGTTTTCATGTATTCCGCCACGCAGATCTGGGGCATTTTTGTGCATACAGAATTCATTAAAAAAATGGGGCCGTTGGAATATATTTTTGTAACACCTTCCCATCACCGCGTGCATCATGCAAATAACCCAAAATACCTGGATAAAAATATGGGCATGTTTCTCATTTTCTGGGATAAATTATTTGGCACATTCCAGCCTGAATTACCTGAAGAAGAATACCAGCCAATCAATTATGGACTTACAAAAAATATCGAAAACAAGAATGCCGTGAATATTGTTTTTCATGAATGGAAGCAAATGGTGAAAGATGTTCGCATAAAAGGCTTAAGCTGGAAACAGCGCTGGAACTATGTTTTCGGCCCGCCCGGCTGGAGTCATGATGGTAGCAGGAAAACGAGCGTGATGATGCGGGAAGAAGAAAATGGGAAATTTTCTGCTGAAGAAAATAAAGTTGAAGTAAAAGAACGTGTAGCCGCAATAGTCTGATAATTACTAATCTTTTAAACATATTTTTTGAATAAAGCTTTCGGCTATTCATATTCATTAAAACGAATCGTAAATTTACTTTCATAAAGATAATAATGCGAAACATTATTCCTGAAATATGTAAAGTTGTGCGCCATTTTAAAATTGTATTTTTTTCAGCAATAATTTTTTTCAGTGCTTGTTCACCGGGTCATGAAGTAATTCAGCCATTTAAAAACTTAGGATATTCTGGTGAAAGACTATTTCCTGTTCAAACGAATTTCTCGGAATTTACGTTTAGAATTTGGTTAAGTAACAGTAGTTCAATTGATCGGGTAATAACAGTTTATAAAGATTCAGGAGATAATTTCCAGGGGAATCTTGATGAGTTTGGAAATACTTATAATGGGAAAAAACTCAGATCTTTTTATAATGAAACTACTGTTGTTCCCAAAAGCGGTTTTGATACTTTTAAACAAAAGTTGGATAGTTTGAATTTATTTGAAATGACAAACCGTGAAAGCATACCAATCGTTTTGCATGAGCCAATTTCAACTTTTGTTGTAGAAATAAAAGAAAAAAATAAATTTAATACTTTTCGTTTCGACCTTGATTATGGACAAAAAATACTGGGGGCAAATAAATATGAGCAAATTGTGCAGCTTATTAATGATGAATTTGATTTAGAAAAATATTCAAAATTTATTGAAAAATAAATTCATCAAATTGTTTAAATTGAGATGAAAATGTGAAACAAATTTATAGAAATATGAAAAGTTATTCAATTAAAAATATGCATAATTACCTTTTCCTTGCAACCTTTTTATTGCTCAGTTTTTCTTTTAGTGAAACGCATAAAAGTCAAAATAACAGTTATCAAATTATTCAATCTGATACAGCAGTCATAAAGAATGTCAGTTATGTACTCTCGGTTCATAAAAGCGTTGATGGTGATGCATATTTTACTATTCAAAAAGAAACAGGCGGACAATATAAAATTATCATGAAGGATTTAGATTACTGGACAAATAACTCGGATATATATTTTTGGGATGCAAATAAAGACGGGTTCCTGGATATATGCTGGAACAAAAAATGGCAAAGGCATTGTTACCTTTTTAATCCCAACATTGAAAACTTTGTAGAAGTTGGTGAGTTGGAGGATTTTGATACACTAAAAATTAATAATAAGGAGATTTTGTTTCAAAAAAAATTTCCTTTATTATTTCAAATTGGCGGAGCGAAAATTATAAATCTTCTAAAATGCAATATTGACACATTCATGAACCAGGTAAATTCAGAATTATTTATTATCAATGATGATTATGAAAAAGTTTCTTTTGCATCGCTTGATAATTTTCAAACTTCTGATTCAATATATGCAGATATAATTAATTGTGGCGACCAAATTATCATTTGTTATGTTCCGCCTTATACAGGTAAATACGGGCCATACAATATTTGGAATAGTGGGAAAATAATTGATTCATTTTTAGTAAAGCGGAGAGATTCATTTTTTGACGAAGATTCTTATTCAATGGATAGTAGTTTCATCGCTAATTATTGGATTGCTCATTACAAAAATCTTTTGGAATATGGACAAGTATTTAAATTCAGGCGATCAAAGCCTTTAATCTATTATTAAAATTTTCACATTACCAACTGCTTAAAAAGCCGCTCCAGCATTTCTTCCGCATCTGTACAAAAACCGGGATGAACTTTGGAAGTTTGCACGATCGTACTTCTTGTTGCAGTGAGCCAGCGAAATCTTTCTGCCAGCGTGAGTTGCGCTATAGGACCAGCATCTGCGCTGCCATTGCTGATGCGTTCAAATATTTTTAAGTGATCTTCCAGTTCCTGTATATCCGTTTTGTCACATAAATATTCAACCTTTTTTTTATTCAAAAAATATTTTGTTTTCAAAAATTTTGCTTTCGGGCAATAGAGAATCACACCCGCATTCAGGAATTCCCCGCGCTCCACGCGTGGCATAATGCGTATGACCGCGTACTCAAATAATAGATGCTCGTACATGCTTTGCTTCGTTTACAAAATTTTCGGAATGAGCGATCCTGGTTAATAAAAAATCTACATAAGCCTGCCGGTGTGCTTCTATTGAAGAAAATGTTTTTTCATCCTTCAACCAAACTTCCGGTATCACTGCAATAATATTTTCAATTAAATCTTTCGTCAATATTTTTTTGAATTCAGCATCTATTAAATCCAATTGCGTTGCCTGCGACAACAATACATGATCTTTTACATGTGCAAAAGGTTTTTCTGCCTGCGCTTTCCAGTTCTGCCATGAATGATGAAAATATAATGAAGCGCCAAAATCTATCAGCCATAATTCTTTATACCAACTTAGCATATTGGTATTTTTTACTGTGCGATCCACGTTTGTCAACAGGCAATCAAGCCATACAATTTGCGAAGCAAGTTTCGAATCAACAGTAAAAACTGCCGGATCAAATGTAATGGAACCTGACAAATAATGCAGCCCGAGATTCAATCCTGTACTGGCTTTCAGCAGATCCTGGATTTCTTCATCGGCTTCTGTGCGGCCAAAGGCTTCATCCAGTGTGGCAAAAACAATTTCAGGAACTTTTAAACCGATAGCGCGCGCAATTTCTGCGCCGATCAATTCTGCGATCAGTGCTTTTTTCCCCTGTCCTGCACCGCTGAATTTAATCACATACATAAAACCGTCATCCGCTTCAGCAATGGCCGGCAATGAACCGCCTTCACGCAATGGCGTGATATAGCGCATCACCTGTACAGTTCGTATTTCGGGTTTATTGGTTGACATATTGAATGGCACAATTTACACCAAGTCAGTTAACCGGCAAATTCAGGAACAATTGTTTCTGAATTTGGGATTATAAAATTCTCATTAAATCTTACGTAGATTTTTTAGTTGTTGCTATTTCTCCGATTGCATTTACCAGTGTGTCCAGATCCTGCAGCGTAGTATATACATGTGGCGTTACGCGCACGCAACTTATATTTTCCCAGACAATTCCAACGGTATGAATTTTATGTTTATTGAATAACATGGAATCCAGTTCGCCGGGGGTATAGCCTTTTACACTCACACCACAAATGGCGCAGGAGAATGCAGGTTTGAGTGAAGTGCTGAATGAAACGCCCGGAATATTTTGTACTTTTTCCGCCCAGTAATTTTTTAAAAAACGAATGCGTTCTTCCTTTCTTTTCGGCCCGATCGCATTATGAAAATTTAATGCTTCACCTATTCCCTGTTCAATCGGGAAGCTACGCGTACCAAGGGTTTCAAACTTCCTGATGTCAGCACTATTTGGATGATCATTGCAAACTAGTGGCCATATTTTTTCTATATGTTCTTTTTTGATCCACAACATTCCGGTACCAATTGGTGCGCTTAAAAATTTATGGAGACTTGTGCCAAAATAATCACATTCAAGATCCGGAATTTTAAAATCAAGCAAACCAAACGCATGTGCACTATCGCATAATACTTCAATGCCATGCGCATGTGCCATCTGTGCAATTTTTTTCACTGGCATAATTTGTCCAACCCAATTGATCATGTGTGTCACATGAATGATCTTTGTTTTTGGCGTAATGGCTGCAGCATAAGCTGCCACAATTGTATCATCATTTTCTATAGGAAAATCAAAACTGATTTGTTTATACACAATGCCTTCCCGCTGGCCTCTTTGTTTCCAGGCATTGATCATATTTGGATAATCCTGTTTAGTGCCGATCACTTCATCGCCTGCTTTTAAATTTAAACCATAAATAACGGTATTCAATGCTTCCGTAGAATTACGGTTGATAGCCAGTTCCTCCGGACTGCAACCCGCGAGTGCAGCCAGTTTTTCACGCAAAGGTTCACGGCCCTGGTCCAGGATTCGCCACATATAATAAGAAGGGCCTTCATTGCATAAAATATTAAATCTTTCTACAGCTTCCTGCACGATGCGCGGGGAAGGGCTAACGCCACCATTATTTAAATTTATGATATTCGGATTCACGGTATATGCCTGCTGTAGAACAGACCAGTAATCTTCGTCTGCAGCGGCTTGTTCTGGCGGCATGCCATTTAATTTTTTTTCAGCTGACTGAAAATCTGCAGCAAATGATTTATTAAATAAACTACTTGCAGAAAATGCACCCGCTGATAAAGCGAGTTGTTGTAAGAATTTTCTCCTGTGACTCATGGCAGTTTTTTTTAAAGGTAGGGAGAAAATGTTTTGTGTTTGCTGTTTAACGTTTCGCCGGCTGAGCGACCTGCATTGAGCGACTTGCACTGAGCAACGTCGAAGTGAGCCGAAATGAGTCGAAGCTGTTGTTTCTTGTTCATGGTTTCTTGTTTTTAGTTCCCGTTGTTGAATTTGCCTCATAACTTTCAACAAATGTGTTTCAAACAGGGATTTAAAATATTTTTTTAAAAAAATAAATATTTATTGATAAATGATAAATATTTATCTATATTTGCATAATTATTCAATAAAATTAAAAACAATGGAACTGAAAATTAGCTCTAAAATGATGCTTAAAATCTTGTATGTCATTTCCTTTACCCTATTTATCGGGCTATGCATTGAAACAGGAAGTTTTATTTCAAATGCCATTTTCACATTGGCGGTCAACCAGGAAAATGCGGCTTATTTTGGCCTGTCAAATTTGTATGCCTTTGACCCCGGATATTATATAGTCATTTTATTATTAATGACTATTGTGGGTTGTATGGAGGCAATCATGTTTTACTTAATTGTAAAAATTTTGCGGGACGAAAAATTAATATTTGTTCAACCTTTCAACAGTGACATGGGCCGTTTTATTTTTAATATTTCTTATCTCGCTGTGGGAATTGGCGTCTTTTCTTTCTGGGGTGTAAATTATATTGAATGGCTGGTGAAGCAGGGCGTAAAAATGCCCGATGTACAAACCTTGCGTTTAGGCGGCGCTGATGTATGGTTGTTTATGGGAGTGACATTATTAGTGATCGCGCATATTTTTAAAAGAGGAATTGAAATACAAACTGAAAACGACTTAACTATTTAAAATGCCAATAATTGTAAATCTTGATGTGATGATGGCCAGAAGAAAAATGTCATTAAATGAGTTGTCTGAAAAAGTGGAACTGACACTGGCCAATTTATCGATCTTAAAAACCGGAAAAGCAAAAGCGGTGCGCTTCAGTACACTGGAAGCCATTTGTAAAGCATTGGATTGCCAGCCGGGAGATATTTTAGAATACGCGAAGAAAAAATAAACATAGACCTTTTAGGTTTTCAAATCCTTATAGGTCTTGCTTACCGGAGTTAATTTTTTTACATATTGATATCAATTATTTGAATTGAAAAAGATATTTGGATGGAATAGGAAAAATTTTTGGTCAGGCGACCAAAAATGGCTGAGGTCTCCGATTAAAATGACTGGAATCTCCCATCAAAAATGGCTGCAAAAATATTGATCAAAATTGCGGGGTTGCCGTTGCCGTGTCGCTGACCGGCAATACTGGTGCCGTGTATTTTATTAAAATGGATATTTGAAATCAACTAAATATAAAACAACTTTTTGTTTGATAAAATTCAAAAAATAAAAATCAAATTTTTAAAACATGAGAACATTAATTTTAACTACAACATTTATCTGTCTTTCTTTATTAAGTCATACGCAAACAAATAATGATATTTTCCCATCAGGAAAAGTGGACAGTGTTTATTCAAAAATTTTGGGCGAACAAAGAAAGGTTTGGATTTATTCTCCCACAATGAAAGGCGGTAAAAAATATGAAGGAGAACGTTTCCCCGTAATATATCTCCTGGATGGCGATGCGCATTTTGAAGGTGTTGTAGCGATGATTCGCCAACTCGGTGAAATAGACGGGAATACCAGTTTCCCGCCCATGATCGTTGTGGCCGTTTTGAACACGAATCGGACAAGAGATCTGACACCGACACATATAATCAACGACCTGCCAATATTGGATAGCAACGATTGTGTGAATACTGGTGGTAATGAAAATTTTATTGCATTTATGCAAAATGAACTCATGCCACATATTGATTCTTTGTACCCCGTGCAGCCGTATAAATTGTTGATTGGCCATTCTTTCGGCGGATTAACAGCGATGAATATTTTAACCAATCATACAAAAATGTTTAATGCGTATATCGCTATTGATCCGAGCATGTGGTTTGGACATGAAGCATTTTTAAAAGTCACGGAACAAAAATTAGCACAGCAAAATTATGCGGGCACAAAATTGTATTTGGGTATTGCCAATACAATGCCGGAAGGGATGACTTTGGAATCATTGAAAAAAGATGCGACTGCAGGAACACGGCATATCCGATCTATCTTTGTACTCAATGATTTTATTAAAAAGCATCCAAACAATGGACTGGAATATGCAGAAAATTATCACCCTGATGATGATCATGGCTCAGTGCCTTTTATCAGTGAATACGAAGGGCTGCGATTTATTTTTCATGATTATAAATTAAAATTTAGCATTGATGATTTTTTGGATTCTTCCACGGTAATTATTAAAAAAATAAAGGATCATTATGAAAAGGTATCTAAACAATTTGGCTATACTGTTTTACCGCCGCAGGATATGGTGACCGATTTTGCTATGATTGCTATGAGCAAACAATTTATATCCAGGGCAGAAACTTTGTATAAAATGAATGTAGAAAATTATCCAAATAATGCGGATGCAAATTATGCGCTTGGTTCTGTTTATTTAGCAAAAAAAGATACAATCAATGCAATCAACTATTTTAAAAAAGCATTGGCCATCAATGAGAGCCCTGCTTCTTTGCAAATGATCAATATTCTGGAAGGAAAAAAAGTTTTTGATTTGAATATCGGTGATATGCAAAAATATACAGGTGCGTATGTTTTTGAAGCAGCTCCGATTACTGCTACAGTTTATCTGAAAGATTCAACACTTTGGATTTCCAGTCCGGGTGATGGCGAATATGAATTAGTGCCTGTTGCGCCGGATATTTTCAAAATAAAAAATAAAGCAGGATATACTTTGCATTTTGAAATAAAAGATCAAAAAGCCACAGGACTCACGGCCACTCAGCCAAATGGAACATTTAAGGCAAATTTGAAAGAGTGAAATAATTTATTTTTCAGGATAACCCTCGTGTAACAGTCGCTTTTGAATAATCTAAATTGGTGATCGATTCTTGTAATTTTATTTTATTGCAAGTTCTAAAATACTAAAATGCATTTAATTTGATTTTTAGATTGTTTTAGATTCGCGCCAGTATTATTTTTCTGTTTGTTCCAGAGGAACAATTTGTGGGTAGAAAACAATGATGACAGTTTTACGCGTTCCGGAGGAACGCTTTGTGTAAGATCTATGAAAACCCTGAATTATTTAAATCAAATTTAAAACAATCGCTGAAAAATCAAAGTTGTATAATTTCAATGATTTTCACAAAAAATAATCATGGGCGAAGTAGAAATAGATCATATAAAAAACGAAATCATTATCAGTGCACATATCATCACGTATGGAAATGCTGCAGACGAAGGACTAACTGAATTAATGCGCACAGAAATTGAAACTATGTGGAATGAACCGCAGGTAAAAATAAATATGCATGGAAGTATTTTTCAAGTGCGTTTTGAAATCACGGCAGCATTGCAAAAATCTATTTCGGATATGGAGATTCTTAGCAATTTAAATCCACGCAATAATTATTTCCGCATTGAAGAATTTGCGTATGGATTTATTTCTTATGTAGATGGACTGGGTTGCAACAGCGGTTATTTTAAACTGGATAACTTATATAAAGGTTCCACTACAGCCGCGCATGAATTCGGCCACACACTTGGGCTGGAACATCCACGGGATATAGATTACAGGGGAAAAGGTGTTCCGCCGATCATGTATCCGCGTGGCACATTGGTAGATCCGCCATTTCAATACGATCCTTCCAAACCTGCGGGCGGACCGGGCGGCACCATGCATCCCATGCACCGGAAAGTTTTTGCAGAAGATATTATTGCACTTCAAATACAGAAGCTGAGTTTTGAAAACGGTAAGGCCGTAATTGGTGCATTTACAAATGTGTATCATGAAGAAGAAAGTGAGCGGAGATGAAGCTTCAATCTAAGTAATTTCTAAATAACAATTTTCGGTATCAGATAAAAATTCTTCTACAATCTGTATTTTCTCTTGCATTAATCCGGCAATAAAATTAGTTGTATTATTTCCGCAATTAATATGAATAACTTTAGGTGGACAGCCAAGTGTAATACTCAAAAATTTGTAATCCCAGTCTTTAGTTAAAATGCAATAGCCCTTTTTTTTCGCAAACACCCATATTTCCCGGTCTGAGACTTTTAATAAATTTTCATAAGCCACATGAGTGCTTTCCGGAAAGGTTTTCACAAATGATAAAAGTAATCGGCGTGAAATATTTTCATCTATAATAAATTTATCGTTGATAATTATTTATTTTAAAGTGTTTCTGTTTTGATGCAAAAATGCACGACCATTAAAGTTGAATTAATTTAAAGAGTAACTTTAATTTTCTTTTCTGAATCTGCTGCATACGCCAAACACGCCATTATATCATCCTTCGTTAGCTCCGGGAAATCGTATAGAATTTCTTCAGTCGTCATTCCAGCAGCCAGGTTGCTCAGCACATCATACACAGTGATCCGCAAACCTCTGATACATGGTTTACCACTCCGTTTCCCTGGTTCGATGGTTATATATTCATGGTAATTAATCATAAATGAATTTTTAAAATTACGAATTTATTCCTTATCTGCCTTTTAATCTTTTAAAATATACATGAGCTTTTAGTAATATATTTTCAGCTTAAATAATATGTGCGTTATAGCAACTGTAGTTTCCTTTCTCTTGCTTTATCATTTAAAATAATTGTAATTTGCTTTCAGGATTTTATTTAATAAGAAGAAAAAATGGCAAACATTATTTTCCTATTTTTATAAACCATTTTTATATAAACCACTTTTATGAAAATAGCAACGTTCAATGTTAATGGTATCAGCAGCCGGTTGCCGGTTTTGCTTCGTTGGTTAAAAGAAAAAGCACCCGATGTGGCCTGCCTGCAGGAATTAAAAGCACCTGATGAAAAATTTCCCCTGGAAGCCATACAGGATGCGGGTTACCAGGCGATCTGGCAGGGACAAAAAAGCTGGAATGGTGTTGCCATACTTGCAAAAAATGAACTTCCTGCGGAGACAATGCGTCGCCTGCCCGGCGATCCGGAAGATACACAAAGCCGGTATATTCAAGCTACCGTAAATGGAATTATTATTGGCTGTTTGTATTTGCCGAACGGCAATCCTGCACCCGGACCAAAATTTGAATATAAAATGAATTGGATAGAAAGATTTTCGGCACATGCAGAGGAATTATATGCCAGTGGAAAACCGGTAATTCTTACGGGAGATTATAATATGATACCCACGGAATTAGATGCCTATAAAGCGGAGCGATGGGTTAAAGATGCATTGTTCCGGCCGGAAATTCGGGAAGCATATAAAGTTCTGATAGCGCAGGGGTGGACAGATGCCATCCGAAAATTATATCCCGATGAAATCATTTACACATTTTTTGATTTTTTCCGTGATGCATATGCGCGCAATGCAGGTCTTCGTATCGATCATTTTTTACTTGATTCACAAATTAATAAAAGACTAAAAGCCGGTGGTGTTGATCATGATGTAAGAGGCTGGGAAAAGCCGAGTGATCATTGCCCGGTGTGGATTGAATTTAATGATTAAAAATATATTATGAATGGAAGTTTGCATTCCTGCTCCGGTTATTTCATGTTATAATTAATTAAATTAAATTTAATTTCCATTCCTTTATTTTCGCAATCTTTAAATTATAAGGAATGGATCAAATCTGTAAAAATTGCGGGAACAGCTTTACAAAAAATTATTGTAATAATTGCGGTCAGAAATATGATGTGCCGCGGTTCACTTTTAAACATATTTTTGAAGAAGCTTTTCATGCATTTACACATGCTGATAAAAGTTTTTTATCTTTTGCCACAAAACTTATCATAGATCCGGGAGGTGTAGCGCGGGAATATATTATAGAAAAAAAACGCAAAAGTTATTTTAATCCATTTACCTTTTTTCTATTGAGTACTGCCATAGCTGCTTTTGTAGAAGGCATGGATCTAAATTTAAAAGATAAATTATTTAATGACAATAATGAGTACGGGCATATTTTCAATGTGTATAGTAAAATTTTGTTCCTGGTCGTCATACCCTTATTTGCATTTATTACCTGGCTGTTGCACTACAAGAAGCCACGCCTGCGCTATAGTGAATACACCGTATATGCCATGTTTATTATTTGTTTATATAATATTTTAGAACTTTTTATTCATACCATCAATTATTGTTTTACTGCATTATTGAAATCCCGTGTTGAGATTGGGGAAAATCTTGTATTTGTTATTTTATTTGCTTTATATATTGCATATGCAGATACCCGTTTTCATAGGGATATTCAAAAAAAATTCTGGACGAGGGGATTTGCTTCAGGCATTGGGTTTTTTTTAGTAGAGACAGGTGTTGGCATTTTTGTCATTTATGCGATCATCAATAATTTCAAAGGCCTTGGTCATGTTGATTTTTTTGGGATACGCATACATTAAAGTGATTAATTTGCTTTCCAATTTATATCCACTTAATTCTTTCACATTCAAAGAAGAATGAGAGCGAAAGTTTTACAAATACAGGCATCAGCATGATGCCTGGCAATTTTTTTATAAGACGTTTTATTTACATATTAGGGGAATAAAAACCTTTAAATAGGTCAAAATATCCATTCACTAAATGAATCCCCTATTTTTGTTTCATAAAATTACATTTGGTTCTCATAATTAAATGCAAAACCATGAAACAGAAATTTTACCTTTTATTACTGTCGTTATTGTCGCTTAGCTTTATTTCAAACAAAGCAAATGCAGCACCTGCAGTAACACTGACAACATCTACTATCGCTGCAGCAAACATTAACCAGGGTACTTCCTATAATGTGGTTTATGCAGTGGATATGAAGGTTACCTTGAGTGCCGTAACTATTAATAAGATAGACTTTACATTGAGCGGTACGCATGATAATAATGACCTTACTTATGCATACGTTTATTTTAATCCCACATCACCGGTTATTTCAGGTGCAACGTATTTAGGTAATGCAGCAACGACTTTTGCAGGCCCGCATACTTATTCAGTGAATATTTCTAAAGCCATGTCGGTTGGCGATGAGGGTTATTATATCATTGCTGTAAATGTTGCAAATACCGCCACGGATAATCATACCATTGTTGTTAATGGTGCAACAAACCACGTAGTTTTTGGTTACTCTGTTTCTACAACGGTAACAAATAATCAAAGTAATAAAGCCCAGGCGCAAACGATACAAGCTGCTGATATTACTTTGACTTCTTCAGTTTTAACTGCAGCTTCAATTAACCAAGGTACTACCTATAATGTGGTATATGCAACTAAAATGAAAGTAGTAACGGAACCAGTTTCTGTAAGCCAAATAAACTTTACACTGCTTGGTACGCATGATAACAACGATCTTACTTATGCGTACGTTTATTTTAATGCATCAGCGCCGGTTATTTCCGGAGCCACTTATTTAGGGAATGCGCCAGCAACTTATGCAGGGCCGAATACTTATTCAGTTAATATTTCTAACGCAATGGCAGTAGGTGATTATGGTTATTATATAATTGCAGTAAATGTTGCAATCGACGCTACGGATAATAATACTATATTAATGAATGGCGCTACCAATCCTATTACGTTTGGGTTTATTACTGATCCGAACATTACAAATAATCAAACCAACCAATCTAAAACTTTAACCATACAAGCTGCTGATATTACATTGACTTCTTCTGTTCTAACTGCGGCTACTATTAACCAGGGTACTACTTATAATGTTGTATATGCAACTAAAATGAAAGTAGTGACGGAACCGGTTTCTGTAAATCAAATAAACTTTACACTGCTTGGTACGCACGATAACAATGACCTTACTTATGCGTACGTTTATTTTAATGCATCAGCGCCAGTTATTTCCGGAGCTACGTATTTAGGTAATGCTGCGGCAACTTATGCAGGGCCGCATGCTTATTCAGTGAATATTTCTAAAGCAATGGCGGTGGGTGA
>JBBRSI010000042.1:0-17215 GCA_038245585.1 Chitinophagales bacterium
AGAGAACCGTAGGCTCGGCACATATAATTTTCCACTATTAAAATTTATATAATTCCGGAAATAAACAAATATAAATTGCAACTTGCTGTGGGCAAAAAGAAGATTGAGATATTTGAAAAGTTAGTAATTTTTTATAAATAGATAAATCAATAACCTGAAGATGCATAGCATCGATTCATATTGTAACAACGGGTTTCAACCCGTTGAACAAAAGAATAATTGTCACCTAGAGAGCCGTAGGCTCGGCACATATAACTTTTCAATATTAAAATTTATGCTATTCAGCAAATAAACAAATATAAATTGCAACCTTCTGCTTCCTGGTTTTAATAAAAATTCAATATAAATTATATGCAATTCACAGAAGAAATAATTAAAGAGATAGTTCAAAAAAATTACGGCCTTACAGTTGAAGTGAAAAAATTAAATGGCTATGATGAACAAAATTTTTTATTAAAAGATGATGCTGCGAAGAAGTATATTCTCAAAGTTGCCAATGATGAACTTACGCCTGCTTTTTTAGATGCACAGGTGAAAATGCTCAGCCATTTGTCAAAATCCAATGTGGCATCAAGGGTTCCGCATTTTTTCCTAAACAATGCCGGCCACGCTTTGACGCATTATATAAATAATGGAAAAAATTATTTTATCCGGGTGCTCAATTTCTTAGAAGGTGAATTTTGGTGTGATACTAAAACCCTTCCCGAAAAAACTTTTATTGATTTAGGAAATGTGTTAGGTAAATTGGATGATGCTTTGAAAGATTTTTCACACACGGCGACGCTTCGTCATTTTATGTGGGATATCAATAATGCAGCGGATGCAAATGCGAAATTGCATTGTATAAAAGATCCCGAGCGCCGAAGAATTGCAGGCTATTTTCTATTGCAGTTTGAAACAGAAGTGTTGCCAGTATTGCACACACTCCGGCATGCCTGCATCCATAACGATGCGAATGATTATAATATTTTAATTAAAGACAATGTAGTTTCCGGAATAATTGATTTTGGTGACATAGTATATTCTGCGCTGATCAATAATTTGGCGATTGCCTGCACGTATGCAATCCTTAATTGTGAAGATCCATTAAAGTCGGCTACGTTAATTGTAAAAGGTTATCATAAGGCTTATCCATTAGAAGCAAGAGAAATTGAATTGCTGTATTATCTTATCGCAGCAAGGCTATGCATTAGTGTAACACAATCTGCCTGGAATGCTTCCGTTAATCCATTCAACGAACATCACTTTCTCACTGAAAAAACGGGGTGGGAACTGCTCTTTAAATGGGTTGAAATAAATCCTTTAAAAGCACATAATGAATTCCGAAAAGCCTGCGGTTTTTCTTTTATCATTGATGAAGAAAATGATTATAAAAAACTACTCGAAGAAAGAAAAAAATATATTGGCAAAAACCTGAGCATTAGTTATCAGAAACCTTTGAAAATTATCAAAGGCGCATTACAATATTTATATGATGATAAGGGAAATACGTTCGTGGATTGTGTCAATAATGTGAGTCATGTTGGTCATTGTCACCCGGTTGTTGTAAAAGCAATGCAACAACAAATTGCAAGGCTAAATACTAATACAAGATATTTAAATGATAAGATAGTGGAGTATGCAAAAGCGCTCACAGCAACACTTCCAAAGAAATTATCCGTTTGTTATTTTGTTAATTCGGGTAGTGAAGCCAATGATTTAGCCATACGAATCACACGTAATTTCACTAAACAAAAGGATGTCATTGTATTAGACCATGCCTATCATGGTAATTCTACTTTGGCCATTGAAATGAGTCCTTATAAGTTTGATTCGAAGGGCGGTTCAGGAAAAATGCCTTATATCCATAAAGCCATGTCGCCGGATCTGTATCGTGGAAAATATCAGTATGGGGAGAAAAATGCGGGAGAAAAATATGCAGCAGATATTCAACAAATCATTGAGCAATTAAAAAATGAAAACAAAAGTGTTGCCGCATTTATTTGTGAAACATTATTGGGGGTTGGCGGACAAATTCCTTTGCCAGAAAATTATTTAAAAAATGTATATGAAATAGTAAGAGCTGCGGGTGGCTTATGCATTGCAGATGAAGTACAAGTGGGATTTGGAAGAGTGGGAGAAAAATTTTGGGGATTTGAATTACAAAATGTAGAACCTGACATAGTGGTTCTGGGAAAACCTATTGGCAATGGTCATCCTTTAGCCGCAGTAATTGTAACACCTGAAGTTGCAGATGCATTTAATAATGGCATGGAATATTTCAATACGTTTGGTGGCAACCCCGTTTCAATGGTTACCGGCATTACTGTTTTATCTGTGATTCAAAATGAAAATTTGCAAAAACATGCAAAAATTGTGGGAGATATTTTGATTGATGAGTTAAAAAAATTGATGCAGGTTCATACTATAATTGGAGATGTGCGCGGCCATGGTTTGTTTGTTGGAATAGAATTGGTCAAAGACCGGAAAACCAAAGCACCTGCAGTGCCTGAGATAGATGTTGTTTTAGAAAAAATGAAGGACCGGGGATATTTATTAAGTACCGATGGCCCATTGCATAATGTTTTAAAAATTAAGCCACCAATGGTTTTCAGCGTGGAAAATGCAAAGGGATTGGTGAAAAATTTAGATGCCGTTTTAAATGAATTATTTTGATAGGCATGATTGATACATTTGAAGCTATCTTTAACTTGCAATCTTAAAAGATTATCAAACTTCCAAAAACTTTAAATTTGGCAGCTAAACTACATCGGAAAATAACTGTTTAAAAAAATGAAATAAACTCTTTTATATTATAAACATAGACTGTTTATTTTTTAAAAAAACTTATATGAAAGCAAAATCTCTGAAAGGGAAATCTATAAAAGATATCGCAACGGCATTTGCGGACTGTATCACTGATGGCTTTCAGCCAACATTGGCCATTGTCTTTATTTCTATCAAACAAAACCGGGAAGAGATCACTACATTATTAATTAAAAATAATATTCAAATTTTCGGCGCCACAACTTCCGGGGAATTTATTGATGGAGAAATTGGTGAAGGCAGTATTGTCATAATGTTGTTGGATATGAATCCTGAACATTTTAAAATTTTTTTCCAGGACGCAACGGATCATACCACTTTAGAAAATGCCATTCATCTTGGTGAAGAAGGTAAAAGAATATTTGCAAACCCTGCATTCATCATAGTTTCAGGCTGGTTGCAAACTGAAGGGGAGGATATACTGACCGGTATAGAAAAAGGATTTGGTGGTGAGGCCAATGTGTTTGGTGGTATGGCGGGCGATGACCTTGAGTTGAAAGCGCCATTGGTTTTTACCAATGATAAAAGTAGTGTAAGCGGTGTGGTATCCTTAATTATTAATGAAGATAAAATAGCGGTAAATGGAATAGCTACCTGTGGATGGCAACCTATTGGTACTACAAAAACAGTAACGAAAAGCGTTGGAAATATTGTTTATACCATTGATGATAAACCTGCACTGGACATGGTGATGAAATATTTGGGTTTGGATATTGATCTTGACTCCGGCAAAGAGGTGGTCATGCATATTGGCGCTTATTATCCCTTGCAACTGGAAAGAGAAAACGTAGCGCCTGTAATGCGTACAGCCATGTTTGCCAACCGGGAAGATCATTCACTGATCTGTGCCGGAAATGTACCGCAGGGTTCTAAAGTGCGCTTTTCCTTACCACCCGATTTTGATGCCATTGAAAAAGTAGTGGAAGAATGTAGTGAAATAAAAAATGAAAAACAACTGGAGGCTGATGCCATGATCATGTTTTCATGCATCAGCAGGCATTTATCATTTGGCCTTTTAATGCGTGAAGAAATTGAGCAAGTACAAAAAGTTTGGGATGCACCAATGGCCGGCTTTTTTTGTTATGGTGAATTTGGAAAATCAAAAACTGGTAAACATGAATTTCATAATAATACCTGCTGTGTAGTGGTGTTGAAAGAAAAGTAAAATCAATTATTAATGGTGAATTGTAAATGGTTAATGTGAAAATATGAAGGAGAATGTAATCAAAACCAAAAGTTTTGCTTTTGCGCTTCGGGTAATTAAATTATATCAATACCTGCAGGTTGAAAAGAAAGAATTTATCCTCGGCATGCAATTGATGAGAAGCGGAACATCTATTGGAGCAATGGTTAGGGAAGCTGAGCAAGCAGAAAGCAAGCCGGATTTCATTCATAAATTAGCAATTGCACAAAAAGAAGCCAACGAAGCAGAATATTGGATTGAACTTTTATATCAATCAGGATATCTGGATAAACAACAGTACGAGTCTGTTTTCAAGGATGTAATAGAAATAAGGAAACTACTGACATCTATTATAAAAACAACCAAACTAAAAAAAACTTGATTATTCAAAAGTTAACCATTTACAATTATCAACTAACAATTAACCATTTTGAAAGCAAAATCAATCAAAGGAAAATCAACAGAAGAGATTAAAGCTGCTTTAATTGAAAAAGTGGACGGTAAATTCAAACCAACTTTAGCCATTGTATTCCTATCCGTGAAACAGGACAGAGCAGCTGTTTCAAAATTACTTGACGAAAAAGATATTCAGATATTTGGTGCTACAACTGCAGGAGAATTTATTGATGGTGAAATTGAAGAAGGCAGCATTGTCATCCTGTTGCTCGACATGAATCCGGCATATTTTAAAATAGAATTTCTTGAAACAAGCTCTGCCACGCTTTTAGAAGACGCAAACAAATTAGGTGCTACCGGAAAAGAAACATTTAATAACCCTGCTTTTATTATAGCAAACAGTGGAGTGTCATTAGATGGTGAACCAATTGTTGAAGGCATTATACAAGGCTTTAGAAAATCTTCTTCGCAGGTGGTTACGGAGCGAAGCCGAAGTGAAGATAAAGAGGTTACCATATTTGGAGGTAAGGCAGGAGATGATCTGGCACTTGAATCAACCTTTGTTTTTACCAACGGAAAAAATAGTGACAATGCACTGGTAGCACTTATAATTGATGAGGATAAAATAGATGTAAGAGGAATCGCTACCTGTGGCTGGAATGCCATTGGCACAACGAAAACAGTTACAAAAAGCGAGGGTAATACGGTATACACTATTGACGATAAACCGGCACTGGAAATGTTGTTGAATTATCTTGGAGTTGAGATAAAACTGGAAGGCAATAAGGAAATCGTAACATTTCTTAGCTCCTGGTATTATCCATTGCAAGTGGAACGGGAAAATGCAGATCCGGTAATACGCACAGCCATGTTTGCCAATAGTATAGACCGTTCACTTATTTGTTCCGGAAACGTACCTCAGGGTTCAAAAATAAAATTTTCACTTCCACCGGATTTTGATTCCATAGGAAAAGTTGTTGAGGAATGTAAGAGCATTAAAGATGATGCACAGCAGCAGGCCGATGCATTGATCATGTTTTCCTGCGTGAGCAGGTATTTATCATTTGGAATGGTAATGAAAGAAGAGATAGAAGGTGTGCAAAAAATTTGGGATGTGCCGATGGCTGGTTTTTTTTCCTACGGCGAATATGGAAAATCAAAAACCGGTAAAAATGAATATCATAATAATACGTGTTGCCTGGTGGCATTAAAAGAAAAATAGATTCATAAATAAATTAGACAAATAAAAATGCTGGCAAAATCAATTAAGGGAAAATCACCTGAAGAAATTATAAGCGCTTTAGAACAAGCCAAAGTTGACGGGTATAAACCAACCCTGGCAATCGTTTTCATATCAGATATTGAAAATGTACAAGCCATTAGCACGGTGCTGAATAAAGAAAGCATTGCCATTTTCGGTGCCAGCACTTTAGAAAAATTTTCAGAACAGGGAATGGAAGAAGATGATATCATAATTTTATTGTTAGACATCAATCCGGACTATTTCAAAATTATTTTAGAAGATTATGCAGCATCTTCCTATGATGCAGCCTGCAAAATAGGCGCTATGGGAAAAGATGCATTTAATAATCCGGGGTTCATCATTTCCTCTGCTGATTACAAAGTATCTGGAGAAGTGCTGATAAGTGGTCTAACGAATGCTGCAGGTAATGAAGTTACAGTAATGGGCGGTGTAGCAGGAAATCCTGCAACACTTGCCGGCATTGTGTTTACAAACAATTCATCCAGTGCAGGCGGATTACTTGCGCTCGTAATAGACCAGGACAAAATTTCAATAAGCGGACTCGCTGTTTCAGGCTGGAAGCCGGCAGGAACTGCAAAAAAAATTACAAAGAGTGAAGGATCCTGGATATATACTATTGATGATGAGCCTGCCATGAATGTGATCCGAAAATTTTTAGGTGATGAAATAAACTTCAATACAGATGTTGGGAACCTGGTTGTGTTAGATGCTGGTTATCCTTTGCAGTTTCAAAGAGTTTCAGGGACGCCTTTGATGAGACCCGTTTTACTTTGGAACACAACCGATCAATCCGTAATGGTGGGAGGAGAAGTGAAGCAAGGAGAAACTTTTCGTTTTTCTCTACCGCCCGATTTTGATGTAATTGATACTGTTATTGAAAGTACAAAAATTGTAAAAGAAAAGGAGATGCAGGAAGCGGATGCGCTGATTGTATTTTCCTGCGTGGCCAGGCTGGGTTCTTTGGGACCAATGATATCAGCAGAAATAGAAGGGATGGCAGCAACATGGAATAAACCATTGATCGGGTTTTTCTCATTGGGTGAATTTGGAAAGCTGATCGATAGCCAATGTGAATTTCATGGAACAACAGTAAGCTGGGTAGCTTTAAAAGAAAAATAAATTTTGAAAAAAAATAAACTAAAACTAAAAAAATGAAAAAAAATTCCAGCCTTGGTTGGTGCCTGCACCAACCTGAATCATCTAGTAAAATTTTAAAGTCAAAATTAAAACCAATGAAAAAAATTTCCTTCGTCATTTTACTTTTCTGCCTCAGCATCCTAATTCCAAACGAAACGTTGCAGGCACAATTATCTGCTTCGAAATTAGATACATTGGTACAAAACGCGCTGAGTAAATTCAATGTAGCCGGCGTAGCCATCGCCATTGTAAAAGATGGTAAAATTTTTTATGAGAAAGGATTTGGTGTAAAATCAATCGCCACCAATTCACCGGTTAATGTGCATACAAATTTTCAAATCGCATCTAATACCAAAGCATTTACTACTGCAGCTTTATCCATATTAGTAGATGAAAAGAAAATTTCCTGGAAGGATAAAGTGCGCGACTATCTTCCTGAATTTAAAATGTACAATGATTATGTTACAGAAAATTTTTTGATAGAAGATCTCTTGTGTCACAGGAGTGGCCTGGGTTTGGGCGCAGGCGACCTGATGGATTTTCCGGATGGAACGGATTTTACTATTAAAGACAAACTGACTTTTGCCCAATATTTTAAACCGGTTTCTGCTTTTCGTACACAATGGGATTATGACAATCAACTTTATGTCGTAGCAGGAGAATTGATAGCAAGAGTAAGTGGTATGACATGGGAAAAATTTGTCCAGACAAAAATACTTGACGCATTGCAAATGAGTAATTCTTTTTCATCGCTAAATGCAATGAAAGACAAAAGCAATCTGGCTACACCACATTCAACAAGTACAGGGAAAATAAGAACGATCAGTTTTTTTAATGATCAACTAATTGGATCTGCCGGAGGAATTATTTCTAATGTAGATGACATGAGCAAATGGATGATCACTCAGTTAAATAAAGGCAAGTATGGAGCTGATTTAGGTAAACAATTATTTTCCCCGGAAAGACAAAAAGAAATGTGGGCAATTCACACTGTTATGGATGTTAATCCATTTCCGCGTTACAATCAACATTTTGCTGGTTACGGGCTTGGCTGGGGTTTAGCAGATATCAAAGGAAACTTGCAGGTATCGCATACAGGTGGTTTGCCGGGTATGTTGACCAGCGTTACATTATTGCCCGATTTAAAATTGGGTATTGTAATTTTAACCAATACAGAAAATGGCGGAGGTTCTTTGTTCAGTGCAGTCAGGCAAACAATTATTGATAGTTATTTAGGATTGGATGACTTTAGTTGGGTGGAAAAATATAGCGAACGAATGGAATCAAATGCAAGTAGTGCTGACTCTGTTACAGCAAAAGTTTGGGAAACCGTTGCAGATGCGAGAGGCAGCAAATTCCCCACAGAAGAGATTATCGGCATCTATGAAGATAAATGGTTTGGAAAAGTAGAAGTGTTTTTAAAAGGAGATCAGTTGTGGTTTAAATCCTATCGCTCCCCAAAACTAAATGGCCCAATGGCTTTTTATAAAGACAATACTTTCGCTATCAAATGGGAATACCAGGATATGCCTGCTGATGCTTTGGCTATCTTTAACCTGGATGAAAATGGAGAAGCGAAAAGTATAAAAATGAAAGGCATTTCTCCTTCCATTGATTTTAGTTTTGATTTCCAGGATCTCGATCTTCAAAGAATAAAATAAATAATCAATAAAAAAATATTGCACAAAAAATGAAAGCAAAATCAATCAAAGGAAAATCAACAGTAGAAATAAAAACAGCACTCTCAGAAAGCATGTCTGATGGTTTTAAACCAACACTTGCGATTTGTTTTATATCCAAGAGTTTAGAGCGAACTACCATTGTTGATTTACTGGATGCAGCAGGGATCAGTGTTTTCGGTTGCACTACCAATGGAGAGTTTATTGATGAAGAAACGGAAAAAGGCTCGGCGGCAATTCTTTTACTCGATATGGATAAAGATCATTTTCAAATTTATTTTGAAGAGTATCCTGAAAAAAAATACCGGGAAGTTGCAAAAGGAATTACTCGGAAAGCCATGGAAAAATATGCACACCCGGCTTTCTTAATTGGAATGAGCAATGCTTCAGCCGATGGAGAAGAAATTTTACGAGGCATAGAAGAGATAGCAGGATCACATGTTAATGCTTTTGGTGGCGCTGCTGGCGATGATTATTCTTTTACGGAAACATTTGTTTTCACCAACGGAAAAGAAAGTGGCGATGCCATAGTATGTATTGCATTGGATGAGTCGAAAGTAAAAATAAATGGAATTGCAACTTGTGGATGGAAAGCTGTGGGTACAGAAAAGCTGGTGACAAAAAGTGAAGGCAACCATGTATACACAGTAGATGATATTCCCGTGTTAGATCTTACTGCAAAATATGGCGGTATAGAAAACGTAACGCCTGGGAATAAGAGTTTACTCTTTGAAATTGCTGCCAACTTTCCTTTGCAGTTACAGAGAGAAAAAGGTGATCCTATTATGCGTCCCGGGCTTATGGTTGACTGGAATGACCGTTCTCTTTATACCAGTGGTGCTGTTCCCCAAGGATCAAAAGTCCGCTTCTCTTTACCTCCCGACTTTGATGTAATGGAAAAAGTAATTAAGGGCGTAGAAAATTTAAAAGCTACTGAAATGCCCGTAGCCGATGCTTTGGTTGTCTTCAGTTGTGCCGGAAGAATACTTTCATTGGGCCCATTAATGAGCCAGGAAATTGAAGGCATAAAAAATGTATGGAATGTTCCAATGGCAGGAATGTTCTCAAATGCAGAACTGGGAAGAGCGACCGGCGGAAATTTAGAAATGCATAATCTGACTACTTGCGTGATAGCGCTCAAAGAAAAGTAAATTTTTTTATGTACCCGGCTTTTGTACTACTATTAAGCTTTTGTTGCGTCGCACACTTGTACCTCAACAATTCTATTCGGCAAAAAATACACACATGGAAAATAAAATAAAATTATTTGAACAGAAAAAGGTAAGAACGCATTGGGATGAGAAATCAGAAAAGTGGTTCTTTTCAATTATTGATGTTATTGAGATATTGAGTGGAAGCCCGAGGCCAAGAAAATATTGGAACGCTCTAAAAACTAAGCTCCAACAGGAAGGAAGTGAACTGTCCCATAAATTGGGACAGTTGAAAATGGAAGCAGATGATGGTAAACTCAGACTTACTGATGTTGCCGACACCGAACAACTTCTCAGGATCATTCAATCTATACCTTCCCCTAAAGCAGAGCCATTTAAACAATGGCTGGCAAAAGTTGGCTACGAACGAATGCAGGAAATATCTGACCCGGCACAAGGCCTCGAAAGGGCAAGAGAAAACTGGCAAAAACTGGGACGTAGTGAAAAGTGGATACAACAACGAATGACTGGACAGGAAACCCGAAATAAGCTTACCGTCCCGATAGCTATCGGGAGGAAAGACAGTGGCGTAAAGAAAGGCGATGAATTTGCTTTCTTTACCAACATCATTCATCAGGAATGGACAGGCCTCTCAGTAAAAAAGCATAAAAATTTAAAAGGGTTAAAATCACAAAATCTCCGGGATCACATGAACGAAGCAGAATTAATATTTACTGCTCTGGCCGAACTTTCAACAAGACAAATTGCCGAAACTGAACAGGCCAAAGGTGTAGCTCAAAATGCTTCTGCCGGAAAAAAAGGCGGCAGAATAGCTAAAGATGCAAGACTTGCACTTGAAGAAAAAACTGGAAAGAAAGTTATTTCGAAAGAAAACTTTCTACCTCCATCCAAACAAATTAAAAAATGAAAAATGCAAAAAATATATAGAAATTTGTAGATCATACTATTTCTCAAACCAAAATGATGAACCAACATCTTCAAAACATTTTAAATCTTATTCAGCTACAGGAAAAAATAACTGCCGAAGAAAAAGATTTACTTCAAAAGGCAATAAAGAAAGCTGACAGCGATTTTACTATTTCAGAATTCAAACTGGACCGAACGGAAAAAGTAAAACGTACTACCGCCATCCTGTTAGAAGAAACGATTGAAGAGTTGGAGCTAAAAAGAAAAGCGATTGAAGAAACAAACAGCGCATTAGAAAAATCATTACAGGAATTGAAAGCCACACAGGCACAATTGATCCAATCAGAAAAAATGGCTTCACTTGGAGAACTCACCGCAGGCATTGCACACGAAATACAAAACCCTTTAAACTTTGTCAATAATTTTTCAGAAGTAAGCAATGAACTCATTGATGAAATGAATGCAGAATTGGAAAAGGGTGACATTGAAGAAGCAAAAGCAATTGCTGCCGATGTTCAACAAAATTTAATTAAAATAAATCATCATGGAAACCGGGCCGGGGAAATTGTAAAAGGCATGTTGCTTCATTCAAGAACGAGCAGCGGCATTAAAGAACCCACGGACATTAACGCTTTATGCGATGAATATTTACGCCTCGCATTTCATGGCCTTCGGGCAAAAGATAAATCTTTCAATGCGGCACTCGAAACTAATTTTGATGATAAGCTTGAAAAAATAAATGTTATTTCCCAGGATTTTGGTAGAGTCATTTTAAACTTACTGACCAATGCTTTTTATTCCACCAATGAGAAAATAAAAATTGCAGGTAGTGATTATAAACCTTTGGTAAGTGTACAAACAAAAAGGCTTTCAGATAAAGTGGAAATAACCATTTCAGATAATGGTAATGGTATTCCGAAAAATATTATCGACAAAATCTTTCAGCCATTTTTCACAACGAAACCTACGGGGCAGGGAACTGGTTTAGGTTTAAGCCTGAGTTATGATATTGTAAAAACACATGGAGGAAATATTATCGTTCAAACGAAAGAAGGAGAAGGAACAACTTTTATCATTGAATTACCAATTGTCTGAATTCCCGATGAATACGGGACAGGCACAGATTTAGTCGGATTAAAAGATTACACGGATTAATATAAGCATTGAAGGTGAAATATTTTAGAGTAGAAAAATCAGTGAAATCAGGTAATCCGTACAATCCGCGATTCAGACATTATAAGCAACCCTAAAAACTTTTCTAAAAATGAAAAAAATTTTACTGGCATCAATTCTCGGATGCCTTTTTTCGGTTTGCACCGCACAGGATTTTACGCAAAGCGGCTCACAGAATATTATCAATTATTCTCCCAAAGAATATGGTGCATTTCAGCAAAACTGGGCAATCACCCAGGACAAACGCGGCATCATGTATTTTGGAAATGGGTCCGGCCTGCTGGAATTTGATGGCGCTACCTGGCGGCTTTATCCGGTTCCAAATAAATCCAATATTTTTTCGCTGGCAATTGAAAATGATGGGAAAATTTTTACCGGTGCACAGGGAGAATTGGGGTTTTACCTGGCTGATTCTTCTGGTAAACTAGTATTCCATTCACTCATGAATTTTTTACCACATGACAAAAAAGATTTTTCTGATGTGTGGAATACGTATATCAGCGATGGGCAAGTTTATTTCAATACCGGTAATTATATTTTGATTTGGAATATCGAAAAACAATCATTTAAAATTATTCAAAGCGCAAATGGTTTTCATACCATGTTCCAGGCAAATGGAAAAATTTATGTGCGCGAATGGAACAAAGGACTAATGGTTGTAAACAATGATTCTGTCTCACTTTGCAAAGAAGGAGAAAAATTTGCGCAGGAAAAAATTTATGGTATGCTACCATTCCCGGGGGAAAAAGGAATGATTTTAATTGTAACAAGATCAATGGGTTTATTTAAATATGACGGTATGCATTTTACACCTTTTAAATCCACAGCAGATGAATTTATAAAAAATAATTTGAGTTATTTGCCAGGTGTTATTTTATCAGATGAAAATATTTTATTGGGCACTTTAAACGGTGGCGCGATTGTAATAGATACTACAGGTAAAGAATTGCGCAGGTATAACCGGGAAGGGGGTATTATTGATAATGTAATTCAATATACTTTCCAGGACAGGGCAGGTGAAATATGGCTTGCAACAAGCAATGGAATTTCAGGCATCGATTACGGTTCCCCCGTTACGTACTTTGATTCCCGCAATAATATAACTACTACGCCAAATGATATCATCCGACATAATAATATTATTTATACAGCAACAAGTGATGGCGTTTATTTTTTAAAACCAAATAGTTCAACTTTTGAATTATTGAAGAACAGCCATAATCAATCCTGGTCATTGGCAGAGATTGGAAATGATTTATTAGTCGGCACTTCTGATGGCCTTTTTAAAGTAGATCATGATGCGCTATTACCCGTACGAAAAACGGCCGGTAATGAATACAATATTAATATTCTAAAAAGATCTTCTATTGATTCAAACAGGTTGTACGTGGGCACAGGCAGCGGCTTATGGTCTGTTTTATACAATGGCAAAACATATACCGATGAAGGACAAATTTTAAATAACCCGGATCAGTCAACAGCCATTGCAGAAGATGCGGATGGGCGCGTTTGGCTCGGTACATTTTCATCCGGGCTTTACAGGATAAGTTTTAAAAAAGATGCGCTGGGTAAAATTAATTTAAAGGATGCAGTTGCAGAGCATTTTGATAAATCAAATGGTTTGCAGGGAGGCTTTGTTTTTATACAAAAAATAAATGGCATTGATTATTTTTATACACCTGACAGCCTGTACACTTTTAATGAAAATAAAAAAATATTTATTTCGGATACGGCAGATCAAATTGTTCGTAGCTTTTATAAAATAACGAATGGTAATACCATCAATTTTTTTCACCAGGATAATGTCGGGAGAATTTGGATCGGCGCAAAAGGCAGGCTGGATATGGGTTCTGTGCAAAAGGATGGTTCTTACAAATGGCTCTCTGCACCTTTCAGGAGTTTTGCAGATGAAGCCATCTACCAGATCTATTCAGAAAATAATGCGGTAGCCTGGATAGGTACAGGTTCCGGAATTATTAGTTATGATTTTTCCAGGAAAAATGTAAATAATAATTATGCCGCATTGATACGCAGCATAGAAACGGATAATGATTCCATCATTTATTATGGCGAAGGTTTGGACAGCGTGTCATTGAATTTAATAAATTTTACACACAACTCCCTGAAGTTTCGATATGCTGCGACAAGCTATGAAGGAAAAAATGCCAATCAATTTAAAACATATTTAGAAGGCTTCGATAAAGACTGGTCTTCATGGTCCAAAGAAAACACGAAAGAATATACCAACCTTCCGCCGGGCAAATACACATTTAAAGTAAAAGCATTAAATATCCAGGGCATTGAAAGTAGTATGGACAGTTACTCCTTTGAAATTTTACCACCCTGGTATCGTACCTGGTGGGCCTGGTTATTATATGCAATCTTACTTGGTGTGCTGGTATTCCTGTTCATTGGAATTCAGCGCAGGCGCGTACTTGCTAAAGAAAGACAGCACTCGCTGATAAGAGAAGAAAAATTAAAAGCGGATGCAGAAAAAGAACGTCATAAAAATATTGAACTCATCAGCGAAATGGGAAAAGATATAACTGCATCATTGTCCATCGAACACATCATTGATACGGTTTATTCACACGTGAATAAATTAATGGACGCTTCTATATTAGGCATTGGTATCATTAATAAAGATAAAGCTGCACTGGATTTCCCGGCGACCAAACAACAGGAAAAAACACTCGCTCCTTACAGCTATCAACTGGATGATACGAGTCGCCCGGCGACCTGGTGTTTCAATAATAAGAAAGAAATTTTCATTAATGATTTTGAAAAGGAAAATGCAATTTATATTTCGAATATTCCGGAGATTAATGAGAATGAAAAATCGGAATCAATCATTTATCTTCCGCTGATTTATAAAGACAAATCAATTGGTGTAATCACTGCGCAGAGTTTTCATAAAAACGCCTATAACGATTATCACCTGAATGTACTTCGAAGCCTTGCAACGTATACTGCTGTTGCCATGGACAATGCAGATGCATACAGAACATTGAAATCAACACAGGCTCAATTGATACAGTCAGAAAAGATGGCAAGCCTTGGTGAACTCACTGCAGGCATTGCACATGAAATTCAAAACCCGCTCAATTTTGTCAATAATTTTTCTGACCTGAACAGTGAATTGATCACTGAATTGGAGGAAGAAATAAATGCAGGAAATTTAGAAGAAGTAAAAGCGATCGCCCAAAATATAAGTGCCAATGAAGAAAAAATAAATCATCATGGTAAACGCGCTGATGCAATCGTAAAAGGTATGCTCCTGCATTCGAGAAGCAGTTCAGGGATGAAAGTGCCCACAGATATTAATTTTTTATGCGAAGAATATATTCGCCTGGCCTATCATGGTATTCGTGCCAAAGACAAAAACTTTCATGCAGATTTACAAACGAATTTTGATAACACGCTGGAAAAAATAAATGTGATGCCGCAGGATATTGGCAGGACTATTTTGAATATGCTGAATAATTCTTTTTATGCGTGCACAGAAAAAACGCGAATGCTGAATAAAGAAAATCACGGGGAAAATAAATATGTTCCCGGCATAAAAGTAACCACGCGGATAAATAAAAATTGCCTTGAAATAAGTGTAGAAGATAATGGTACCGGAATACCGGAAGAAATTTTAGATAAAATCTTTCAGCCATTTTTCACAACCAAACCGGCCGGGAAAGGAACCGGCCTGGGATTGTCTTTAGCTTATGATATCGTAAGTGTACATGGAGGTGAAATAAAAGTAGAAACCAACCTCGGTGAAGGAAGTAGTTTTATTATTTCAATACCGGTAAATTAAAATGAAAAACATTTTATGCTAAAAAGGAGTTGCTCGTTTCTAATTTCAAAATAAATAAAATTAATTTACTTAAAGAAGTAAACATTGTATGAATACCAAAAAAGAAAAACTGCTATTAGACACTTATCGAAGTTTTATAGACCAGTGTCTTGGCCGTATAAAGCCTGATTCACTCAACGAGATTTTATCGGAAAAAGCAATGGGCTTTGGAACAACTGCAGATGAGAAAATATTTGGTGTAGAAGAATTTCATAAATTATTATTAATCCAGAAAGAGCAGAGTGAAGGTTTAGAGATGGACTGGGAATTAGAGCCTGTAAGCCGATATGTAAATTCCAATGAAAACCTTGCTGCTTTTGCGGAGGATCTTCATTTAACCGTTGCAGTAAATGGTGAAAAAATAAAAATGTATTTACGGATTTCCATTATAATGGAATATAAAAACGATAAATGGATAATAATACATTGGCATGGTTCTAAGCCGGAAAATGTACAAAGTGAGGAAGACACTTTCGGTATTGAAAGTTGGAAACAAAAAGTAGATGAATTAGAAAAATTAGTAGCAGATAGAACAGCAGATCTTGTAGAAAAAAACAGGGAACTGGAAATTGAAACATCCCTGGAAAAGATAAGAGCAGTGGCCATGAGTATGATGAAGCCGGATGATTTACTCAATATCTGTCAAATACAATTTAGTGAATTAACGAAATTAGGATTCAGTGAAATCAGGAATGCATTAATTGAAATTTTTAATGATGAAAGAAAATATATCACTGACTATGATTACTCTGATTTCTGCGGTGGCGCAATTACCCAGATACCATACCATAAAAATTCTGAAATTGACAGCTCTATAAAGCAAATGAAAAGTGCAACAGATGCATTCACAGAAACTGTTGTTAAGGGAAAAGAGTTAGAAGAATGGAAAACATTTAGACAAAAAAATGGAGAATATGAAGATGCAAGGCTGAACAATATAACTGTTCTCTATTATTACTTCTATTCCGTAAAGACAGGAAGCGTTGGTATTTCTACTTTTAAAAAAATAAGTGAGGAGCAATTACTTATCCTGAAAAGAATTAGAAATGTATTTGACCTGGCATACCAGCGTTACACCGATATTTCATTGGCGGAAGCACAAGCAAGAGAAGCGCAGTTGGAAGTGGCATTGGAACGGGTTCGTGCAAGAGCAATGTCGATGCAGCATAGCGAAGAATTAGCAGATACCGCTTCCATTTTATTTCAACAAATAAAAGCACTTGGTTTTGAAACATGGAGTTGCGGGTTTTGCACATGGAAAGAAAATGACACTGTAGAAGTGTGGATGGGCGCAGATTCTGGCGGATTACTACCACCAATGATGATCCCTTATAAAAAAGAACCGACACATCATGATATATATAAAGCTTCATTAACAGGAACAGATTCACATGAAAAAATCTGGGAAGGAAAGGAGCTGGACAAGCATTATGATTTTTTGCGCACCCTTCCTTCTGTAGCAGTAGCCATCAAGCAATTGGAAGATGCAGGACTGTCACTACCTACAAAGCAATGTTATTATGTGGGTTTTTTTAAGCAAGGATATTTGTTACTCATTACAAAAGAGCCCAATGAAGAAATGACTGACATCAGTAAGCGTTTCGCAAAAGTATTTGAACAGGCCTATACCCGCTTTCTTGATCTGCAAAAAGC
>JBBRSI010000043.1:0-16895 GCA_038245585.1 Chitinophagales bacterium
AGGAGTTTATAAAAACAATTTGATAATCTGTGCGGACAATTTACCGTTGAACTTCTTTGACAAAAATATAAGTGACACAGAAAAAAAATTAATAGAACTTTTTCCGAAATCAGAAATCTGTGCCGTTTCACTGCAAAGCAATATAAACCATTTCGGTTTTGCAATAATAAGAAATGGCGAAAAAATTAGAGCTAAAGCTGGTGATGCTGATTTAGGAACAATACTTGATATGGGAGAACCACTCGAACAGGAAAAAGAATTACTTTCAAAATCAAAGATTGACAAGGACGGGCAGCGGTTATATTATTTTGACGATAACATTGATGAGCCCTATTTAGAAAATCAGGTAGGCGAAAATTTTGTCTTTGAAATATTCAAAAGATATACCGGGGAATCATTCGACTCAGACGATGAGTTACTTGATACAGTATTTGAGGGATTTACATTCTCCAAAAATGCGTTTTCTTTTGACAATCACTTTTCTGGTAATTGGCATGGACAATTTATATATGGTGACAGTTACAAAGATTTGCTTAGAGGTAAAAAAGAGAATTTTTTAATTAATCTTACTTTAGAAAATGGCGAATTGCAAGGCATTTGTGTTGACGATAATAAGCAATCAGATAACCCAGCTACCATAAATGGTTTCATTTTAAAGAACTTTATTTGCTTTGAAAAAAAAGATCCTTTTAAATATGTTTTGGATGAGACAGGACAAACACAAAAAGACATATCAAAACAGTCAAGCAATATTGCATATTCTGGCCTTTACGACCCGTTGACAGACAGCTTTAAAGGTGTTTGGCAAATAGAAAACAATAAGTTTGATGGCCAATGGACAATGAAAAGAAAGAATGATTAGACCCCAGCTCTCCTTTGTGTTGCGCAGCGCACTAAGGAAGAAAATAAAAGCCAGGCTTAACCTGGTATTAAAGAAACAAATGTTTAATTAAAAGAATTTTGCTAAATTGTATTCTGAGGAAAAATGAAGGATATAAAATAAGAGATCAGTTTGTTTTTTTTCTTTGTAACTTTTGTGATCATTAATTAAAGCGTATGCGCTATAACTTTGAATTCCAGATTAAATCTGGCTTTTATTTCAAATCCATAGAGTCATTGCAGAACTTTACGTAGCGGGGGTAAAACCTCCAAATCAATATTTTATTATGACTTATAAATTCCAGATTTATATAATTTCGGTTTTGCTCTTGTTTAATTCATGTAGAAATATATCTATAGATACATGTGAAGCTTTCAACACACTTCAATCTTCACCAAGAGGATTTGTTGATACGATTAAATTATTATCAATGGCTACAGAAGTTTTAAAAAATGATTCAAATTGTATTGAAGCTTTACTTACAAGAGCGGATATTTTTTCTTCGTTAAATAAAATAGATTCTGCAAAATTAGCATACTTAAAAGTTTATTTATTTTATCCTTCAAATGTTTATACATTATATCAATTAGGTATGCTTTATGAAGGATTAGAAAGCAATGATAGTGCGGCATATTATTTTAAATTAGCTCTTCTAAACAAAGTAAAAGATAGTGCCTTCATAGATTATTCAAGCAGTTTAAAAAAGCTGAATGATAAAGATGCTAAGTATGATATTCCAACCATTGAATTAATATATCAAAGCGGAGTTTGTTATTATTATTTAAGAGAAATGAAATTGGCAGTAAAAAACTTTGATTTATGTATAGTTAGTAATTATATGGCAGGTCAATCATATATATATAGAGGTTCCATAAATTTTGAAATGAATAATAAAGTAGAAGCATGCGAAGATTTTAAAAAAGCTCTTGAAAATGGAAATGAGGATGCAAATGATTACATAAATAAATACTGTAAATAAACCAGCTATCGTAGAAGTTCTAAACCGAAAGAATAATGCAAAAGCAAATAAAGCATATAGTACTGTTGATCTTTTCTATTGCTTATTCGGCAGGTATGATATACACTTTATACAGGGACGTAAACTTTTTTCTAACAAAGCGGATTGCAAATGCTACTATTATAAGAACTAATGACATAAACAAATCCAACGAAATTTCTTTGCAAATAAATTATTATAATGATTATTTAAAGGGGAACTTAAAATCTACAATTTCTTTAAAACAGTATGATTTTACCCAATTCATAGAAAATGAAAACAGTCAGATTTCAATTTTTTATGCTAAAAATTATCCTTACAAAATATACATTGAAAATATAAACAACCCTCGGTGGGGGATTTTAATATTTGAAGTAATTATGCTTCTGTTAATGTCCTTTTTATTTTATTCATCCCTTAAAAATCTTACTCAAAATATAAAAATTATATAGGGTTTAATGACTTGACTTTTTGCTGTACAATTGTATCATTTGGATAATGCGTTAAATATATGCGGTAGTATTTAAGAGCACTATCTTTTTTATGCATGAGCATAAATGTATTGGCAATGTGGTAGCTGTAATAATAATTGTATTCATAAATACTTTTGTAATCAGACAAGGCAAGTTCTGGTTTATTCATTTTTACATACACCTCCGCCCTCATGCTCTTTGCTTTGGAGTAAGGTACTTCATTTAAAGCTACAGTATATGCTTCAATGGCTTCGGGGTATTTTTTTTGCTTAGTATAAATCATCCCTTGGTAAAGTTGTATAGAATGTGCTTTTCCAAAAGGAGGAAGAGAATCCATCAATGAGTAAGCGGCATTAAAATCACCAGTGTCTATGTTTTTCTCAATCTGGTTGTTTAATTCATTTTCATGATTAATTGCATTTTGCAAAGAATCAAAGCCAGACTTATTTTCTTCTCTTATTTTATCAACAAAATTTTTACCATCAGGTGTTTTTGTAGAGTACCTGTTATTAAAGAGAAAAAATAAAATTAAACCTGCTAATAGTATAAGGGTAGAAACAAGGTATATCAATTTATTTTTTACCATACTTTTAATTTATGAAGCATAAACCTTCCTTGCTATGCCTTGATGGTGTTGACAACAAGGTTCAATTGGAAAATTATTTATATTTATCGAATGAATAAAATCAATTTTAAATCATTCTCAATTTTTTACCGCAACAATCCTCGAATGGAAAAAATTATTAGTAAATGATGAATGCAAAGAAATCATTATGAACAGTTAAAATTTTTGCACCAGGAAAAAAGTATTATTGTTTATAGCTTTGTAATTATGCCGAATCATTTACATATTATCTGGCAAATTCAGGACGAATTTGAAAAAGAAAAAATTCAAATGCGATTTTTAAAATATACTGCACAGCAAAACTGAAATTGATGATTTTGGCTTTTTGGAACATTTTCGAGGTTGAATCTTTGTTGGTGACAACACCAAAAAAGGCGACATTCAGCAGTAGTTCCGGGCTAAAAAAGCTTTATTGAGCGATAGAATAAACAATGAACTTTTATTTATAAATCTGGTCTCTATGGCCATAGAGATTCGGGCAGAAAGGAATTCTATTTCCCCACCTGCTGCAAAATTTTTAAATCAACTAACTTTGCCACTCAAAAGTTGAATTAAACACAATCTATGAAATTTGAAGTGGGTGACGACATCATCGTGATGCTGACCAAAGAAGAGGGTAAAATAATAGAATTTATTGATGATGACATGGCGCTCGTAGAAGTACGCGGCGTGCGGTTTCCAGCCAATCTCAACCAGCTTGATTTTCCCTACTTCCAACGCTTTTCCAAAAAGAAAACAGAGCCTGTAAAAAAAGAGAAAACTTATATTGACTTTATTCCCAAGGAAAAACAAAAACCGCAGGCCGGTTTGCCGGAAGAAGGCATTCACTTATCTGTTTTACCAAAATTTATCCTCGATGAATTCGATGATGAGATCGTGGATTCTTTGAAAATTTACCTGGTCAATAAAACTTCTCTGGCATATAAATTTTCCTACAAACAATTTTTTTCGGGGAAATTATCATTTGAACTAACTAATGAAATTCCTCCCTTCAATAATTTTTATTTACACGATATTGCTTTCGCGGAAATCAATGATTCTCCCACTTTTAATTTTTTGTTTTCTCTTTCTACACCACAAAAAGGAAAAGCGGCAGAAGCAGAAGCTATGCTGAAACCCAGGCCCAAACAGCTTTTCCATCAAATAGAAAAGATCAAGGAAAAAAATGAACCTATGATCTCTTACTTATTACTGGAAAAATTTCCTGATAAAATAGTGGAAGAAAGTAATACTTCTTTTTCACCGGCATCAAAAACAAACCGTAAAAATTTTACCCATATTCCCGCGCGTACTATCGTGGATTTACATATCGAAAAATTAGCCGACGACTGGCAAGGCCTGAGTAATTTCGATATACTTCAAATACAACTGGAAGAATTTGAAAAATGGTTTCACCTAGCCGCCGATCAGCATTTGACATCTGTTATTTTCATCCATGGTATTGGCACCGGGAAATTGCGCGATGAAATTCATAGCCTCATAAAATCTAAAAAAGAAGTGCGTTATTTTGTCAATCAATATGATCCGCGTTTTGGCTATGGTGCCACAGAAGTTTTTCTGCATTAAAATATTCAGACTCAATTTTCCTGCACTGCTCCTAATTTATAATATCTTTGCATCGCTACAAACCCGCACCATCGCGGCGTTTTAAAGAACGCCGAGGAAAGTCCGGACAGCAAAGGGCAGCCTCCCGGTGAATAGCCGGCTGTTTATTTTTCCTCGCGGAATAAAATGAACACGGGAAAGTGCCACAGAAAATAACCGCTTCGCAGCAATGGGAAGTAAGGGTGAAAATGGGAGGTAAAAGCTCCCGTTCCGCATATAGTAATATAGTGGAAGGGTAAACCCGGGGTGCTGAAATGCCATGTAAATCCGTACTGCTTCGGCAGTGCCTGTTGCCCGCAGGTTCGCGGATGGGTAGGCAGCTACAGGTAAACAGTAATGTTTATCGCAGATAAATGATGGCGTAGAAACAGAATCCGGCTTACGAGGTTTGTAGTATTTTTTTTAATTGAAAGGTGAATCTTCCAGGTCATCATCTTCATGTTCATTACCCATATTCATCATGCTTCCCATGAGGTCTTTAAATTGTATTTTTCCTTCCACCATTTTTTTACTGATCATTGAAAAAGTAGATAAACCATGCAACACAAATTCCATTAATAAAGCACATTCTTTTTCGGAGGTATGTGAAAAATATTTTTTTACAAAAGCATGCAAACCATCTACCTGGTACAATGCTGCGATCTTTTCAGCGTCTTTCATATCCTGCATCAGATCGAGGTGATTGCCGGCGTCAAACCAGCGCGTGATGGAGCGATACGGACTTTCTTCTGGTTTATTAGTTTGTGATGGTTTTCCTGTATTCTTTCTTTTTTTCATCGCTTCAGGATTGGGAAAATATTCTGTGAAGCGCGTGCGTATGGCTTTATCTAATAAATTCATCGCGACAATAAATGGCCCTTCTTGTTCGCCTTCATATACGAGTTCTATTTTTCCTGTGATCGCAGGAATAATTCCGGCAAGATCACTGATCCACACCTGCGTATTTTTTTCATGTTGCATAATCGCTCTTCTTTCAGCGCTGCTATATGCGTTCTCAAATGCAGCAATAGTAAGCCTTGCGCTCACGCCACTTTTTTTATCCACATATTCATTACTTCTTGCTTCGAATGCAATTTGCTCAATCAATCTTTTTATTAAATCACTCACTTCTACCCGCTCCTGCTGATCTTTTGGCACATGCGCTTCCTGAGCAGTGATCGCCAACGCTGTTTCTATATCTTTTGGATAATGCGTTAATATCTGGCTTTCAATCCTGTCCTTCAAAGGCGTAACAATACTTCCGCGATTGGTATAATCTTCCGGGTTTGCAGTGAACACAAATAAAATATCCAAAGGCATGCGCAGTTTAAAACCACGAATTTGTATATCGCCTTCTTCCAGGATATTAAATAAAGAAACCTGGATGCGTGCCTGCAAATCAGGCAATTCATTGATCACAAAAATACCGCGGTTACTTCGTGGAATAATGCCATAATGTATCACGCGTTCATCTGCAAAACTTAATCTTAAATTAGCCGCTTTGATGGGATCAATATCGCCGATTAAATCTGCCACACTTACATCCGGCGTTGCCAGTTTTTCTGCATAACGATTATCGCGATGCAGCCATTCGATGGGCGTTTCATCTGCATATTCAGCAAGCAGGTCTATAGAAAATTTACTAAAAGGCCGTAATGGATGATCATTCACTTCGCTGCCTGCAATTACAGGAATATATTCATCCAGCAAGTTGATCATCTTTCGCGAAATACGTGTTTTGGCCTGGCCACGCAAACCAAGGAATAAAATATTATGCTTACTTAATAAGGCGCGTTCCGTATCCGGTATCACTGAATCTTCATAACCATAGATGCCATCGAAAGCCGTTTCGCCTGACTCAATTTTTTTAATTAAATTTTTGCGTACTTCTTCCTTGATAGTTTGAAAAACATAACCACTTTTCTTTAATTCACCAACCGTTTTTATTTTTTGAATGTTCATTTTTATATATAAATATTTATAGAATTTTTTATTAAAAAATTTTTAGAAATGTGTAGCGAAATTTTACGAAGCGGAAAAAAATCAATACAAAGTTTTTCTTTTTCCACTTTCAAAATCTCGGAATACAAATGCACCCAATTTATCCAGCGATGCAAAAAAAGCTTTTCCTTTATTCATTTCCGTAAATTCCTGCACAAACTTTTGCAAATACGGATCACTGGCAATCATAAATGTAGTGATGGGAATCTTTAATTTTTTGCATTGTGCCGCAAGATTCAGGCAACGATTCACCACTTTGCGGTCGAGTCCAAAACTATTTTTATAATACTTTTTACCGATCTTCAAACAGGTTGGTTTACCATCTGTGATCATAAAAATTTGTTTGTTGGCATTCTTTCTTCTGCGCAAAATATTCATTGCCAGTTCAAGCCCAGAAACAGTATTCGTGTGATACGGCCCAACTTTTAAGTAAGGCAAATCCTTTACTTCAATTGGCCATGCATCATTACCAAAAACTACAATATCAAGCGTGTCTTTTGGATACCTGGTTTGAATTAATTCACTCAAAGCCATGGCAACTTTTTTCGCGGGCGTAATTCGATCTTCTCCATATAAAATCATGGAGTGCGAAATATCGATCATCAATACCGTGGATGATTGTGTTACAAAATCTGTCTCGCGGATATGCAAATCATTTTCCTGCAAATCAAAATCATTATTTATACCATGATTGATCTGCGCATTACGAATGCTTTCTGTAAAATCAATTTGCTCCAGCATATCGCCAAACTGGAATGGCCTGGTATCAGGATTTATTTCATCTCCCTGGCCAGGTTTTGACGTGCTATGATTTCCCCGCGTGGTTTTTTTTAATTTCCCAAAAATCTCTTCCAGGCTATTTTTGCGGATGGTTTGTTCACTTTTGCCGGTGATATCAAATTCGCCGGTCACTGCATCTTCTTTGAGATAACCTTTTTCTTTTAGTTCATCAATAAAGTCGCCCATACCATAAGCATCATCGGTCAATTGATATTTTTTATCCAACTCATTCATCCATTGCATCGCTTCCGCCGCGTCGCCGCTTGTATATGTGAGCAGTTGCATAAACAGGTCCAGCAATTGATCAAACTTTGATTTCCCATTTGCATTGATATCAAATTTTGTAAAACGGTGTCCTTTCATGGATGTAAACTACATAAAAAATTATAATACTTTATACAAAAAATGGTTAATGCATGTTGAAATTTTCTCTTTTAAATTCATGCCTGATTCATGTATCTTGCGCGCAATGGCCAAAGCAAAAAAATCAATAAAAAAAATTCCGGTGATCCTCGTCATCAATGATGATGGCGTCACCGCGCCCGGCATTCGCGCATTGGTGGAAGCCGTGAAAGATTTGGGCAAAGTGGTGGTGGTTGCACCGGATAAACCGCAAAGTGGCATGGGCCACGCGATCACGGTCGGGCAACCTTTACGGCTCCGACCGGTGCATTTTTTTAAAGGTATTGAAGCCTGGGATTGTAGTGGCACACCGGTAGATTGCGTAAAGCTCGCAGTGGATAAAGTATTGCATGGCAAACCGGATATTTGCCTGAGCGGTATTAATCATGGTTCCAATCATTCTATTAATGTAATTTATAGTGGCACGATGAGCGCAGCCCTCGAGGCATCCATAGAAAGCATACCCAGTATAGGTTTCAGCCTGCTGGATTATAGTATTGATGCAGATTTTTCCGGTGCTGCGAAATATGTGCAAATATTAGTAAAACAATTATTGAGTAAAAAATACGACAAACACACCTGCCTGAATGTAAATATTCCCGCGGTGCCAGGTAGCCTGATAAAAGGGATTCGTGTTTGTCGCCAGGCCTATGCAAAATACCAGGAAGAATTTGATGAACGAACAGATCCGCATGGAAATAAATATTATTGGCTTACCGGAAAATTCTTAAATTTTGATAAAGGAAAAGATACAGATGTCTGGGCTTTGGAAAATAATTATGTGAGCGTGGTGCCGGTGCAGTTTGACCTTACACAATATGCATTGAAAACAAAACTGGAAAAAGATCTCAACAACAAATGAAAAAAGATAGTTTTTTACTTGGCATCATTCTGGGCATACTCGCGCCTGCAATCGGCATATTTGCTTTCTATTACTGGAAGGCATATCCAAACAGGTTTGTTGATTTTATAAACGTGGTGAAACAAAGTAATTCACTCATCACGGCGCTGATGAGTTTCGCTTTGCTGGCAAATGCAATTGTGTTTACTATTTTTATAAATAAAAAATTAGATAAAACAGCAAAGGGAATTTTTCTCGTTACAATCATCTATGCATTGCCGGTGATTATTTATAAATTAGTTAGTTAAAGAGATAAAAATTGCAGGTGAGCAAATGATTTCAAAAACATGAAATATTATTTAATAGCCGGCGAAGCAAGTGGTGACCTGCATGGAAGCAATCTCATCAAAGCCATCAAAGCACGGGATGAACATGCAGTGATACACGCCTGGGGAGGTGACCTGATGGAAGCCGCAGGAGCTAAGCTGGTAAAGCATTTCAAAGATTTGGCTTTCATGGGTTTTGCAGAAGTGATCATGCATTTGCCGAAGATTTTAGGAAATTTGAAATTTTGCAAAAAAGATATTCTTGCATTCGAACCGGACATTTTAGTGTTGATTGATTATCCCGGGTTTAATTTACGCATCGCGAAATGGGCGAAACAACAACAATTCAAAATTGCTTATTATATTTCTCCGCAGGTATGGGCCTGGAAAGAAAGCCGTGTGCCGGCAATGAAAAAAAATATTGACAGGATGATGGTAATCCTGCCATTTGAAAAAGAGTATTTTAAAAACAAATGGAATTGGGATGTAGCATACGTTGGTCATCCGCTCGTGGAAGTTGTTGAAACTTTTTTTGCCCACGAACAATATGAAAAATTGAATGAAGGTTTTTCCAAACCAGTCATTTCATTATTGCCCGGCAGTCGTAAACAGGAGATTTCTAAAAAATTACCCCTGATGCTTGAGGCTTCTAAATCGTTTCCGGATTATCATTTCATGATCGCCAAAGCGCCTGGTGTCGAAGATTCATTTTATGAAAATTTCACTGCTGATTATTCCAACGTTAATTTAGTAAAAAATAAAACATACGCGTTATTATCTATTGCTATTGCATCGCTAACAACCAGTGGTACAGCCACTTTGGAGACAGCATTGTTCGGCGTGCCTGAAGTCGTTTGTTATAAAGGAAGCCCGGTTAGTTATATGATTGCTAAGAAATTGATTAAAATAAAATTCATTTCATTGGTGAATTTGATCATGGATAAAGAAGTGGTGAAGGAATTAATACAGGATGAACTTACGCCGCAAAATATTACTAATGAATTGAAAAAAATATTGGAAGATAAAGCAACGATTGCCCGGATGAAAAAAGATTATGAAGCGTTAAAAAATATTTTATCCGCGGGCGGAAATGCTTCTGCAAATGCTGCGGCAATTATTATTGATCTTGCAAATGAAAAAAAATTGAATTCGTGAAAAAAGATCAGTTAAAAAGTGGTATGATTAAAAATTTGATGAGCATATATATTAATGCCAGTGTAAAAATAAAAATGGAAATGCGGTTCATGCCATGCATGTACTTCATCCATTTTGAAGGTGGATCATTTTCATCATGTTTTTTTAAAAAGAAATATTCTTTTAATTGATCCAGTATGCCCATAATTTTTTTTCAAAGTTACAATTATGATTTATAAATAAACAGTTGAATTCCGATATTTTTAATCAACTTTCAATTTCAAAGAAAAGCTACTGTGAGTTTGTATGAAAAAATATATGGTGCGAGTCCTGTTGTGTTGCAAAACGCAATGATTTCTGCGTATGGCTACCAATGGAAAAAAAGAAGAATGGGAGGCATTTTTGCAAAGAAATATGAAGCCGCGAAATCCCGTGAAAGCTTTACTACAGGCCAATGGGCGGAATACCAGGAAAAACAATTAAAAAAAATTTTAAGTCATGCGGTTCAGACCGTTCCGTATTACAGGAAGGAATTTGAAAAATATGGAATCAATGAAAAAAATATTCATACAATTTCTATAGACAACATTTCACGCTTACCCATTTTATCCAAAAATGATTTACGCAAAAATGGGAGCGATCTTTTACTCAGTTCAAAAAGAGAAAAGCATGGCACATTTTTTCCCAGCAGTGGCAGTACCGGTACGCCTTTAAATATTTTATTTTCCCATCTTATGCATCAACGCTGGTATGCATTATTCGAAAGCCGTGTAAGAAACTGGGCCGGCGTGAGCAGCCATATTCCGCGCGGCATGATCGGCGGAAGGCGTGTGTTACCGGGCGCTTCAGGGAATCCGCCATTTTACAGGTATAATTTTTTTGAAAAACAAGTGTATTTTTCTGCATACCATATCAGTAAGAAAAATGCTGCTGATTATTTGGAAGGCATGCGCAAATTCAATGTGCAGTATATGACCGGCTATGCAATGTCCAATTATTTATTGGCGCGTTTTATCAAAGAAAATAAATTGCAAGGACCGGAATTAAAATGCGTGATCACTTCCAGTGAAAAGCTAACTACCGAAATGCGCAATTTATTTTCAGAAGTGTATCATTGCAAAACATTCGATGGCTGGAGTGGCGTGGAAGCCTGCGGCCTGATCACGGAATGCGAATCCGGCGGGCTGCATATCAGTCCTGATGCGGGTTTGATAGAAGTATTGGATAAAAATTTAAACCCTGTTAAACCAGGAGAAACAGGGAATGTATATTGCACAGGTTTCCTGAATTTTGATCAGCCGCTCATTCGCTATGCAATTGGCGATGAAATTATTTTATCAGATGAAACATGTAGCTGCGGAAGAAATATGCCTTTGGTAAAAGAGATTTGTGGCAGGCAGGAAGATGTAATTATTGGAAATGATGGCCGGGAAATGGTTCGTTTTCACAGCGTTTTCTATGATTTGAAATCAGTCATTCGTGCGCAGGTGATTCAACATACTTTACATGAAATTTTTATAAAAGTGGAAACAGAAAATGATTTAGCGGAAGAAGATGAAATAAAAATAAGGCAACGAATTTCTTCGCAATTGGAAAATATACAAGTGAATATTGAAAGCTGCAAAGAAATCCCCCTGAATAAAAATGGAAAATTCCAGGCAGTCATTTCTACATTAAAAAATCATTGAATTTATGGCGATTAAAATGATCACGGTAGTTGGTGCACGTCCGCAGTTTATAAAAGCGGCAGTGGTTTCGCGCGTGTTGAAATCGCAGCAATTGATCCATGAAATGATCGTGCATACCGGCCAGCATTATGATGAAAATATGTCGCAAATATTTTTTTCTGAAATGGGTATACCGGAACCTGCATATAATTTAACCATCCGCGAAACGAATCATGGCGCCATGACTGGAAAAATGATTGCGGGCCTGGAAGAAATTTTTTTAAAAGAAAAACCCGCGCTGGTACTGGTTTATGGCGACACAAATAGTACTCTTGCCGCTGCATTGGCTGCCGTGAAATTGCATATTCCAGTCGCCCATATTGAAGCAGGATTGCGAAGTTTCAACCGGGCAATGCCGGAAGAGATCAACAGAATGCTCACAGATAAAATCAGTCGTTTTCTTTTTTGTCCTACGGAAACTGCGATTCAAAATTTACAGAAGGAAGGTTTTGAAAATAATTTTCATACTATTGAAAATACCGGTGATGTAATGCTGGATGCCGCGAAATATTATTTTAATAAAACGAATTCTTCTGCTGTTCAAAAATTTTATTCCGGCAATAGAAATTTTATTTTAGCAACCATTCACCGCCCGGAAAATACGCGCTCTATTGAAAAAATGCAAGCCATTATACAAGCTTTAAATATATTACATAAAGACGTAGAAGTGATCTTACCATTGCATCCAGGTACTAAGAAATTATTAAGTGCGTATGGAATAAAAACAAGTTTTACCATCATTGATCCTGTTGGTTATTTTGATATGTTGCAATTGATCAATCAATCTTCTTTGATCATCACGGACAGTGGCGGCTTGCAGAAAGAGGCGTATTTCTTCAGCAAATTCTGCATCACATTACGCGAAGAAACTGAATGGGTTGAACTCATAGAAAATGGCTTTAGTTTTCTTGCAGGCGCAGACGATGAAAAGATCATACGGATGGCGCAAGTTTTTTTATCAAAACCTTTTCCCCTATCTTCCGCATTGTATGGTGACGGGCAGGCTGGCGAAAAAATTGTCCGCACCTTATCAGCAATGTGATCAGCAGGTGAAAATCTTAATTCTAACGCAATATTATTTGCCCGAAACCGGTGCGCCCCAAAACCGATTGTCCAGCCTGGCTGAGCATTTGCAGTCATTTGGTGCAGAGGTGGAAGTGTTGACTGCTTTGCCTAATTATCCCAAACAGGAAATATACCCGGGGTATGAAAATAAATTATATTCAACAGAAAAAATAAATGGAATCACTGTTCACCGCTCCAAACTTTTCGTGAGTAAGAAAAAGAGTTTATATTACAGGCTGGCAAATTATTTTTCTTTTACTATGAATGCCTGGCGAATTGCGCGAAAAAAAATTGCAAAACCGGATGTCATTATTTGCGAATCGCCTCCTTTGTTTTTGGGCATCACGGCCGTTATGCTTAAAAGAAAATGGGCATGCAAACTTATTTTCAATGTCTCAGATCTTTGGCCGGAAAGTGCAGAGAAAATGGGCATCATCAAAAATAAATGGATCATTCACCGTTCATATAAACTGGCAAAATGGATCTATAAAAATTCAGAACTGATTAGCGGTCAAACAAAAGGCATCCTCCAGGCAATTGATGAAATGATATCGGGGAAAAAATTATTCTGGTTTCCAAATGGCGTGGATGATACACATTTTTTACCCTCATTAAAAAATGATTTACATCAAGAAGAAAATATTTTTCAATTATTATACGCAGGTATTTTAGGTCATGCTCAGGGACTGGAAGTGATTTTGTATGCTGCGAAAAAACTAGAAAAAATTCATGATATCCAATTTACAATCATTGGTGACGGGCCTGAAAAAGAAAAATTATATCACCTTAAAGATACACTGACACTGGATAATGTACTATTTATACCCAACAAACCGAGAGATTTTGTATTGGCAAAAATTGAAACTTGTGATGCATACATTGTGCCTTTAAAAAAACTGGATTTATTCAAAGGCGCTATTCCTTCAAAGTTATTTGAACCACTAGCTTTTTGCAAGCCTATTTTACTTGGTGTTGATGGAGAAGCAAGAAAACTTTTTATTGATGAAGGAAAAACAGGTTTATATTTTGAACCTGAAAATGCGGATGCGCTGGCAAATGCGATCCTGGAATTATATGACAACCCGGAGATGAAAAAAAATCTGGGTGAAAATGGGAAAGCCTATGTTCTGAAAAATTTTGACCGCAGAAAGATTGCAGAAAATTTTTATACGCAAATGCAAGCTTTGGTTGATTCAAAATAATACTTTCATAATTTAGATTTTTTAAAATTATTTTAGCAGGGAAAATGAACACTGAATTTTTTGCGCATCCGAGTGCGGTAATTGATGAAGGCGCTGAAATTGGCGCCGGTACGCGTGTTTGGCATTTCTCGCATTTAATGGCGGGATGCAAACTTGGTGAAAATTGTAACATTGGACAGAACGTAGTCATCATGCCGGGCGTGGTCTTGGGCAATAATGTAAAAGTTCAAAATAATGTTTCGCTGTATACCGGCGTGACCTGTGAAGATGATGTTTTTCTTGGCCCTTCCTGTGTATTTACAAATGTGATCAATCCACGCAGTGCAATAGTTCGCAAGAATGAATACCTTAAAACGAAAGTGTTTAAAGGCGCATCTATTGGCGCCAACGCAACCATTGTTTGCGGAAATGATATCGGTCCTTATGCGTTTATTGGCGCCGGTGCTGTCGTGACGAAAGATGTGCCCGCGTTTGCATTGTTTTTTGGCAATCCTGCAAAACAGGAAGGCTGGGTAAGTGAATATGGCCATCGTTTAAATTTCGATGTCTCAGGATTTGCTGCATGTCCTGAAACCGGCGACAGGTATACATTAGATGAAAATGGTGTAAAAAAATTATAATTTATTTTTTATCCCTAACATGAAAAAAATAAAATTCGCTATCATAGGTTGTGGCCATATTGGAATGCGGCACGCTGAAATGATCGTCCGCAATAATGAATCGGAATTAGTCGCACTGATCGATATTAAAGATGTCGATCAACTGAACATTAAAGATTACGCTGTTCCATTTTTTCAAACACTCAACGATTTTTTTTCAGCAGGAATTGATGCGGATGTGATAACGATTGCTACGCCGAATGGTTTGCATGCGCAGCATGCTTTACAATCACTGGAAGCGAAAAAACATATCGTTGTTGAAAAGCCGATTGCACTTAGCAAAAAAGATGCAGAGAAGATTTTATCCAAAGCTTTCCAGGTTCATAAACATGTTTTTGCCGTGATGCAAAACAGGTATTCACCACCCATTGCATGGGCGAAAAAAATACTCGATGAAAATTTATTGGGTAACATTTTTATGGTGCAAATTAATTGCTATTGGAACCGTGATCAACGTTATTATACCAAAGATAATTGGCATGGTACAAAGTCACTGGATGGTGGGTCTTTGTTTACACAATTTTCTCATTTCATCGATATTTTATATTGGTTGTTGGGTGATATTGAAAACATACGTTCGAGCTTCAAATCCTTTAATCATGAAGGTTTGACAGAATTCGAAGACAGTGGTATCGTGCAATTTGATGTAGCCGGCGGCGGCATGGGTTGTATGAATTTTACAACAGCTGCCTGGGATAAAAACATGGAAAGCAGCATTACAGTAATCGGGGAAAATGGCAGTTTTAAAATTGGCGGGCAGTACATGGACAAATTAGAATATTGCCATATTAAAAATTATACAATGCCCGAATTACCACCTACAAACCCGGCGAATAATTATGGCAATTATTCCGGCTCCGCCGCCAATCATGGTTTTATTATTGAAAACGTAATTGATGTTTTACATGACCGGAATACAATTACCACGAATGCATTGGAAGGTTTGAAAGTAGTGGAAATCATCGAACGCATGTACCAGGCAGGAAATAGATAAACTTTATTTTCACCTAATTATTTTCTTTTACCGCGGCATAAATCTGTTCAATCATTTCAATGGTCATCATGCTATCAAATGCATTGGTAGCAACATTTTCAGCTTGTTGCAATGCAGCACACACACGCTCATACACTTTATCATGGTTGCTCATGGAGCCTGTATAATTTCCATATTCATTGGGCGGATTACCGGCCGGAAGGTTCATGATTTTTTCGCCTGAGGTTTGCTGGTATTCGAGTTCATTTAAATATTGACCTCCAATCTTCACTGTCCCTTTTTCTCCAAACAAGGTGAGTGAGCCTTCCATGTTTTTTTTATAACTATTAATGGTAAAATGCATAGTTCCTATAGCTCCGGATTTGAATGCAGCAATAGCCACACAAGTATCTTCAAATTCAATATCATCGGTATGCATAAAATTTTCACTGAAGGATTTTACCGTTTTTATTTCTCCCATGAACCAATAAACGAGATCAATAAAATGACTGAACTGTGTATATAAAATTCCACCATCCATGTCCTTCGATCCTTTCCAGGAATTATGATAATAATCGGAGCCGCGGTTCCAGAAACAGTTCAGTTGCATTCCGGAAATTTTTCCCAGTGCATTTTTTTCCTGTAATTCTTTTACAGCAAGAACAGGTGGATTGTACCGGTTTTGTTTTACGATGAACAGCATTTTATGATGCTTATCTGCAGCTGCCATCATTGTTTGACAATCAGCCACAGAAAGTGCCATAGGCTTTTCACATAAAACATGCAGGTTATTTTCCAGGCAAAGGATACTATGTTGGGCGTGCAGTCCATTGGGCGTGCAAATGGCAACAAGATCAATATCTTTTTCTGATTTCAGCAAGTCCTCAATTGTATTGTAAGGCTTCGCGTTGTATGCTTTTTCAAATTCTTCCGTTTTGGATGGAACAATATCACAAACAGCTTGTAATGTGCCGTGTGACTGCATTACAGCCGCATGGCGATGAGCGATACGGCCGCAACCAATAATGGCAAATTTCAATTTCTTATTTTCCTTCTGAAGCATATTTCACAGCAAAGTAAAGCAATGTAAAATTATTTAAAATTAAGGCAATTCTAAGTTCAAGTAATAAATGCGAAAAAACAATTTAAAATACAAAAGGAAATAACAGAAAGAAATTAAAAAATCTTTTGTTACTTCCCTTTGATTGTTTTTCGTATGAACAAAA
>JBBRSI010000044.1:0-16866 GCA_038245585.1 Chitinophagales bacterium
AACAACAATTTTAGGTGAAGCTACAGATCCGAATAAATTATTTGACTTACAATCTTCTTTAGATGCTTTTCAGGTTTACACCCCCGAACAGGTTCAGGACTTCTCTCAGAAAATTGTAACCAATATTCCAGTTGACCAACTACACAACATTTTGGATGCAGCAGCAGAAATTTTCAGGACAACTCTTAGTGAAAAACAGAAAGATGATTTCAGAGGAAAATGTAAATCGTATGTCCGATTGTATGTTTTCCTGGCACAGATAATTCCATTTGTGAATCCATACCTGGAACGACTTTATCTTTTCTTAAATCACTTACAAAATAAATTAGGAAGACAGCGTGACGAAGATTTAGCACAAGGAATTTTGGATAACATTGACATGGAAAGTTATCGCTTGCAACAGGAAGGAGCATTTAGTATTCAATTGCAGCAAGGTGATGAATTAAAACCAGTGCCGACAGAAATGAGAGGCGGTGCTGCAGAACTTGAGATGGAATATCTGTCAAACATTGTAAAAGCTTTTAACGATAAATTCGGGACTACTTTTACCAACGAAGACAAGGTAAGAAAGATGACGCAGGATTTGATGCAGGATGTAGCCAATGACAAGGATTTTGTAAATGCATTCATGTATTCAGATACCCAAAACGCAAAAATTACTTTTGAAGATGTGTTAAAAAGAAAGTTGATAGATCATATTGAAACCAATTTTGAAGTATTTAAAGAATACAATGACAACAAAGAGTTCAGAGATTTTTTTGCAGGAACTATGTTCCAACAAATGCAGAGAGATTTTATGAAATTCAACTTAAATAAGTGAACTTAATACTCTAAACTTTAGTCGGCGATCCAAATAACTTAATTAGGAATTTCATCAAATAAAATCAGGCACTTCCTTTGTACAATTTATATAACTTATCATCAACTTTTAAAAACAAATCCCATGCTCCACATCAAAGCTGAAAACAATATCATCTATACAACCTCACATCAGAAATTAACGGAAGAAGATTACCATGAATTAATTCCAAAGGTGGAAAAAATGCTGGAGCAATATAAAACCATCCGCTGGTATTTTGAAATGCAGGATTTTAAAGGCTGGGAAATGAAAGCGTTTTGGGAAGATGTGAAGTTTGAATTTCACCACGCAAATGATATTGAAAAACTCGCCGTTGTCGGCGATACCGAATGGGAAAAATGGATGACTACGATGATGAAACCATTCACCAAATCGGAAGTAAAATATTTTGATTTAAAAGATAAAGAGATCGCGCTGGAGTGGATAAAAAGTGATGGGGTGTAAAATGAAGAGGAATATTTTTTCCCGCAGATATCGCAGATTTTCGCAGATTTTTTATAGTCTCTCAAATTTCATTAATGCTCAAAATCGTTATAGATTAGATAGAAAATGGTGGCCGCTTTTATCTGCGTACATCCGCGTGATCTGCGGGCAATAAAAAAGAAAACTGATTGAATTTTTAACTCTTCTTCCCAAGTTCTACCTGTTTACAAAAAAGCTAAAAATGACCCGTATTCTTATAGGTAGAAAATTAAATAAATGACCCACGTAAGGGAGGAAGTAATTTTATTAATTTAATTTTTCCCGCAGATAGCGCAGATTTCCGCAGATATTTTATATTTTCTCAATTTTCCTTGATGCTCAATATCGCTATAAATTAGATTGATAATGGTAGCAGGTTTTATCTGCGTCTATCCGCGGGATCTGCGGGATATTAAACACCCAAAAACTATTCCGCTCCCTTCTCTTCCTTAATCTCTTTCAATTTTTCTTCCTCGAGATTTGCGACTGCTTTTTCTTTTTTCAGGCCCACGCGTACGAGGCCAAAAATGCTCATGTAAATATTGGCGATCCAAACGAGTGCAAAGAATGCAATGATATACCCGCGCCAGTCGGCAAACAACAATGTGTACCGGGTGATGATGATAAAAAATAAACTGATATAATGACTGAAACAATATTCGCAGGTGAAGAGATAGAAAAATTTTCTTTCTAATAAACTTTTAGCATTCTTCGATTTCTTTTCGCAATAATCGCGTGGCTCGTGGAAAATTTCTTCATGCGTGACTGTCCATGCAATGCACGCAACGGGCAAAGCCAAAATGAATAAATAAATAATTTGTGTGCTGAGTTCCATACGATGCAACAAAAATATATATTCTTTATAAATAATTCTTTAAAAATTCTATGACGCTCTGCGTTATAAAAAGATTGCACGGAGGAAAGACAGATTCAAGATAAAAGCTAACAGATAACAACTAAAAGTTAGAAGTTGAATTTCTATGAAGAACCACTAACCTTTTGACCTTAGTAGAAAATAGATTCTGAATGAATATCCAACCTTATTTGATGTATGAGTTATCCGCTATTAATAGCCGCAAATAACTAAACAGGAGTAGTGGAAAGTCTGGTCAGATTTTTTAATAAGGGAATAAGGTTGGAGTTAATATACGTGATTTTTCTACTAAGGTTTATAAGGTTTTTAATATAGAGCTGCAAGTAGGAAATTACACAGAATGACACAGAGTAAAGACAGATTGAAGATAAAAACTAACAACAAAAAGATGGATGATTAAAATCAGTAAAGAAAATCAAACCTTATTGACCTTAATAGAAAATAGATTCTAAATGAATATCCAACCTTATTTTTAAGGAATCTCACCGGCCCTGATATACGGCGGCTTCGACTCCGCTCAGCCGCCTAGAGATTCAAGATAAAAGCTAACAGATAACAAAAGATGGAAGATGAAAATCAATAAAGAAAATCAAACCTTATTGACCTTAGTATAAAATAGATTCTGAATGAATATCCAACCTTATTTTAAGGAAACACACCGGCCCTGATAAACGGCGGCTTCGGCTCCGCTCAGCCGCCTTGATACCGTAGTTCTCCGTATATTCGTTAAACGCGATTTTTCTATTAAGATTTTTTCTTCGAGACTTTTGCTTTTTTATTATACTCAAGGCATAAGGAAATATAATATTCAAAATCTTTTTCGGCTTTGAAACCCACAGGTTCTATATAACAATAACCTTTTAATTCTTTACCGCGCATGATCATTGGCAGGTAGCCTTTTTTCATAACTAATTCTTTCTCCATCTTCGGATCAAAACGGCACATCAAATTTTCACCACTCGCACAAATACACATTTTATCATTTACCATAAATGCCAGTCCACCAAACATTTTCTTTTCTTTGATTTTGAGTTTTGGAAATGCCCCGAGCTGATTCCTGATGCGCTCAGCCAATGCAATATTATAAGACATGCTTTTGTAAATTTTATACAACTAAATTACACCAAATTTTTTTGGCAAATAATTTTCACAATGACTGCACCTTCTTCCAATTATTTATAACTACCTTGACAAGCGAATATTTTTTTAAAATTTATTTATATGCACAGAAGAAAATTTATACAAAACTCATTGGCTACTGCAGCGGCCTTATCTATTTCTTCACATCAACTTTTAAAAGCCATGTCCATTGATCCCTGGAAAATAGAAATGCTTACAGATGATATCGGAATTTTCACGGAAAAGGGCGGCACCATTGCGTTCCAGTTCTCTGCAAATGGAATTACTGTAGTGGATGCACAGTTCCCCGATAGTGCGCAACATCTTATTGGCGCATTGAAAAATCAACATGATGCACCGTATCATTTACTCATCAACACGCATCATCACGGCGATCATACTGCAGGAAATATTGCTTTTAAAAATTTGGTCACACGCGTGCTGGCGCATGAAAATTCTTTGGCAAATCAAAAACGCGTAGCTGAAGCAAATAATAACGTGGCTCAACAATATTATCCCAATGAAGTCTTTCAAACTACAAAGAATGAAAAACTAAATAATGAAAATATCGCCTTATATTACTATGGCGCCGCACATACAAATGGCGATGCAATCATTCACTTTGAAAAAGCGAATATTGTCCACATGGGTGATTTAATATTTAACCGCCGTCATCCATATATTGATCGCAGCGCCGGCGCAAATATTAAAAGCTGGATAAATGTATTGGACATATCTGCTAAAAAGTTTACGGATAAAACTGTTTTCGTGTGTGGTCATTCCGGCGAAAATTACGATGTCAAAGGTTCGATGGAAATGGTCATTGCATTCAAAGATTATTTATCGAATTTGTTGAATCTTGTCGGAAAAGATTTGAAAGCCGGTAAAACGAAAGAACAAATTTTAGCCAATACAGAAATTCCGGGTTCACCACAATGGAAAGGCGATGGCATAGAACGCCCGCTGCTGGCAGCTTATGAGGAATTGAGCGGAATATAATTTGGTATAATGCGGAATATATATTTTGAACATGGAAAGAATTATTGCGATAGGGGATATACATGGTTGTAAAATAGCATTGGAAGAAATGCTTTTTTCAAAATTGCAAATCACGAAAGAAGATACCATTTATTTATTAGGAGATTTGATAGATCGCGGTCCGGATAGTAAAGGTGTAATAGACACCATTATTTCTTTGGAAAACGATGGTTATAATATTCACACACTCTTAGGGAATCATGAAGAGATGATGTTTCAATCTGTACTGGATGTAAATTCATTTAATATGTGGATGAGAAATGGTGGCGCTGAAACTTTGCAAAGCTTTGATGTGAATGCCTATTCACAAATTCCCGAGAAGTACCTGGATTTTTTTGACCGCGCAAAATATTATATTAAAACAGGCGACTACGTTTTTGTGCATGCAGGTTTAAATTTTGATGCGGAAAATATTTTTTCAGATCGAGAAGCAATGCTTTGGATCCGCGGCTATAAAGACTTTCAGCCTGCACTCGAAAAGAGATTGTTATTCCATGGCCATACACCGAAGCCTATTGATTTTATCAAAAGCCAAAAAGGGAATTGCATTAATCTTGATGGTGGTTGCGTTTATACTGAAGAATCTTTGCTAGGAAATCTTGTAGCTATGTTATTACCGCAAATGGAATTTGTGGTTGTTCCAAATACTGCATGAATCCCACAACGGGAAAATAATTCTACAAAAATAATTTTAGCATTTAAAATAGCGCATGGAAATTTCCATGGCAGGAATTTTGCACAAATTATTGTGTTGCTTGTTTTTATCTTCAATAAAACATTCATAAGTTGTTTCATCGTTTGTAATAACTTTTATAGAACTGCTATTTAAAAATAAAATTATATGTCAAAAAAACTGGAAGGTAAAGTCGTTGTTATTACAGGCGCATCAGCCGGTCTTGGCCGTGCCATTGCAAGATTGTTTGCAAAAGAAGGTGCAAATCTGGCGTTGATTGCGCGTGGTAAAGATGGCCTGGAAGCGGCCGTCAAAGAAGCGGAGGATATGGGTTCGCGTGCTGTGGGTATCCCGATGGATGTTAGTGACAGCAAGGCTTTGGAAGCTGCGTCAGATTATATTGAAGAAAAATTGGGCCCCATTGATATTTGGATCAATAATGCGATGGTGAGTGTTTTCGGCGCTTTAAAAGATATGGAGGCTATCGATTTTGACAGGGTTACACAAGTCACTTATCATGGACAAGTATATGGTACTATGGCAGCTTTGAAAAAAATGATGCCGCGTGATAAAGGAAAAATTATATTAATTGGTTCTGCATTGGCTTATCGGGGTATTCCATTGCAAAGTGCGTATTGTGGTGCAAAGCATGCAATACATGGTTTCTTTGAATCGCTGCGTGCAGAATTAATTCATGATCGCAGCCATATACAATTGAGTATGGTACAAATGCCGGCGATGAATACCACACAATTTGGTTTTGTAAAAAGTTATTTACCGAATAAGCCAAAACCAATGGGAACAATTTATGAGCCGGAAGCTGCAGCGCGTGCTGTTTTATATGCTGCATTGGAGGATGAGCGCGAAATATATTATGGAGTCTCCACGTATAAAACTGTTTTGGGCAATAAAGTCTTACCAGGTTGGCTGGATAAATATTTAGCAGAAACTTGTTATGACGGACAACAAACAGAAGAACCTGAAACACCCGGCCGTGCAAATAATTTATATCAACCAATTCCCGGGGATCATGGTGCCCGCGGGCCTTTCGACAAAACGGCGAAATCTTTCAGCCCTGTTTTCCAGGCAAAAAAACATCCCTGGCTTGCAATCGCATTAGCTGGTGCAGCGGCTTTCGGTATGTATAAATTATTCCAAAAAAGTTCTTGTGATGATGATTGAAAATTACCAGCATGCTATTAACTGGGAACTGACTTTAAAAAATAAATATATTTTTGCAGGATTAACTGCTGCAGGTTTTGCAAAGGCTGGCTGGAAAATAATTGAACTTTATTTCGAAAGTTTTTATTTATAAAATTTTACTAAAACTAAAATTTTTTTACTTCGTATATACGTACATTCGGAAATCTTATTTATTTCCACAACTGTTATATGGGTAAAACCTGCATCCTGATTTTCTCCCGCTTTGCAAATGAAGAATCTGCTAAGAAAAAATATGCGCGTGTGTTTGGAAATAAAAATGGGGTAGCGCTTGCATCACAATTAATAAACTATACATTAAAAGAGGCAAAGGCTTCAGGCCTGCCGGTTATCCCATTTTTCTCTGATAAACAGCACGGAAAATCTTTTGGAGAACGTTTTGCAAATGCGCTGGAACATACATTTTCACTCGGTTTTGAAAAAATAATTGCCTGCGGTACAGATTCACCTTCTGTGAGCAGTAAACAATTTCGCAGGATTGCGGATTGCCTGGAAAATGATAAAATTGTTCTTGCACCGGCATGTGATGGAGGCGTCATTCTCACCGGCATCACTGTAGCCGCTTATCAACGCGAATCTTTTTTGAAAATACCCTGGCAAACCAGCCGGGTTTTTAATGCACTAAAAAATTATGCATTAAAAAATGCATTTGCATTTTCCCTGGAAAGTGCTGGTGCAGATATAGATGAGGCAGTATCTTTATTAATTTGGAGAAAAAGTCATGCTAATAACTGGCTGACAATTTTAATCAATAGCCTCATTATTTTTCCATTTCAAAATTCACTAATTTCCTATAAGGATACAATTATTTCTCCCTATTTATCCGGTAGTTTTTGCCATCGCGGCCCTCCTGTTGTTATTTCCTAAATTTCAAAAATTTGCACTTACTTAAAAGCATAGTGCAAGAAATCAGCATGAAATTATTTTGATTTATTTCAAAATATTCAATGCTATTCAGAAAAAAAATATTCCATTCAAGAGCGTTAAAATATAATTTACATGAAATATATATTTACTATTATTTGCGTATGCCTGTTATCTAATTTTGGTATTTCGCAAAATAAAACCATACAGGGTACTACGCGGGAAGCCAGTACAGGACTGCTTTTGAGCGGTGTGAGTATTAGCGAAAAAAATACAGCGAATACGGTGATATCGGGAAAAGACGGTCGTTATTCAATTCGGATTCATCCCAGCGCAACGATCGTATTTTCATTTGTGGGTTATGATGATTTGAACATACTATTTGATGGTAAAGAGGTGTATGATATTTCTTTAAATCCATCATCAAATAACCTGCACGAAGTGGTTGTAACTGCATTGGGTATTCAACGTAATAAAAATGAACTCGGTTATTCTGTTCAGTCTGTTGGCTCCAAAGATTTGACGGAAGTGCGGCAAACAAATTTAGTGAATGCACTCGCCGGCCGTGTTGCTGGAGTGCAGGTGTCGAACGGTTCTTCCGGTATTGGATCTTCTTCAAGAATTGTGATACGCGGGGAAAATTCTCTGACAGGGAATAACCAGCCTTTATTTGTTATTGATGGTGTGCCGATCAGCAATAATCCAATTACAATTAACACAGAAAATAATGAAGCAGGCTTCCAGGAAGTGGATTACGGAAATGGCGCTGCTGACATAAGCCCGGACGACATTGAATCTATTACCGTGCTGAAAGGCGCTGCTGCTGCGGCTTTATATGGTAGCCGTGCTGGTTCCGGCGTTATTGTTATTACAACGAAAGATGGCTCGGGTAAAAAAGGGAACAGCGTAACGTTGAATAGTTCCGCCACTTTTGAGAACCCACTTATTTTGCCACAATACCAAAATATATATGGCGCTGGAAGTGGCGGTTTATTTGCATACGAAGATGGTTATGGCGCAGGTATCAATGATGGTGGTCTTACGAGTTTTGGCCCGAAGATGATGGGCCAATTGATCACACAATTTAATGGGCCTTCTTATGATCAATATGGAAATATTATTCGGGGTGGAGATATTTTTGACAGGATGGGAAATCCAATCACGCCAACGCCTTTTAATGCACACCCTAATAATGTAAAAGATTTTTATCAAACCGGTGCAACGCTAATAAATAATATAGCATTCAATAGCAGCAATGAAAAATCTTCCATGCGTTTATCTTATACGAATTTGGATAATAAAGGCATAGTTCCAAATACAGATTTGAAAAAAAACAGTGTAGAATTTTCCGGTATCAGTCACTTAGGGGAGCGCCTGGAAATTCGGGGCTTTTTAAATTTTATCAATCTCAGTAGTACCAATCGTCCATCACTGGGGTATGGTAGTGAAAACCCGATGTATTCATTCAACTGGATGGGACGGCAGGTAGATATCAATTCGCTGAAAGACTACTGGCAGGCGGGCCGCGTGGGATTTAACCAATTCAATTCAAATTATTTATGGCTTGATAATCCTTACTTCCAGGCGTACGAAAACACCAACGGTTTTGATAAAAACCGCTTCCTGGGAAATGCTTCAATCAATTATATGATCACCAAAAAATTGGGCATTCGTTTTCGCTCCGGCCTGGATTTTTATCACGACCTGCGTCAATCGAAAAGGGCATTCAGCACTAAACGTTTTGCTGATGGCGCATATAGAGAAGATGAAATTGATTACCAGGAATTAAATACAGATGCATTACTGACATATACCACTTCTTTAAAAAATAATATTTCAATGACATTGTCCGGCGGCGGAAATATTTTGCAACAACATTCCAATTATAAAAGTACCGTTTCGAACCAATTATCTGTACCCGGCATTTATAATTTTGGTAACTCAAAAATTCCCTTAGTCTCTTCGCAGGAATATGACAAAAAGCAAGTCAACAGCTTATATGCGTTTGGAAATTTTTCTTATAAAAATATTTTATTCGCCGACCTTACATTTCGCAATGACTGGAGCAGCACGCTTCCGGTGAATGCAAATTCTTATGCCTATTATTCTGCAGCTTTATCATGGGTAATATCAGAATCTTTAAAATTGCCGACAAGCATCAGTTATGCAAAAGCGCGTTTAAGTTTTGCAAAAGTTGGAAGCGATACAGATCCTTACCAGTTATACAACACGTTTGCATTTAATCAAAATTATGGATCAGTGCCGTTGCTAACGAATAATACCAATTTATTAAATTCCAATTTAACGCCTGAAAAATTACATGCGATAGAAGCAGGAATAGAAATGTATTTTTTTAAAGATCGTTTGGGAATTGATGCAACAGTTTATCAAAATACCAGTTCAGACCAGATCATCAATTTACCCACATCGGCTGCAAGTGGCTACCAGAGCAGGTTAGTGAATGGTGGAAAAATAAGAAGCCGTGGTTTGGAAATCATGTTGAAAGGTGTACCGGTTTCCACTGCAAAATTTAAATGGACAAGTTATATTAATTTTTCCACCAACAAAAGCCGTGTGATTGAATTGCCTGCAGGTGTAGATCAATATGTAACGGGTTTTGAAAGTGTGTATATCAGTTCGGACAACAGCGTGTTTTTTATAGCCTCGCCTCAAAATAACGGGCTTGTTGGCGATATGTATGGTACGGGCCTTTTGCAGGTAGATGGAAAAACAGTATATGATTCAAATGGTTTCCCGGTGCGTGATCCAAACCTCCGCAAGCTTGGTAATTATAACCCTGATTTTGTAATGGGTTTTGGCAATGAAATTTCATACAAAAATTTTAGTCTTGATTTTTTATGGGATTGGAGACAAGGCGGTGTTTTTCTTTCAAGAACTTTTGCTTTGGGAAGTACATCCGGTGTTTTGGCATCCACTTTACCCGGCCGCGAAACAGGAATAGTAGGGGATGGTATTACGAATATCGGCACTGCAGACAACCCGAAATATGTACCCAATACAACAGTGATTTCTGCGGCAGATTATTACAATCAATATTATAACCGCGCCAATGAAGCCACGGCTATTTTTGATGCAACCTACGTAAAGCTTCGCCAGGTCTCACTTTCCTATACATTTTCAAAAAATATTAGTAATAAAATAAATGCCAGTAGTATGCGCCTGGGAATTATTTTAAACAATGTATTGCTCTTTACACAAAACCCGAATGTAGATCCTGAAGGCAATGCAGTGCAGGGAAGAAAATATGTAAATGGCGTAGAAGATATGGCGCTTCCTTCCAGCCGTTCTTATGGAATAAATTTAAACATCACTTTTTAAAATAGGAACATGAAAAATAAAATTATTATACTTTTTTGTGCAATCTCAGTTTGCTTTTTTTCATGCAAAAAAGATCTTTCATCTATCAATGATAATCCCAATGCGCCGGAACAGGTGGATCCGCAATTTCTCTTATCAAATGTGATTTACCAGGCAGCAAAAAATAATGCAGAAGAGGGTTGGAAAAATGGAAACCTCCTGGCACAACTTACGAGCAATATTGAATTTTTTCCCATCGATCGGTATGATGTAGGAACCAATACGGAACTTTGGAATAATACATATCAATTGCTCAATGATGTGAATAGTATAGAAATTTCACCATTGAGTAATGATGCTTATGCCGGTGTTTCATTGATCATGAAATCCATGCTGTCATCATTGCTTACAGACTTGTGGACGGATGTCCCTTATTCGCAGGCAATAAAAGGCCTGGGCGATGGAAATTTTTCTCCTGCATATGACACACAGGAAGCTATTTATACGGGCGATGATGGAATTCTTGCAACACTGAAACAGGCTGTGGTATTGCTTTCCGGCACTACATCCACGATCAGTGGTGATATTTTATACCAGGGAGATTTAAGTAAATGGATTCGGCTTGCAAATTCTTTGCAAGTGCGTTACCTCGTGCGCATTAGTAAAAAAGTGGATGTATCCGCGCAATTGCAAACCTTGATAAATGATGATATGCTGATTCAAAGTAATGCAGAAAATGCGGTGATTCCATTCCTCGCATCTGCGCCAAATCAATGGTATCTTATCAATGAAAGAGAAGGACGCTATGAAGATGTGCGCATGAGTAAAACGGCGGAAAATATAATGGTTCCTTTGACTGATGCAAGAACAGGTGTTTACTACAAACCAACTGCACTCTCTGTTTCAGCGGGTGATCCCATGTTCAAAGGACTGCCAAATGGTTTGAGTAAAGAAAGCCAGAACGCGTATAATTTTAATGACATCTCATTGATCGGAAGTCTTTTCCGTGATGATCCATCTGGTGTGAATGCGCCTTTAATGACTTATGCAGAACTTGAATTTTTAAAAGCGGAAGCTGCACAAAAAGGTTTTATTTCCGGTGATGCATCCATGTATTATATTGAAGCAATTACTGCATCACATGAATATTTTTATACAACCGTTCCACCAGGTTATCTTGCAAGTGATGGTGTGGTACTGAATGGAACAGATGACCTGCAAAAAATAATGACACAAAAATGGATTTCGAATTTTTTAAATGGGTATGAAGCGTGGATAGATGTGCGCAGAACGGGTTTCCCGGTTTTACCAATACCGGCAGATAATTTAAACAACAATGTTTTCCCGGTTCGTTTCCGCTATCCAACTACTGAGCAGGCTGCTAATAAAAAAAATTACGATGCAGCTGTAGCACATATTGGTGGAGATACATATAATAGTAAAGGCTGGTGGGAAAATTAAAATTGTACGATGAGTATACTTACAATACAATGGATCATATTAATTGCTTTTGGCGTAGTGTTTTTTTTTATTGCGCCAAAAGCAAATTCCATCCAGCAATTTTTTAAAGCAAAATCAGGAAAAGGAAAGGAACCAACAGTTTTTTTGCTAACCAGCAGTTTGGTAATTTCCTGGATCTTTGCGAAGTCAATTGCGAATGCAGCGAACCTTGGATTGGAATATGGTTTTATCGGCGGCTTATCTTATGCCTGTTATTATTTTTCTTTTTTGATTGGCGGAATTGTCATTTATAAATTAAGAAAAAAAGGAAAATTTGAGAGCATTCATCATTTCTTATATTCAAAATATGGCAAGCAGGCAGTACGATTATTTTCATTATTGATCGGCATACGACTCTTCAATGAAGTGTGGTCAAATACAACTGTAATAGGTACTTATTTTGGAGCACAGGGGAGTAGCTCATTTTACCTGGCCGCAATCGTATTCACTGTATTAACGCTGGCATATACCATAAAAGGCGGCATGCGTACTTCACTCATTACAGATTCCATTCAAATGATATTTTTTGGTGTATTACTTTTTATTTTACTGATATTTATTTTACCTAAAGGAGATGCGCCTGCAACAGCGTATTTCACATCCGGTGAATGGAGTATGAAGGGCGGACTTAGTTTATTATTTGCTGTATTCATTCAAATATTTAGTTACCCATTTCATGATCCCGTGCTTACTGACAGGGGTTTTGTGAGCTCACCGGAGAAGACTATAAAAAGTTATACAGCTGCAACTATTATCGGTTTTTTATGTATTCTTTTATTTTCATTCATTGGTATTTTTGCCCGGTTTAAGGGGCTTTCCGGGCAGGCAACCGTGGAAGTGAGTAAGTTATTGGGCACATCGGTCATGCTGGTAATGAACATGATCATGATCACATCCGCGGCTTCAACGATTGATTCAACTTTTTCATCATCTTCCAAATTGGTAGTGGTTGATTTAGGAAAAAAATCAGTAGCCAGTATCTCAAAAGGACGAATCATAATGGCCATAGTTGCATTGATTGGAACAATACCTATATTTTTTGGTGCAGATATTTTATCGGCTAGTACGATTAGTGGTACAATGGTTATCGGGCTTGCTCCTGTATTTTTATTTTGGAATAAAAAAATGCCAAAAATTTCTTTTCACCTTTCGGTTTGGACAGGCATTGCCGTGGGAATTTTACTCGCTACCGGAGCAGCGCCAAAATCATTGATATGGTTTGATGGAAAATATGGCGATCTTTTATCTTTGAATTTATGGGGCAGTTGCTTGTGCTTTGCCTTATTTTTTATTCCTTTACTTTTTATTAAAAAAGAAGTAAAAAATGTTGAAGGAGGATATTATAATAGTGATGGAGGAAAATAAAAAAATTATTGATGCGGGAATAAAAAAGGGAAAGCTACTTTTTTTTGGCGGCGTATATTGTAACCTACAGGCGCTGGAAGCTCTACGCAGATGGGCTTTTGAAAATAATTATCAAAGCGAAAATATATTTTGTACAGGAGATGTACTCGGTTACTGTGCGCAACCATTGGAATGTATTGAATGTGTAAAAGACTGGGGTATTCAATGTATAGCTGGAAATGTAGAACTGCAGATTAGGAATAATTCGGATGATTGCGGTTGCGATTTTTCTGAAGGTGGCCGCTGTGATCTGTTCTCTAAAAACTGGTATGCTTTTGCAAAATCAAAAATGGATGAAGCTTCTTTTTCATGGTTAAATTCTTTGCCGGATCACATTCAATTCAAATATGGGAATAAAAAAATATTCCTGGTGCATGGCTCTTTCCCCGATGTGTCTGCATTTATTTTTATGTCAACTCCCCGGGAATTAAAAGCTACAGTCCTAGAACAAACAAATGCAGATATAATTATTGCCGGTCACTGTGGGTTACCATTTGCAGATCATATAGAAAATAAGATATGGTTAAATGCTGGCGCAATTGGAATGCCCGCAAATGACGGCACATCAAGGGTTTGGTTTCTTACACTTGATACAAATGAACATGATGCTTTAAAGTATAGTTTTCATTCTATTACTTACGATCATTCTCTTACGGCTCAGTTAATGCTGCAAAATCATTTACCTGGATCCTATGCAAAAACTTTATCAACTGGTATTTGGGATAATTGTGAAATTCTGCCTACGGAAGAAATTTTATTGCAGGGAATAAAAATTGAGTGTAAACAATTTTAAATAATTCGGCGTAAACTTGTACGGATGATTTCTGTTATCATTCCCACATATAATGAAGAATCATATTTAGCGCAAACCATTGATGCTATACAAAAAAATGATACTGAAAAACTTGTTCATCAAATCATTATTGCTGATGGAAGCAGTATAGATAACACGCCTGTAATTGCAAAAGAAAAAAATATATTGCTCACCTGTTCAAAAAAAGGCAGGGCTATACAAATGAATGCCGGCGCGCATCTTGCGGAATCTGACATTCTTTTTTTCCTGCATGCAGACACAATTCCGCCAAAGTATTTTTCAACTTTTATCAAAGATGCTGTTGAAAAAAATTACCAGGCCGGTTGTTTTTTATTAAGTTTTGATCATCCGCATTGGTTCCTGAAAGCAAATGCATGGTTTACACGATTCAATATTAATGCTGTCCGTTTTGGTGACCAGGGATTATTTGTAACAAAAAATATTTTTCAAAAAGCGGGCGGCTTTTCTGAACAAAATTTACTTGCTGAAGACCAGGAGATCATTCACCGGTTAAAAAAATTTACCCGGTTTAAAATTATAAAACAACCGGTGATAAGTTCAGCAAGAAAATATCTGGCATATGGTGTTTTTAAAACACAATTCAAATTTTATCAACTATACACTATGTACAGGCTGGGATTTACACAGAAAAAATTGATGTCTGTTTATAAAAAATTCTTTAGTTAGGCAATTGGCTTAAATACTTAAAAAGTCCAGTCATATTGAATGAGTTTTATGAAATTGTGCCCTTTCCATTTATATTCATGCAAATTTACAAAGATTTAAAATAAAGCTGAATCCTTGTGCTATAACTTGCATGTATGTTTCGACGCATTGTTATCGGCTTTTTAATTTTTATGACCTGTATCGTTTTACTCCGGTTGTATGCCGCACAACTGCCGGATTATGGTATTGAAAAATGGTGGAAAGTTTTAATTATAGATGTGCCCCTTCATAAAAATGTAAAAATAATATCCGAGACTGATGCCCATAAAAATGCAGGTAAATATTTATTTTTGGATGCCAGGTCACCGGAAGAATATGCGGTGAGCCATATCAAAAATGCAATGTATGCAGGTTCAGCAGATTTCAATATTTCTGTAGTTGAAAAAGTGCCAAAAGATACACCGATTATCGTGTATTGCGCTGTGGGAATTAGAAGTGATATAGTTGCCAATAAACTGATAAATGCCGGCTTTAAAAATGTTCAAAATTTATATGGCGGTATTTTTGAATGGGTGAATGATGGTTATAACATTGTCAATGATCAAAATATACCTACTCAGCAAATACACGGGGATACACGCTTTTTTTTCTTTTGGAAACTAAAAGGTGAGCGGGTTTATTGAGTTTGATTTAGTTATTCATTTTTCACTTTTTATCATACATTGTTTTCACAACATTTTGCGCAGGTTTATTTTGAGGCGTATAATCTGTATTATCTTTTTTGAAAACATTTTTATTGCCATCATACCATTTCCACAAAAAGCCACCGTCAAACCAGGGTTGATCCCAGCAACTATTATATAAAGCTTGTAAGGCAATTTCCTGGTTAGAAAAATTTACAGGTTCTTCATTTTCGTCCCAGGGCGCACGTGCTGTAAAGTCGCAGCTGCGGTAACCATATTCTGTAAATATGATTTTCTTATCCAGTGAACTACTAAACGAACTTAATTGTTTAGTATATTTTTCCCAGGAGTTTTCCAGTGTTTTGATAGAGATATCTTTTTCATCACTCAACGGAAAATACGCATTGATACCAATAAAATCAAGCTTTTTCCAGAACGAAACTTTGTTATAGGCATCCCAGTTTTCAGCATAGGTTAATTTTCCAGAATAAATTTTTCGAATGCTGTCAATTAAATTATTCCAGTAAGAAGGCCTCGCTACTACAAATTTATTCAGCTCCGTGCCAATGCACAGCATATCACAATTTTCACTTTCAGCAACTTTTGCAAAATCTAATATATAATGTGAATAATCTTGTTGGAGGCTATCCCAGTTTGCTTCTGTTTGCATTTCTATATCACCTGTAAAACTTCCCCAACCAACCCAAAGTTGTGGTTTCAGCATCACGTGTACACCTTTTTTCTTGAATGCATCCATCGTTTCCTTAATTCCTGCAATTGTTTCTCCATGCCATTGCCAGTCACTGTTGTAATGTATTTTGGCGTCATGAATATTTTCAATAAAAGCAAATGGCATCAGGCAAACCCATCCGGCATGCATATCGAGTATAGATTGAACAGTACTGTCATCAATGATCCTGGGCGATGCAGCCAGGCTGATACCCGTAATTTTATTTTCATAAGAAACGCTGTGCTGGCCTGTATTTGCCTGTTTACATGCTGTTGCAATAAATAAGGCAAAGAAAAAAATGATCTTAGTTTTGTATTTATTTATTTTCAAATTAATTTTTTCGTGGTAAATTTATTCCAATCCAGCCTGAATATTTCACAACATTTTATATTTTATTGTGAAATTGCAGTAAGTGCTTTTCGCGTATATATTAAAAACATTTTACCAACAGCTGGCAAATTCTTACATTGTAGAAAATTTGTACGCAAAATTTTAAAATAATTATGAAGACTCTCTCTTTTCTTTTATCCGCATTTCTTTTTTTTACTGTTCCTTCCTGCGCTCAAAATTCATCAACGAAAGATGCAGGTTTTTCACACCAGCCTTTCGAAAATATTTTGCAAAAATATGTTTCCGCTTCA
>JBBRSI010000045.1:0-16551 GCA_038245585.1 Chitinophagales bacterium
ACCGGTAAAAACAAAAATGGTATTTTTAAAATAAGGATTTTTTTGCGCGGCATCCATTAATTGTTTGTAGCAAAAATCTGTATAACGAAATGCATTGTATTCATCTTCATCTTCAAAACCATATTTTTTCAAACTGTCTTTGGAAATTTTTTTCTTTTGAAATAATGCCAGGTCTTCTTTCGGAATGGTATATGGCCGGTGATTATCCGCAGTTTGAATTACGGCAAAAAATGGTTGTTTTACTTTGCCCAAGACTTTATTGGATTCAAGAAATAAATTTTTATCACTGATACCCCACACATCAATTTTTTTAGCGCTGTAATCGTCCTGTTCGTATAAATGTACATCATTGATATTGTTGGTGATAAGCCCGCGGACATTGGCCCAGCTTGCACTTCCGCCAATAAAATAATATTTTTCATACCCTTTAAATGCATTGATGATCGTATGCTGATCCACGGCCTGCGGATTCCTGCTGGAAGTGTTTGAAATCTCCACATCAGGGATGCCTGTCAATGTCGCCCAAACGCCGCGCGCCGTGCCGTAAGAAGGTGTAAAATAGCGGTCAAAGAATATTCCTGTATTACATAATTCATTAAAGTAAGGCGTGGTATTTAATGGATTTCCATACATCGAACTTTTGTACGCGCTGAATGATTCACAAATGACTAATATAATATTCGGTTTTACTACTTCATCGGAATCGGCAGATTGTACAATGCGTTCGAAATTTAATGTGGCGGCATTGGGATTTGTTACACCAAGATAATTACTCATCAGCGGGTAATATTTTTTAGTAGCAACTGGATCATCATTCACTACTTTAAAATCAAGCGAACTAAAAAAAGACTGAAACGGATTTAATGACATAGCTGATGCATAATCATTATTAAAAACAAATGCATCACTCCAGCGAAGTGGAAACTGTCCTGCTCTTCCAAAAATACCGAGGCCCAAAATAATAAAGAAAACAAATCCCCAAACAATTCTTGAAGTTCGCGTGGTGTGCGGCTTTCGCGACAACATAAAATTATAAATGAGTCGCACTATCGCAATAAGAAAAGCAATGAATATAAGAATGCCCAGGATGATCCAAACGACGGGATACGTTTGCCATACCATGCCCATAGAAATTTTTGCATCATGCAAATAGTTTAAAATAGATGCGGTGAGGCGCTGTGATAAATACGCATAATTGGCAAAATCAAAAACATAAAATATGGTAAATAAAATAATAGCTATTACTAAAATTGAGAAAGCTACTGCCCTACCCAATTTTCTGTCAAACGGATGAAGTGGTTTAATACTTCCCAATAAAAATAAAATTAGTGAAAGGATGCATGCATCGCGGAGATCGTATCGAAAGCCTAAAATAAAAACATCCCAGTAAGGAACTTCGGTTCCTGCGGGTGATTTAAAAAATAAAACCATGGACAATCGCAATAAAAACATCACCAGTAAAAAAAATATTGCAGTTAATGCGATCCATTGAATGTATCTTGGTATTTTTAATTTTCTCATCGCGCACAAAAGTAAGGATTAAATACACTGTGCTGCAAGCAGGTAATTATATGTTATGATATTATTAAATCAATTTTCGCTGGGATCTGTCCAGGTTTTTCTTTCCAATATTCTTGACCTGGACCGTGACCTTTTTTTTAAAATCAATAGTAGCTGGACAAATTCTTTTTTAAATGGTGTATTTCCCTGGTGGCGTGATGCCACCACCTGGATGCCGCTATATTTATTTTTGCTACTCTTTATATTTTTAAACTTCGGCTGGAAAGCCTGGCCCTGGCTGCTTGCATTGATTATTACGGTTTCAATAACAGACCAGCTAAGTAGTAATCTTTTAAAAAATTGGGTGAACAGGCCGCGTCCCTGCAATGATGTATTGCTACGAATGCATGTGAATTTATTAATCAATCGCTGTCCTTCAAGTGCAAGTTTTCCTTCGTCTCATGCAGTGAATCATTTTGGCGTAGCTGTATTTTTTTATATGACTTTAAGGAAATATTTGGGGAAATGGTCCTTTCTATTTTTTGTTTGGGCCGCAACAATCAGTTATGGGCAGGTATATGTTGGCGTTCATTATCCATTAGATATCATTGGTGGCGCGATCATTGGCAGCATTATCGGATATCTGACAGCTTCGATTTTTTTACGTAAGATTGGAATGCCACCATTAATTTCCATAGCTAAAACATGATGCATACTTTTTGCCATATCAGATACCCGCTTTTTACACATCCACCATATTCAGTAACTTTGCCGCCACATATATGATAGAGATCCTTATAATTTTTTGCCTGATCGTTATAAATGGCTTGTTTGCTATGGCAGAAATCGCACTCGTTTCTGCAAGAAAAGCCAGGCTGGAAGCGCAGGCTAATAAAGGCGACCATCGTGCAAAAGAAGCTTTACTCCTCAGCAATAAGCCGCAGCTTTTCATGTCCACTACGCAAATTGGTATCACGCTGATAGGTATTTTAACGGGTATTTTTTCCGGTGCAAGTATTAAAGAATCAGTGGCTGCATATGTTCAGACATTTCCCGCAATAGCTGCTTACAGCAATGGTATTGCCACTTTTATCGTGGTTTTAATAATCACTTATTTTTCCCTGGTTATTGGCGAACTTGTTCCAAAACGTATTGGCCTCAGCAACCCGGAAGGCATTGCAAAAGCTGTGGCTGCTCCAATGCGCATCCTCTCCTATTTTACGTATCCTTTTATTTGGTTACTCAGTCATTCAAGCAATTTTCTCGTAAAAATTTTACGCATAAAAAATAAAAATAACCAGGTAACGGAAGAAGAGATCAAAGCGCTGATCAGTGAGGGCACAGAACAAGGTGCGATCGAAGAAGCAGAGCAGGAAATTATTGAAAGGGTGTTTCATCTCGGCGACCGGAATATCACTTCATTAATGACGCATAGAAGTGATACGATTTGGCTGGATGTAAATACAACAGTTGCTGAAATCAAAAAATTGGATGAAGACCTGGCACATTCTGTCTACCCGGTATGCGAAGGAAATGTAGATAAAATTGTGGGAATGGTTTCATTGAAAGAAATTTTTTGGGAATCGCCGGAAATAACTTTGAAGGAAATTATGGTGCCGGCTATTTATGTTCCTGAAAATAATACGGCGTATCAATTGCTGGAAAAGTTTAAACAAACAAAACGGCATTCCGCAATTATTGTTGATGAATATGGAAGTATGCAGGGCATCATAACTTTAAACGATATACTTGATGCGATCGTTGGTGATATTCCAGAGCAGGATGAAGATAATTATGAAATTGTAAACCGCCCGGATGGAAGTTATTTAATTGATGCACAAATTCCTTTTTATAATTTCCTGAGTTATTTCGATAAAGTAGATTGGATGGATGATGTAGACCAGGACTTTGATACGCTCGCTGGTTTTCTGCTTCATCACATGAAAAGAATTCCCGTTGCAGGTGAAAAAATGCAATGGAATGGCTTTGATTTTGAAATTGTAGATATGGATAATCACCGTATAGACAAACTGCTGGTGACATTCCATGAAGAGGCTGAGGATGAAGAAAAGTTAGAAGCTAAAAATTAAATTCCCAAACTGCATCGGGGTAACTCAACTTTGTATTTTGAGTTTTGTCCAGCACTTTTACCTGCATCAAATTGATTTGATCCGGCGTTAAATCCTGCAAAATGGTATTTACAATTTTAATTTTTTTGGGTAAAGGCACATTGTCCACTTCGAGATAAGTCCAGATGCTTTCACTTTTTTGTTCATAGCCAATAAACCGAAACTGAACCGGCGTGCCATTAACCTGAATTTTCAATTTCCCTTTTAAGTAATTGAATACTTCCTGGTTCATTTGCTCCTGGTTTTCAGGATGCAAAATATCTACCCGCGTTGTTGTATATTTCCTTAAGACATTTTCTAAATCATCTGTAAAAATCCGGACACTTACTTCCAGGTCTTTATCACCTGTATTATATTTCACATCGGTCATAGAAACAAAAAAAGGATGCATTATTGAAAATGCGGATACCAAAAGCCACTGAAACAAACTATTTACCATTTAACAAAAAGTTTTCATAAATACAAAGTTGCAACTTATTTTTAAGCCGTTCAGCAGGTTTAACAATTCTTAACCCAACCATTTTATTGAATAATTTCAGCATATACTTCCCCATGGGGGTCTCTCATATTACGGATCTCAAAGGCATTGACCATATCCTTTTTATAACAGTGCTTTGTATTCGCTACACATTTCATGACTGGAAAAAAATATTGGTACTTGTTACTGCATTTACTATCGGGCACTCTGTAACTTTAATCCTGAGTACATTACAGATCATCAATTTTCCCACAGTACTCACCGAATTTTTTATAGCACTCACGATTCTTGTTACAGCACTTAGCAATTGTTTTGTAAAAGATTTTAGTTTTAAATCAAAGTACCCGGTCATTTATTTCTTCGCACTTTTCTTCGGATTAATACATGGACTTGGCTTTAGTACACTTTTAAAAAACATGCTGGGTTCCGATCAAAATATCGTGTGGCAATTATTATCATTTAACCTCGGCATAGAAGCTGGTCAGTTGATCATTGTTGCCTGCATTTTAACCTGCACATTTATTTTCCTAAACATATTCCGTTTGAAAAGACGGGAATACATTTTATTTGTAAGTGGTGGCATTGCTGCACTTTCCATTGAAATGGCCGTTCAAAGATTTCCATTAATATTAAATAAAAAAGATGAAAAAACGATTCATGTTCAGCGCCCTGCTTCTGTCATGGGCTTCACTTAGTTATTCCCAGGACATTCAAAATAACCCGCAATCCAATCACGGGAATAAGTTTGAACAGTTGGGAACTATTTTACCAACACCCAATGTATATCGCACTGCAAGCGGAGCGCCGGGACCTTCTTACTGGCAGCAACGTGCTGACTATGATATCACCTGTACATTGGACGAAAAGAAACTCCGTCTTACAGGAAGTGAAACAATAACTTATTATAATAATTCACCGGATGAACTCACATATTTATGGTTGCAGTTAGATGAAAATCAGTTGAGCACAGTGAATAATGCCAACTACCAGGACGGTTCATTCATGCGTGGTAATAATGTGAATGAAAGCATGCTTGAAAATTTGGATAGGCAAAAAACCGATAATGGCTATGGAGATAAAATTCAGAAAATAACCGATGCAACTGGTAAAGCGCTTTCTTATACGATTAATAAAACAATGATGCGGGTGGATCTGCCAACAGTTTTAAAACCAGGCCAGAAATTTATACTCAATGTGGACTGGTATTATAATATCAGTGATCGGATGAAATACGGTGGCCGTGGTGGTTATGAATATTTCCCGGAAGATGGAAATTATTTATTTACAATGACGCAATGGTACCCGCGCTTATGCGTGTATAGCGATTTCCAGGGCTGGCAAAATCACCAGTTTACAGGCCGCGGAGAATTTGCATTGACCTTTGGAAATTTTAAAGTAAAAATGACTGTTCCAGCTGATCACGTTGTTGGCGGTACCGGTGAATGTCAGAATTATGCGCAAACATTAGATGCAACTCATTTGGCACGCTGGCAAAAAGCTTCTAACCTCAATGAAACAAAAGAGCCTTTGCAAATCTTTACCCTCGATGACGCTAAAAAAGCAGAGACACAAAAAAGTACTTCCACTAAAACCTGGATATTCAAAGCAGATATGGTACGCGACTTTGCCTGGACTTCTTCCCGCAAATTTATATGGGATGCCATGCCGGTAAATATTGATGGTAAAAAAGTAATGTGTATGAGTTTTTATGGAAAAGAAGCATATGGTTTATACAGTAAATATTCTACGAAATTAGTTGCACATACCATTAAATCTTATTCTCATTTTACATTCCCTTATCCTTACCCGGTTGCACAAAGTGTAGAAGCCGCGAATGGGATGGAATACCCAATGATCTGTTTTAATTATGGCCGTACAGAAAAAGATGGAACATATAGTGAAGCCACAAAAAATGGTATGATCGGTGTGATCATTCATGAAGTGGGGCACAACTTTTTCCCAATGATCGTGAACAGTGATGAACGCCAGTGGACCTGGATGGATGAAGGGCTGAATACATTTGTTGAATACCTCACTGAAGAGTTGTATGACAATAAATTTCCTTCCCGCCGCGGGCCTGCATTTACGATCACCGATTATATGAGTTTACCAAAAGATCAGCTCGAACCCATCATGACGAATAGTGAAAATATTGTACAATTTGGTCCGAATGCATATTCAAAACCTTCAACCGGATTGAATATTCTACGCGAAACAATTATGGGCCGTGACTTATTTGATTTTGCTTTTAAAACATATGCCAATCGCTGGGCATTCAAGCATCCAACTCCTGCAGATTTATTCAGGACAATGGAAGATGCTAGTGGTGAAGATTTAGATTGGTTTTGGAGAGGCTGGTTTTATAGTATTGATGCTTGTGATATTTCAATTGACAGCATTAAAGCATATAAATTTGATGCAGCAGCAAATGCTTTACCCACTCAAATGGGCCGTAAGAATACAGACAGGAAGCTGGATAAGCCCGTTGTGAACACATTTGATGACATATCAAAAATCAGGAACCGCACGGATGCAAACATTCATTTCTTAACAGATATGGACACCACATTGCGTGATTTCTATTGGAGGTACGATCGTGGCATGGAAGAATATGATACGTCGTATGTAATCAAAAGCACGCCCGTTGCATTTGAAATGCCGGATGATTCCACCATTAAGAAATTTGCCAATAAATATTTATATGAAGTTTCATTTAGTAATAAAGGTGGTTTAGTAATGCCCGTAATTATCCAATGGACGTTTAAAGATGGAACTGTGGAAACGGATAAAATTCCAGCACAGATCTGGCGGAAAAATGAGAAAGCATTTAGCAAAGTATTTTTAAAAGATAAAGAAGTTGCTTCTGTTTTGCTGGATCCTTTGCAGGAAACAGCTGATATTAATGTAGCGAATAATTCGTGGCCAAAGATCGATGCTGCAACGAATTTTAATTTATATAAAATGAAGCAGGCTGCACGCGGACAGTCCCAGGGATTGAACCCAATGCAAAAAGCTGCTGAAAAATAATTCCTTGTAAAACCATTAACCGCCTTTGTTCATTCAAAGGCGGTTTTTTTATGGGTTAAATATTTTCTTCAAAATATAAATGTATTGACCAATTTGCTCAAATTTTATTCAAAGAATAATGTTCATCTTAAAAAGAATATCAAAGAAATAATTTTATGTGCATTAAATGATAAACGGTTTTCTCTTTATATAATGAAGGATGTACTTTTGACAATATCTATTTTTCATTTAATCAAAACAAGCATGAAAAAATTACTGCTCCTTTCGTTCACACTCCCATTTTTAGCCGTCAATTCATTTGCTCAAAAACCTTCGCATGATGCGGATGACAATGCACCGAATCCCATGGTATTCCCGGATAGTACGGTTACTACAAAAAATTCAATAACTATAAAAGGACAAACAGTTCCATATACCGCAACAGCAGGTACGCAGCCGGTTTGGGACGATAATGGAAAAGCTATTGCGTCTGTTTTCTTTACCTATTATCAACGCACAGATATACAGGATAAAGCACACAGGCCATTGGTTATTTCCTTTAATGGTGGCCCCGGTACGCCATCCGTTTGGATGGAAATCGGTTATTCCGGTCCACGAATTTTAAACGTGGATGATGATGGTTATCCTTTGCAGCCTTATGGTTTACATGACAATAATAATTCTTTATTGGATGTTGCAGACATCGTTTATATAGACCCGGTAAATACAGGTTATTCAAGAAAAATTGGTGGTAATACGGTGGCTGATTCAAAATTTTTTGGAGTAAATGAAGACATCCGTTATCTCGCGGAATGGATCAATACATTTGTAACCCGCAATGGACGTTGGGCATCTCCAAAATATTTGATCGGCGAAAGTTATGGCACTACGCGGGTTTCAGGCCTTGCACTTGAATTGCAGGAATCACAATGGATGTATTTAAATGGTGTTGTATTGGTTTCTCCGACTGATCTTGGTATTGAAAGAAGTGGCCCTGTTGGCCAGGCTTTATATTTACCGTACTACGCTGCTACTGCCTGGTATCATAAAATGTTGCCTGCAGATCTGCAATCAAAAGACCTCACGGATATGCTGCCTGAAGTAGAAGATTTCACTATCAACCAATTGATTCCTGCTTTGGCAAAAGGAAATACATTGAGTGATGCAGATAAAAAAATAATTGCTGATAAAATGTCCCGATACACGGGTTTGAATGCAAAAGTAATTTTGCAGCATAACCTGGATATTCCGGTTGAATTTTATTGGAAAGAATTATTGCGTGATAAAGGTTATACTATTGGCAGGCTTGATTCCCGCTATCTCGGTATTGATCGTGAAGATGCCGGTGATGGCCCGGATTACAATGCAGAGTTGACTTCCTGGTTGCATTCTTTTACACCCGCCATTCATATTTATTTGCGCGATGAATTAAAATATAAAACAGATTTAAAATATAATATGTTTGGAAATGTTTATCCCTGGAATGATAAAAATGATCATACAGGTGAAAACTTAAGGCAGGCGATGGCGGAAAATCCTTACCTGCATTTAATGGTACAATCCGGATATTATGATGGTGCCTGTGACTTCTTTAATGCAAAATATAGTTTGTGGCAAATGGATCCCGGCGGGAAATTGAAGAATCGAATCAGTTGGCATGGATTCCGCAGTGGCCACATGATGTATTTGAGAAAATCTGACCTGGTTGTTGCCAATGAAGAGCTTAGAGAATTTATAAAGCAATCGATACCAGCGCCAAATCAACCGGCTAAATATTAGCGATCAATTTTAATCAAAGCAACTATTCTGGAAAAATTATTTCAGGATAGTTTCTTTTTTACATAAAAAAAGCAAGCCCTATTATAAATGCGAGCAATGTAAAAAATGGAACCAATAATTTTTTATTGGATTGTTTTTTTACATCCTCCGGATACTGCATATAATTTTCTGTATACCTTTTAAAATTGGTTTCATTGCCGACTGTCCTGCTTACAATTAAATAAGTAATTCCTATGAAAGGAATGGCAATAATTTTTCCCAAAGATCTACCGCTAAGCCCATCAAAATTGCGGGAATAAATACCAGACATTTCATTGCTGAAACTGTTGCTTAAAATATCCGCTGCCATGAAAAGTATACAGATCAACATCATGATCATAACTGATAAAAATAAGTTGGCATTCAATCTTCCTTTGGTTCCGTCTTTACCCATATTTTTTATTTCTTCAAACTGGCTGCCATAAAGGATCTCGAAGAATTGCATAAAGATTCATTTAATTTTAAAAAAAGATTGACTGTGTGAAATTATATTCGAAATGCACTACATTTTATATGTACCGATGGGTAATTTTAAATAAAATCACCTCAATCTCTCAAAGCCATTTTTTTCTTTTAAACCAAAAGAAAATAATAAAGATAATAACGGCCATAAAAATTAAAACAGCCGGATATCCCCAACGCGCTTCCAGTTCCGGCATAAAGCGGAAATTCATGCCATACACGCCCACGATAAAAGTAAGTGGCATGAAAAAAACAGAAAATATTGTCAGCAGTTTGACCACTTCATTTGTTTTCTGAGAAGAAAGAGACAGATAAATATTCAGCAGGTTCGTTACATCTTCATGCGCCTGCGTGTACATCGTGATCAGTTTACGGTGGAGGTCTTTTACATCCTGCAATGCCACGAGGTCATTTTCATCCGTTCGGATCGTATTGATCACTTCACCAGTAAGCATCAACAATTTATTACAAATTGATGCTTTCCGTTTAATAATATACAACTCCTCTAACATAGATGGAGTAAGTGTTTTAAGAAATATTTTCGTTTCATATTCATCTACATCATCCGATAAATTAATTGCCGGTTGATCATACGTATGCAATACATTCCAGATAATTTTTGTGACCAGTTCATTCGTTGTCCGGCATTTTCCATTATCTAAATATTTTGTTTTTATTTCAGCTAAAAATGGATGCGGCAAACGATGAACTGTAAGAATAAAATGATCATTATAAAAAATAGCAACTTTGGTACTTGTCTCCTGGATCGTTTTTAATTCATCAGCACGTTGATCCAGCAACACACGCGTAATAATAAAACGTGAATCTCCGAGGTCCTCATATTTGGGTAAATGATCGGGTTCCAGGCAATCCCTTAAAGTATATCGGTGCAAATTAAATTCCTTACTTAGTTTTTTTAAATCTGCTTCAGTGGGCATGATGATATCAAGCCATTGATAAGGAAGGTCATCGGAAGATAATTTTTTAATGGGCATCCGGTAATTTTTAGCAAATCTAATATCTTACGTGTTAATAATTCTTTCCGCTTTATGAGATAACTATTTTTAAAATTATTACAACAAATTATATAATACCTTTCCTTCTATACTTATTATATGAAAATAGGAATTGCGGCCGATCATGGCGGGTATGAATTAAAAGAATACCTGAAAGAATATTTATCGCGGGAAGGCTATGATATCACTGACTTTGGGGCATTCGAGCTAAATCCAGCAGATGATTATCCAGACTTTGTGGTGCCGCTTGCACGTGCCGTTGCAGAAAAAAAATTAGAAAAAGGTATTGCTATTTGTGGTAGTGGCGTTGGCGCTGCTATAGCGGCCAATAAAATAAAAGGCATTCGCGCAGCGCTCATCAATGATCATTTTTCAGCCCACCAGGGAGTGGAAGATGATAACATGAACCTGCTTTGCCTCGGCGGCCGCGTTACTGCCTCAAGCGCTGCAGAAGAATATGCCCTGGCATTTTTGGTTGCCGTTTTTAGTGGTCTTGCCCGGCATAAAAGACGCCTGAAAAAAATTGCCGATTTAGAAAAATAAAAGTACAGCTATGCAAAAAATAAAGATCCTATTTTCGGATATTGGGGGCGTATTGCTCAATAATGGCTGGGGACATGAATCCAGGCAAAAGGCAGCCAAACATTTTGATTTGGATTATGCTGAAATGGATATTTTGCACAATTTTATTTTCAATGTGTATGAGATAGGCAGGATCACTTTGGATGAATACCTGGAAACAGTTGTATTTAATAAGCCCCATAGTTTTTCTAAAGAAACCTTTAAAAAATTTATGTTCAATGAAAGCATACAACTTCCCGGAATGCTTGACTGGCTTATATCCTGGAGAAAAGAGAATCCCGGTGTTGCAATCATTGCCATCAATAATGAAGGTAAAGAACTGAATGATTTCAGAATAAAAAAATTCGGCTTACATGAATGTTTTGATGCATTTATTTCTTCCGGGGAAGTGGGCATGCGTAAACCAGATCCAGGCATTTTTCAACTCGCTTTAGGTGTTGCACAAGCCCATCCACGGGATTGTTTTTATATGGATGACCGGCCAATGCTTGCTGCAGCCGCTGCGAAACTGGGCATTCATTCTCATACACATAATAATTTTGTTGAAACAAAGAAAATAATTGAACATTTTTTTAAATAAAAAATACACGTATCAACTATTACGTGATTTCAATTTTGTCCTTTAATAAGTCTTAAAATCAAGCCTTTTTTCTTATCTTTAAAAAAAATAAATTCACTATGATTCCTTCAATGAGAAAATGGTTTAATGAAAATTTTACAGAGGAAAAATATAAACAACATGTTGCAGATCTCCAGTCCATTCGCCCGGGCGCACTGGATTTTCGTGTTGCGGAAACGCCTATTTTCATTGATCGCGCATTCAAAGAAAAAGTGCTTTCTGCCTGCGAACATATTATAGATGTAATCACGCAATTTAATTTTAAACATTTAACGCTGCACGCAATTCCCGCATCTATTAAAGTGCCCAATGAAAATGATCATACGCATTTTATTGCATTAGATTTTGGAATTTGTAAAAATGCTAAAGGTGAACTGGAACCACAATTAATAGAAATGCAGGGTTTTCCTACATTATTTTGCTATGAAGCTTTCGATGCTACAAGTACAAGGGAAAATTTTAATATTCCAGAAAATTATGATTCTTATTTAAATGGATTTGATCGCGAAAAATATATCCAGCTTTTAAAAGACATCATCATTGCAGATGAAAAACCAGAAAATTCCATCCTCCTGGAAATATTACCGCACCAGCAAAAAACAAGAATTGATTTTTATGCAACGCAAAATTTATTAGGCATTCCAATTGTTTGCCTGACGGAATTAGTGAAGGAAGGCAAGAAATTATTTTATATAAAAGATGGTGAAAAAATTCCGGTACACAGAATTTATAACCGCATAATTTTTGATGATCTTGATCAACAGTCATCAGAGATTCGCGAAAAAGGAAAAATATTATTTGAAGAATTGGATGTGCAATGGGTGCCGCATCCCAACTGGTTTTACCGAATCAGTAAATTCACATTACCTTACATTAATCATCCATTTGTACCTAAAACAAAATTTTTAAGTGACATTAAAACTATACCGAAAGACCTGGAAAATTATGTTTTAAAACCATTATTTTCTTTTGCAGGTCAGGGTGTAGTGATTGATGTAACGAAAGAAGATATTGAAAAAATCAAAGATCCGCATAGTTGGATTTTACAAAAGAAAGTACAATATGCAGATATTATTGAAACGCCCGATGGGCCTGCAAAAGCGGAAATCCGTATTTTTTATTTTTGGAAAGATGGTGAAGCCCGGCCAGTGGCCACACATAATCTAGCACGTTTAAGTAAAGGCAAAATGATCGGCGTCCGCTACAATACTGATAAATCCTGGGTAGGAAGCAGTTTAGCTTTATTTGAAAAATAAAAAAAGTATTTTAAAAATCATATGTTTTTTAAAATGCGTTCTTCTCCAATTAAATTCTTAAAATTTATGATCAGGTTTGATCAGTTCCGGCACCTGTGCCTGGAATCTTTTAATTCTTGGAATTGATTCATGCACTACGTAAGATTGAGTTGGATTGTGAGCCACATAATCCTGGTGGTAACCTTCTGCTTCCCAAAATTTTACAAATGGCATCACTTGAGCAGCAATGGGTTTATTATATTTCCCCGAAGCATTCATTTTAGCAATATAATCATCAACTTGTTTTTTTTCAGAAGGATTTCTATAAAAAATAATTGAGCGGTATTGCGCTCCCTGGTCTGGTCCCTGGCCATTTACCTGCGTGGGATCTTCAGATGCAAAATACACTTTCAACAATGTTTCATAAGAAATTTTCGCAGGGTCATAATACACATTCACTGTTTCCGCGTGACCTGTAGAACCACTCCCCACTTCTTCATATGTTGGGTTTGCTTCAGTACCGCCTGCATAACCGGAAACCGCTTCCTGTACGCCTATCACACTTTCAAATACCGCTTCTTCACACCAGAAACAACCGGCAGAAAATGTGGCCTGGCTATACTTAGAAAGATCTTCTTTCTCCATCGTTTTCGGTGCAGGAACAGTTTTGCTTTTTGCATTATTTTGAGCGCAGGAATTCAAACTTGTGACCAAACATGCCGAAATAAAAAACATCAATATTATTTTCATAAAATTTAATTATTACAGCTATATACGATGATGCAACTTACAGGATTGTTAAGGAAATTCTATAAAAATCACTTTATCCAAAATAAGTAATTTCTTCTTTCAAATCAAGAAATGGATATTTTTCCTGTAAAGCTGTGCATTCGAGGAAATATTTTTCCTGAATTGTTGATGTTGTAAAGATGCTGCATGAAAAGGTTTATGATTTTTGGCAATAGTAATTTCTTTGATTTCTTCCAGCAAATTGCGTGTTTTTTTATCCATAGAATTTTCACAAAATTTTTCCAAAACAAATTCAGTCGCTGCATAATTGGGATGCACTAAATCAATATCATAAAAACGGTGATCGCGTAATACATCTATCACTATTTCATAAGAAGGGAAATAATATAATTTTTCAAACTTCTGTACAATATGATGAACCGCTTCAAGCAAACGTGCTTTGCTACGATTGTTTTCTACCAGGCCATCACGCACATGACGGACAGGGCTTACAGTGAAAATTATTTTTACCTTTGGATTAAAATGGAAAAGCCTGTATAACATAGTGTCCATCGCAGTCACCGTTTCTTCAATGGTACTTAAATGTTTCTCAAAATGTGTTGCAGGTAATTTATGGCAATTCGCTACTATACGATTTTGTTCTTTTAATTTATAGCAAAAAGATGTACCAAATGTTATTATAAGCCAATCTGCATTTTTTAAAAAATCATGCGCTTGTTCACATGATGCATTAATATTTTCTAAAACTTTTTCTTTTGATGGATGCGAAAAAATACTGTGATGATCCCAACTATGCCAACGCTCATTTTCATACACTAAATCAGTTTCCGAATATTTTTTTTTATCCATATAATCCTGGATACTTTGGCAAAGCATCTGAGGCTCAAAAACAATTCCATTCGGATTTTGAAGTGTATTAAATTTATGTGCAGCCAAAAATCCTCCAATGTGTTCTGTGAAACAGGAGCCCATCAATAATATCCTGTCTTCATAACTGACAGGCGGTTCTAATTTTTTTATATGAATGGGTAAATTAAAAAGCATCATGTAAATATTTCAGCAGCCATCATCAAACATTCATTTAATTTTTCCTTGTTGATTTGAAGTTGTTCATTTTTACTTTCAAAAAAATTGATCATAAATTCTGTGGGCATATTTCCCACCAAATCATCCTGTGCCATGGGGCAACCGCCATACCCTTTTAACGCGCCGTCGAATCGCTTACAACCAGCCTGCCATGCAGCTTCCAGCTTTTCCTCTTTATTTTTGTCAGAAGAATGTAAATGTACGCCGATGGAAATATCGGGGTATTTCGGGATTAATGTTTCGAGTGCAAAACGTATTTGTTTTGGCGAAGCTAAACCCACTGTATCTGCCAGCGAGATAATGGAAATATTTCTCATAGCCATTTCATTGGCCCAACTTAATAAAATTTCTTCATTGTATAAATCACCGTACGGATTTCCGAAAGCCATACTCAGGTAAACAACCAATTGCTTATTTTTTTTTATACAAATATCTTGAATTGCTTCAATGCGTGCCATGCTTTCTAATGGCGTACTGCCTGTATTGCGTTGTTGAAATTCAGCAGAAATAGAAAATGGAAAACCGAGAAAAGTTATTTCTTCATGCGCTGCTGCTTCTTCTGCGCCTCTTAAGTTAGCAATAATTGCAAGCAGTTTTGTGGATGTGTTATTTAAGTCAAGCCCTTCCAGAACCTTTGCTGTATCTGCCATTTGAGGGATTGCGCGCGGCGAAACAAAACTTCCAAAATCAAGCGTATCAAAACCAACCTGCAATAATGCATTGAGGTAATTTATTTTTTTTTTCAGTTGAAATTGGATGCGGCCAGCCCTGCATCGCATCCCGCGGGCATTCTATAATTTGAATCATGTTTTTGTTTTAATCATGCTTACAAGCATTCTTTTTTTCACATACGTTGTTTCCCTGCTTCATATAAAATAATTCCTGCCGCAACAGAAACATTTAAAGAATCAAAATTGCTATTCATTGGTATATAAAAAAGCGTGTCTGCTTTTTCTTCAACAGCTTTTTGAATTCCGGTTCCTTCGTTTCCCATAATGATGCAACACGGATCGCGGAAATTCATACTGTCTAATTTTTTTTCTCCTTTCATGGCGCTGGCTAAAATACCAATGCCATTCAATTGTAATGTTTCTATACCTTCCATTAAATGCTTTACGCGACAAATTGTTATATGTTCCAATGCGCCGGCACTGCTCTTCACGGCATCTTCCTGCAAAGCCCCTACACCTTTTTCAGGAATGATGATCGCATGCACACCATAACATAAAGCAGTCCTTGCAATCGCACCAATATTCCGCACATCCGTAATTCCATCCAGCATCATCAGCAAAGCAGATTCCCCTTTTGAATTGATGAAATCTATCGTTTGCTGCAAATCGGTATATGAAACAGAAGATTTAAAAGCAATAATTCCCTGGTGCAAAATATTTGTCAGGCTATTCAATTTTTCATTCGGAACATATTGAACCGGGATATTTTTTTCTTTCGCTAACCGCCGGATTTCATGGATCGAATCTCCAGTTGCATTTTTATACAAAAGTATTTTATCAATGTTCGCATCACCACGCAATGCCTCTGTCACCGGGTTTCGGCCGGTGATAATGTTTTTTTTAGATAAATAATCCGGGCTTTTTTTAAATGGTTCGCGGGGCAAAATGTTATTTTAAATGTTGAATTTTTATTAATGCAAATATACCGTTTCAAAGTAATTATAATTTGAGTTCAATATAATTTAAACTTTGCCATTTTTTACCGGCCCTTTGAGGATACCATGAACATTTTTTACTATAATACTTTTATTTAATTATCACTGCTTTTAAGCAGTGGATGCAGTCTTATTTTTAGGAAATGGGCTTTAGCCCAAAATTAAAAAATGTGGCTAAAGCCATTAAGATGTTCATTTTTTTAT
>JBBRSI010000046.1:0-15128 GCA_038245585.1 Chitinophagales bacterium
AATCCTGCATCCAGCTATTTCACTATTCTCTATAGCAGTACAAAAACAGAGAATGTAAATGCAATGCTCTATAACATGAATGGCAAAGCTGTATGGACTTCCGGTGCAATAAATGCTTCCGCATTGAATGGCCAGAAAGTTGCCGTGAGCCAGTTTGCAAGTGGTTTATACTATTTAAAAATTATAGATGATAAAGGCGCGATACAAAGTGTCATAAAAGTTTCTATTATAAAATAATATCCTGCTTTGAGTTAAAAACCCGCTGAATCGATCAGCGGGTTTTTTATTGGAAGTTGAGTTGCTTGTAAATAATGGTCGCACTATTTTAAGTAAAGAAAAAACAAACATTCTTTTGTTTCTCCGTTTCACGGGAATTATTAATAATTATACATAAAAAATTGTAAGAAACCCTTTCATAACATTTTACCGCTCTCATTAAAAATAAAATTCGATATTGCCATTATCTTTTTAAAATGTAAATTGGCAATCATGCTCAAAATAATTTCAACATTTGTATTATTGTTTGTATTTGTGCTTTCTATAAATGCAGGTGCACAAAAATTTAAAGCTGTTCTTACAGATGCTTCCAATAAACCTTTCTCAGGAAAAGTAGTTTTATATATGTCGAAAAATAATTCAACGCCAAAAGCCGGCGGCGTTGGTATGCAATCATTTCCCTGCTATGCAGTTACTGCAAAAAATGTAAAATCCGGTGGTAATATAATTTTTGATGACAATGCGATCAGCTATCCCGTAAAGCTTTCAGAAATTGAACGCGGTACTTATTTTGTCCAGGCAGTCTGGGATAAAAATGAAGGTGGCCGTTCTATTGAAGGCAGCGCTGGAAATATTTTTAGTAAACCAATTCAAGTGACAATCACAACAAATGACAAGCAAGTCATTTCACTAAATTGTGACCAGTTAATTCCCGAACAAACTTTTACAGAAACAGAGAATGTGAAAGAATTAAAGGTTCCTTCCGCATTACTCACCTCATTTTATGGCATGCCTCAAACAGTAGATGCGGCTATTATTTTACCCAAAGAATATGCATCTGAACCAAACAGAAAATTTCCTGTATTACTTACGGTGTCAGGCTTTGGCGGTGATTATCATCGTTACTCTGGCAGGAATATAACAAGCGATCCCATTGACACTGTTGCATGCATTCGTGTAGTACTCGATGGCAATTGCCCGCTCGGTCATTCCGTATATGCCAACAGCGATAATAATGGCCCGCGTGGTGATGCACTGGTAAAAGAATTCATTCCATTTATGGAAAAAAATTATCGGTGCAATGGGGCGCGTTTACTCACCGGGCATAGCAGTGGTGGTTGGACCGTTTTATGGTTGCAAACACAGTATCCAAAAACGTTTGCAGGTTGCTGGTCCAGTTCTCCTGACCCGGTGGATTTCAGAAAAACATTGACTGTAAATATTTATGAAGATAAAAATATGTTTTATAATAAAGACAGCGCATTGAATCCCGAGGCATCCATTGATGGTTTTTTTCCCGTGCTTTATATGCGGGATGCGTATCCAATGGAAAGCGTTATTTACAGAGGTGAACAAATGAATTCTTTAAATGCCGTGTTTAGTAAAAAAGGAAAAGATGGAAACCCGGAAGCAGTTTGTGACCCCGTAACAGGCGTGATCAACCCGGCTGTTGTGGAGCATTGGAAAAATTATGATATATCATTATACCTGCATACTAACTGGGAGCAATTAAAACCTGATTTAGATAAAAAGATTCGCATTAAAACGGGCAACAACGATAATTTTTATTTGAATTATGCCGTGCATTTATTAGATGATGCCATGAAAAAATTAAACGCAAATATCACGATCGAATATTTTCCCGGCGATCATTTTACAGTATCCACATCAGAATTTAAAAATAAAGGAAATCAATTCCTTGCTGAAAAATATTTGGAATGGCAGGCAAGACAATAAATATATTTTATTGCAGAAAATGCAGTGGCATTTTTATAAAATGTGATTATAAGATAAAAATATTTTAACAGATACATTTCACTCGCAGCAGCAACTTATATTTACAAATCATTTAGCAAAATTATGAATGTAAATTTCCTGCTGATTTTTTTCATAGCCAGGTATCTGCGCACTTCGCTTAAGCTGAGAGAAACCAATCCAATTTGGGATAACCACCTGAAATGGATGATGTATTTATCTATTGCTTTCATTGTAGCAGGTTTTGTTTTAATTAAATCTGACGCTGCTTCCGAAACGATTTCTGGGTTAACGCTTGCAGCTTTTACTTATATGCTGTACAGTCAGAAATTGTTCAAGTCTGCGCGACAGATTCTTATAGCCATTGCGCCTTATGTCATCATTTCATTATTTAATCTTCTAGTACGTTTTATTGTTCCGGCTACTTTTAAAGAATGGCGTAATACATTGGATAACATCAGCACATTTGCGATCTTTTGGGGTGTAGGTGTTTGGTTTGTAACCATGCGGCAAAGAAAGCAATTAGACAAAGCGAATGAACAGGTAGCAGAAAAAGAAAAAGATAACCAGGTGATCACGCAAATGAAGGCTGAGCTTGAAGTGCAGGTGCAGGAACGTACTGCAGAAATTACCAAACAAAAAGAAGAATTGGAATTGACTTTACATGAATTAAAAGCAACGCAAAGCCAATTGATCCAGTCCGAAAAAATGGCTTCATTGGGTGAACTCACTGCAGGGATCGCACATGAAATTCAAAACCCGCTGAACTTTGTCAATAATTTTTCTGAAGTAAATGCTGAATTAATTGAAGAATTAAAAACTGAAAAACTAAAACCCATAAATGAACGGGATGGTAATTTGGAAAATGAAATTCTCAATGACATTGCAGCCAATGAAGAAAAAATAAATCATCATGGGAAACGTGCAGACGCGATTGTAAAAGGGATGCTCCTGCATTCCAGAAAAAATACAGGTCAAAAAGAGCCGACCGATATCAATGCTTTGTGTGATGAATATTTAAGATTGAGTTATCACGGTTTACGCGCAAAAGACAAAAGTTTCAATGCAGATTTTAAAATGGAATTTGATGAAAGTATTGGCAAGATAAATATCGTGCCTCAGGATATGGGCAGGGTGCTATTAAATTTATTCAACAACGCATTTTATGCTTGCACTGAGCGACAGGCACTGAGCAGAATCGATGTGAGCCGAAGTGCAGTTAATGAAAAACTCAAAACTCAAATAGGATCACTCACTGAAAATTACAAACCAATCGTTTCCATTCAAACAAAAAAGCTGGGTGATTCAATTGAAATAAAAGTTAGCGACAATGGCAATGGTATTCCACAAAATATTTTAGATAAAATCTTTCAGCCATTTTTTACAACCAAGCCAACGGGCCAGGGAACTGGATTGGGATTGAGTTTGAGCTATGATATTGTAAAAGCCCATGGCGGAGAAATAAAAGTAGAGACGAAGGAAGGTGAAGGAACAACGTTTATAATAATTGTCTGAATCACGGATTAATGGGGATTAAAGGAATGCACGGAAAGGTGATTCCAATATAGAAAACTTTAAATATAAAATCAGTGAAATCTCCTAATTCGTACAATCCGTGATTCAGACAATAAATACTAAAAGGATATTCGAAGAAACAAAAAAAATTCAGGAACAATTATTCAAATGCAACTAAAAAAAATATTTACTTTCATTTTTAGAAGATTTCAATTTACCAGCATTCTCTGCCTTACATTTCTATTTTCTTTTTCGCAAAATGAAAAAAGTGAAGTTGCACCAATCACGAATGATACCACACTTTTAAACACGTATGCGAAATTGGAAACATTTTATGGTGAAAGCAATATGGATAGTTCTATCTATTATTGTTACAAAGCACTTGAAATTGCAAAAAAATTAAATCAACCCTATTACCAGGGGTTTTTTTTATGTGACCTGGCCTATAATTTAATAAACAAAGGGGATTATGCAACAGCTTTAAAATATTTAACGGAAGCCACCCGAATATCTGAAAATAAAAACCTTTCAAATTACATTATTCAAACACCGTTCATTCAATCTTATATTCAAAAGGATTCTGCAAGTAACAGGAAAGAATTGCTTGGCTGGATTAAAAATTCCCTGGGCATTTTGTATGGATTGACAGGAAGCCCCGATAAAAAATTACAGGAACTGATCGAAGCGAAAAATTTAGTAGAACCTTTTTCTACTGATATGTTTCTGCTTGCCGGCATTAGCAGTAATATCGTAGAAGTGTATATGCAACAAGGCAAGCTTGATTCGGCCTTGTATTTCCAAAGAGAAACAATGGCGTTTGAAAGTAAAAGTCCTCGACAAACCTATGCCGGTGCTTCATTATCGGTAATCGGGGATATTTTTCAACAAGAAGGTAAAACAGACTCTGCAAAAAAATATTTATTTCAGGCCCTGGATATCATAAGAAGCCGCGGTGAAGATTTATCCGACTTAGGTTACACAACAAACATCCTGTCCATTTTATATTATAATAATAACCAGTTTGATTCCGGGATTTATTTTGCAAAAGAAGCGATAGCAAGTTATAATGCAACGGGTGTTTTCCTGGCTGATGTGCTCGAGCCATATACGAACCTGGCTTTGAATTTTGCTAAAAACAAAAATTATGACAGCGCCTATAAATATATATTATTGTCTAAAACCCTGGGTGACAGTTTGAATAATGTACAGATAGAAAATCTAAGTAAATTTCAACGTGTAGGATTTGAAGAAAAATTAAGTCAGCAGGAAAAAGAAAATACAGCAATTGCAACAGCCAATAGGAATAGGATTATTTTTTTACTTGCTGTTATATTGGCGTTTTCAGGAATCGCATTTATTTCTTATAGGAATTACAAATCGAAACTCCAGTCAAATAAAATTTTACAAAAGACATTGGATGATTTAAAATCGACGCAGAACCAACTTGTTCAATCTGAAAAAATGGCTTCACTCGGTGAACTCACTGCGGGCATCGCGCATGAAATTCAAAACCCGTTGAACTTTGTCAATAATTTTTCGGAAGTGAATACTGAATTGATTGAAGAATTAAAAACAGAAAAACTAAAACCCAAAAATGAACGGGATGAAAATTTGGAAAATGAAATCCTTAAAGACATCGCAGCCAATGAAGAAAAGATCAATCATCATGGGAAACGTGCAGACGCGATTGTAAAAGGGATGCTCCTGCATTCAAGAAAAAATACAGGTCAGAAAGAGCCGACTGATATCAATGCTTTGTGTGATGAATATTTAAGATTGAGTTATCACGGTTTGCGTGCGAAAGACAAAAGTTTCAATGCAGATTTTAAAATGGATTTAGATGAAAGTATTGGTAAGATAGATATCGTAAGGCAGGATATGGGCAGGGTGCTATTAAATTTATTCAACAACGCATTTTATGCTTGCACTGAGCGACAGGCACTGAGCAGAATCGATGTGAGCCGAAGTGCAGTAAATGAAAAACTCAAAACACAAAGCATAGCAAACACTGACAATTACAAACCCCTTGTTTCAGTTCAAACAAAAAAGCTGGATGATAAATTAGAAATTAAAGTAATTGATAATGGCAATGGCATCCCCCAAAATATTTTAGAAAAGATCTTTCAACCTTTTTTTACTACGAAACCTACAGGGCAGGGAACAGGATTAGGTTTGAGTTTATCGTATGATATTGTAAAAGCGCATGGCGGTGAAATTAAAGTGGAGACGAAGGAAGCTGAAGGAACAACGTTTATAATACGAATCTGAATCACGGATTAATAAGATTAAAAGATGACACGGAAAAAAGTTTTAAATTTGATTACTACAAATAAGCCTGTGAAATTCATAAATCCGTTTGATCCGTGATTCAGAAAATTGTACGATGACAGAACTTAAATATAAGATATCACTGAAAAAATTATTGGTGCTTCATTTGAAGTACATAAATTCCTTGGCAATGGTTTCCAGGAAGTAATTTACCAGCCTGCACTTGCATGGGAAATGAAGAAGGTAAATCTATTGTTTAATCGCGAGATTGAACAAGACATATCTTATAAAGAAAAGCTTGAACCAATTGGTACAAGGCGTGCAGACTTTGTTGTGGAAGGGAAAGTTTTGGTAGAGTTAAAAGCAATCATACAACTTGAAGATGTTAATCTTGCCCAAATATTAAATTATCTGAAAGTCTATCGGTTAGAGGTTGGCTTATTAATTAATTTTGGAAGTAAAAGCCTAACATTCAAAAGAGTAGTTCTTTAAAAAATCAGTGAAATCCAGAAATCCGTACAATCCGTGATTCAGAAAATTTTCTCATGCATTTATTAAATATTATCTTTAGTTTTATGTTTTAATTACCCAAAACTCCTTTATATGCCTACCGAAAACAACTTCCAAAAAACCTCAAATACATATTTTAATAAAAAGGATTTCGTAAAAATGGGCGGCACTGTTTTATTTACTTTACTTGTTGTTTATTCATTAAATATTATTTTGAATCCTGCCCCACCACTTGATGCCAGCCACCTTATTTCAACTATCGAAATGCGTAATTATTACAATCAATATACTGATTCTGCAAGAATTCCAATTTTGTATAATGTAAATGGAAGTCAGCAAGTAGGTAAATTGGAAGGTTTTCCTATCGCTACAAGTGACCTGGAAGATATCATTCACAATAATAAATATACTGGCACTACCGGACAGAGAATACTGCCAGATAAAATTTTATTTTATTTAGGCCAGGATGGAACATTTGATGATAGTATGGGACAAAAGTATGGTAACATCAAAATGATTGCCGTTGGTGTAACTGGCTCAACATTAATGGTACCAACAAATCAAGCAGATATGAATAACAAATTGAAATCTTCCATTTATGACAAAGCAATGCCATGCCCGGGACCAGGTTGCCCCACAAAACCTCCTCCACCTCCGCCAATAAGTAATTAATAATATTTATAATTTCTGTATTTTACCTGGAGTATTATTTTACCAGTAGATTATCGATTAAATAATTAATCAGGTTATTAGTTAATATAGCCGAACCAACATTTCGCTGGCTTGCCTGGTTCTAAATAATTAATAGCTGAGTGTTTAGGATCGTTTGAATTTTAATTACATCTTTCATGAATCATATTATCCTTGAATCTTTCAATTCAAACACTACAACAATTTTATAAAATCCAATACTCCTTAAATCCTGAAAATCCTCATTCTGACAAAATTATCTCATGCAGTACTTAAAAATTATATATAGCTTTATGTTTTAATCACCAAAATTTAATTTTATGCCACCAGGAATTAACGCGCAAAAAAGTACAACTAAATTTTTTGACAGGAAAGATATCTTAAAAATTGGCGCTGCTGTTGTAGTTACTTTTTTGGTGACTTCTTTATATTTTAATCAGAAGAAACATATCTTTTCTATATCGCATAGTGAAGATATTTCTACAAATGATATGTATGATTTATACAATGAATATAATTCTTTTCAGCCATTACCGCTTATGTACAATGATCCGGAAGGATCTCAAAATCAAGTATATGCAAACCTGCAGGGATTTAGATATAAGGCAGAAGACCTTGATACTATCATTAATAAAAACAAGATAAAGGACGAGAATGGGATTTCTGTAAAACCTGATCAAGTCATTTTTTATTTGGGCCAGAAAGGAACTTGGCAGGGACAGGAAATAATCCCATCCAGGCACGGAATTATTCACATTATAGCAGTGGGTATTAAAAACGAACAATTGCTAATCCCACAAACAAAGCCTGACAGGGCAGATAAGACGAAATCTTCCATCTATGATAAAGCAGATCCATGTCCGGGCCCGGGTTGCCCACCTCCACCACCTCCTCCTATCCCCTAAAATTAAAAAACTTAAATGTTTTCAGATATTAATCCTCATAGTATTTATTATAGTTCTTTGATCTTTGCCGCATGCATGTGTTTATTATTATTTTATAAAGCGGATCCACCATTCCGCTGGCTTGCATTGCTTGTGATCATTACTTTGGTAAGTGAATGTAATGCCATATTCCTGGCCGAAAAATTCAACAATAACAGTATCGAATACCATGTTTTTACCCCCATAGAATATTTCTTTTACGCAAATATTTTCAGTCGATTTTTTAAAAATAAAAAATGGAATGTCTATTTAATTGTAAGTGTTGTTGTACTCGTAATCTTAGAATTCTTAAACACTAAATATAATCAACCTCTGGATAAGGACAATACCAATATCATGTTTATTGAAAATATCCTGCTGGTTTTTCTGTCGCTCATGCTCTTTGTCAATATCCGCACGTTACACCAAAGCGATAACATTTTACTGGAAGGTGTATTTTGGTTTAATAGTATGGTTTTAATTTATTATACCTTTAATATTTTAATAACGGGTTTTCATAGTTTTAAAGTTTATCAATTTAAAGATCCGCCGATGGATATTTACGATATCAATTTATTGCTAAGTGCTTTACTTTACCTCGTTTATACACTGGCTATAATTTTAAATGTGGTGCATAAAAGAAAATCAAAGCCAGTACATGAATAATTTAACCTCATCAGATGTGAACGTGTTTGTATGGGCAGGCCTGCTCATTATTCTTTTACTTTTTGGATTTATTATTTTCTTTGTTTTTTCCTACAGGCACAAACAACATGATTACAACTTATTGCGGGAACAAAAACAAAAGATCGATGCACAAAAAGTTACGCTTGAAAATACATTAACAGATTTGAAGGATGCGCAGGCACAACTAATCCAAAGTGAAAAAATGGCTTCATTGGGTGAACTCACTGCCGGCATCGCGCATGAAATTCAAAACCCGCTCAACTTTGTAAATAATTTTTCCGACGTCAACCGGGATCTTGCGGAAGAATTGAAAACCGAATTGCGGAAACCCATTGGGGAAAGAGATACGCATTTCGAAGAAAGTATATTAAATGATATCAAAGAAAATGAAGCCAAAATAAATCAGCATGGTAAAAGAGCAGAAGCGATTGTAAAAAGCATGCTGCAACATTCACGCAAAAATACCGGCGTGAAAGAACTGACCGATATCAATGCACTCTGTGATGAATATTTCAGACTTAGTTATCATGGCTTGCGTGCAAAAGACAAATCATTCAATGCAGCATTGGAAACTTCATTTGATGACTCGATTGGTAAAATAAAAATTATTCCCCAGGAGATTGGCCGGGTTATTTTAAACCTCCTTACCAATGCATTTTATGCTTGCACTGAGCGGCTTGGAAGTGCCCTAAATGATAAGAACAAAACTACGGATAAAAATTATTTGCCGACTGTAAAAATTTCAACAAAAAAACTGGGAAATAAAATTGAAATTCGCGTGGAAGATAACGGCAATGGTATTCCGGATGCAGTGAAAAATAAGATCTTCCAGCCATTTTTTACAACCAAACCGGCAGGGCAGGGAACAGGCCTTGGATTGAGTTTAAGTTATGATATTATTAAAGCGCATGGCGGTGAAATAAATTTGCAAACAAAAGAAGGGTTAGGAACCACATTTATCATTAACTTACCGGCTTAAACCTACAACATGAAAATTCTAGTGGTGGATGATGAACATGATGTAAAAACGCTTTTCGAACAACGGTTTCGAAAAGAAATAAAAAATGGTGAAATTCAATTTGCCTTTGCTTTTTCCGGCGAAGAAGCACTCGAATTTATGAATGCGAATGAACACGAAGCGGTACTGATTCTCTCTGATATCAATATGCCGGGAATGAGTGGGCTGGAGTTATTGAAACATATCAAAGAAAAGTTTGAGAAGCCACCACCCATTGTAATGATGATCACTGCTTATGGCGACAAGGAAAACTATAATGAAGCTATGAAGCTGGGTGCTGATGATTTTTTAACCAAACCCGTAGATTTTACAACCTTAAAAGAAAAGTTGAAAACTAAAACGATATGACCAAAATTTTAGTTGCTGATGATGAAGCCGACCTGGAAACACTTATCAGGCAAAAGTTTCGTCAAAAGATCAGGGAACATATTTATGAATTTATTTTTGCAGCAAATGGTAATGAGGCGCTGGATAAAATAAAACAAAACCCTGATATTGATATCGTACTCAGCGATATCAATATGCCTGAAATGGATGGACTTACTTTACTTTCTAAATTATCTGAAACGAGCCCGCTCATAAAAGCTGTAATGGTTTCTGCTTATGGCGATATGGATAATATTCGAACTGCCATGAACCGCGGTGCTTTTGATTTTGTGACTAAACCGGTGAATTTTGATGACCTGGAAACAACCATGGAAAAAACAATTCATCATGTACAACAACTCAAACAAACTTTACAGGCAATTAAAGAAAATAATATTCTCAAAATGTATGTAGATGAAAATGTACTTACATTTATGGGCTCGCGCGAATATGAAACGTCTCTGACCGCGAATGAAACTATTACGGCAACTGTTGCTTTCATAGACATCTGTAGTTTTACTTCAATCAGTGAAAAGGAAACTCCCGATACAGTGGTAAAAATGCTCAATCGTTATTTTGATGTAATGGTTAAAGAGATCATTGCACAAAATGGTACAATAGATAAATTTATCGGTGATTGTATTATGGCAGTTTTTAAAGGCACCTATCATATAGACCGCGCCATTGATGCTTCACTTGCTATTAAAAAAGCAATAGAAGCATTGCCGGAAGAAATTGGCTTTTGTCCAAAAGTTTCTATTGGAATTAATAGTGGGGAAATGATATCCGGGAATATTGGCTCAGCTACTTTGAAACGCCTGGATTTTACAGTGATTGGAGATACTGTAAACACTGCACAACGCCTGCAGGCAGTGGCAGATAAAAACCAGGTGATCATTACTGAAACCTGTTATGATAAGATCAAGCAATCTTTTAGTTGCCGGAAAATTGGCACAGCGTCCCTAAAAAATAAATCTGCTGATGTGATGCTTTATGAAGTAATGAACTAAATGGAAATTGTATAAATTCATTGAATGCAATTTGAAAAAGCATATAATTTTCTCATGAGCAAACTGGAAAAAGGTTTGCCATCCTATACCACCTACCATAATCCGGAGCATACAAAAAATGTTATTAACGCTGCAACATATCTTGCGGACCTGGAAAATGTAACTGGTGAAGACCGCACATTATTATTGACTGCGGCGCTTTTTCATGATGCAGGCTTTTTGCAAAATCATCATAACCACGAAAAAATTTCCTGCCAGGTTGCAAAAAAATACCTGCCTGAATTTGAATATACACCTCAACAAACTGACCGGATATGCAACATGATCATGGCCACGCAACTCCCGCAATCACCGGGTAATCCTTTGAGTAAAATACTTTGCGACGCTGACCTGTTTTATATGGGTACAGATGATTACGAGGAATATTCAAATAAATTATTTCTTGAATTTAAGAGAAATGAGATTATAAAAACGCACGCCGAATGGATCATGAAGCAAATTGAATTTTTATCCGCACATACTTATTTTACAAAATCTGCGATTGCAGAATTAGAACCTAAAAAACAGGAAACACTTAAAAAATTAAAATCCGAATTGGCCTCCACATTACCCAAAAATCAAAAAACCAGCAGCGGCGAAATTATCCAGGATACGATCTTAAATATAGCCGGTGTATTTATTGCCGGCTTCGCATTAAGATGTTTTTTAGTACCCAATAAATTTTTTGATGGCGGCATCACCGGCCTTTCACTATTGTTGCATGAATTGTATCATTTTAATTTATCCGGCCTCGTAATTGTATTAAATATCCCGTTGATCTTTCTTAGTTATTTTACGTTGGGGAAAAAATTTGCCATTCGTATTTTTATCAGTGTTGTTTTATTTGGTGCATGCCTGTATTTATTGCCGGACTTTCCACTAACGAACGATAAATTATTGGTCGCTGTTTTTGGTGGTATATTTTTAGGAATGGGAATTGGTCTTGTAATGCGTGCCGGTGCCGCATTAGACGGCATTGAAGTACTCGCACTTTACACATTAAAGCGCACGTCATTCACCATCACCGAAATTATTTTAGGTTTGAATATTTTGATCTTCACGGTTGCAGCATTTGAATTTGGTATTCAAACTTCTTTATATTCCATACTCACTTATTTTGCGGCAACACGCACGATTGATTATGTGGTAGAAGGTATCCAGGCTTATACCGGTGTAACTATTATTTCCGGAAAAAGTGAAGCTATCAAATATGAATTGGTGAATAATCTTGGCCGTGGCATCACCGTGTATAAAGGTGAGCGGGGATTTTTGCCCGGGAAATTTGAAGTGAGTACAGAGGTGGATATCATCTTCACCGTGATCACGCGCATGGAATTGCGCAAATTAAAAAACCTCGTCTATGATGTAGATCCGCGCGCATTTGTGTTTGCCAATACAATCAAAGAAGCAGCCGGTGGTATTTTAAACAGGCGGCATACGCATTAAGTAGGATAAAAATTGGAGTAAAAATCAATATAAAATCTTCTTTTATAATTTTACCCTGTAAATTCCGGATCTTGTTTATTAGTTCCATTTTGTAAAACCCAGGGCCAAATTATTTCCTGCTATTTACTTTTTTTCCTACTTTTATTTTTCAAACTAAATTGCCATGAAGAAAATCCTGTTAACCATCCTCGTTTTAGCAATTATAATTATTGCCAGTGGATTAACTTATATCAAATTTGCCATGCCCAATGTGGGCGCTCCGGAAGACGTGGAAATATATACTTCTGCTGATCATATTCAGCATGGGGCTTATCTCGCCAATCATGTTACAGTTTGTATGGATTGCCACTCAACCCGAGATTGGACATTTTTTTCAGGCCCACTGGAACCCGGCACTTTAGGTAAAGGGGGAGAACATTTTGGACATGAAGCCGGATTCCCTGGAGATTTTTATTCAAAAGATATAACACCTGCCGGATTGAAAGATTGGACAAACGGGGAAATATTCAGAACAATCACCACAGGAGTCAATAAAAATGACGTAGCGCTTTTCCCCGTAATGCCCTATTCCCATTATGGAAAAATGGACAGGGAAGATATTTATGATATCATTGCCTATATCAGGAGCCTGGCACCAATTGAAAATAAAATTCCTGCACGGACAATAGATTTTCCCATGAATTTTATTGTAAATACTATTCCCAAAAAAGCAAGCTTGACAAAAAAGCCCCCCGTTTCTGATTCTGTTGCTTACGGCGGATATCTTGTCAATGCTGCAAGCTGCGTGGAATGTCATACACCTGCTGATAAAGGAAAAATAAAAACTGAATTGTCGTTCAGTGGTGGACGGGAATTTAAAATGCCCAATGGCATTGTTCGTACTGCCAACTTAACGCCGGACATGAATACAGGCATTGGCGCCTGGAGTATGAATAATTTTCTCGATAGATTTAAAGAATATGCTGACCCTCAAAACATTCGTAAAGTGACAGCGAAAGAGGTCAATACAGTGATGCCCTGGACGATGTATGCGGGTATGGACAGCACTGATTTACGCGCCATTTATTTATACCTGAGAACTGTAAAACCCATTCAGAATAAAGTGGTTCATTTTGAACCTCAATAAAAATCAACGCATTGATTTTACTTTAAAATCCACTTTGTGAATTTTATCAGCCGCGATTAATTCTTTGTGTATATTATCTAAAATTCCATTGATAAAATGACCGCTCTGTGGCGTGCTGTATTCTTTGGCAATATCAATATATTCATTGATGGTAACCTTTGTGGGAATGCTCTCAAAAAATAAAAATTCCGCCACACCCATTTGCATTAGAATCATATCCAGTGCAGCAATGCGCTCCACATCCCAGTTTTTTAATTTGGGCGTGATCATGTCTTTCAGGAAAATATTTTTCTCCAAAACAGTTAGTAACAACGATTCTCCAAACTCCAATTTCTCAGATGTAATAAACGCTTCATATGAAAAGTTACCAGTTTTTTGAAGACAATTTAAAATGAGTTTATACATCATATCTGCATCATCCTCCCAGTTTGTAAAATATTCTTCCGCTACTGAAACCACGTCATCATTGGGCAACATCAAATCTGTGAATATGTATTTTATAATATCTCTTTCGCCGGGTTTATTTCGCGAAGCTTCTTTTATATAATCTATATAAATGGGTGATTCGGCTAATTCACGGTATACTTTTTTTACCATTGCTGAAGTAGCAGGATAATAGAGATCAAATTTTTCAGTGCCTGTTTTAAATGAAGGAGATTCTAAAATTTTCCAGAGCAGGTCATTGCCGGCAATTTTAATATTTACTTCCAGATCTTCTTTGGTTGGTAAATTTTTAACCGCACGCACAGACGCATCTTTTTCCGCGTAGCGCATGATCTCGGTGAGAACATATAAAAGATATAAAAATAATTGGTGGGATTCCTCGAATTTTTTCCGGAGCAAGTCAGCTGATTTTTCAGCGCCGGCCACACCGGGTGCATATAAAACCTGCATTACTTTTACGCGGATATTTCTTCTGTTGATCATGTTAAAGAACGTTGGGGCGACGAAGATAAAAGAAAAATTTATCCTGCAATTTTTTGTGGCACAAAAAATTAAACCCGGCCTGGAAAAGCCGGGTTAAACTCTAAAAAATGAAAATAAAAACTATTTTACTATGATCGTTATTGATGTGGCAAGTTTACTTCCATAAGAACGGTGCGCTCCATCCGCAAATTGTAATGTGAGCACATGTTTTCCCGGAGGCAAAGTAATTTCTGTTTCTGTTTGGCCTTTACCAAAATGCATATGTTGTGCATCTGTTGGTACAACTTGTCCTTCAGGGAAAGAATCACCCGCATCAATCAACAAATGATGATGGCCAAAACCTTGATTAATTTCTCCTGCTGGTTGAATAGCAATACCACTCACACCCATTTCAATTTTAATCGGAGAGGAAACAGTTTGCCCATCTTTCAGGTTTTTAAAAACCACTTTCGCGCCATCCGGCACCGATGGCAAGGGTTTCATTGCTGCCGTTGTATCCATTGTCATGGCATGCGATGTGTCCGTGACAGCAGTCATCGTATCAGTTGTTGTAGAAGTATTTTCACCAGAATTACAAGCCAGGAAACCAGTGATCAGAAAGGCACCCAGCCATTTTAAATTTTTCATTGTAT
>JBBRSI010000047.1:0-14950 GCA_038245585.1 Chitinophagales bacterium
GAGACTATAAAGCAGATTGTGTAAACACTATATTATATCCTGCATCTATTTTGAAAGATAGTTAAAAATTGATGAAGAATAATTCCCCAACTGTGAATGCTGCCTGTCCAGTTTTTTTCAATGTTTTGTATGGATAAGAAAACTGATTTAATGGCTGCATTTTCATTGACAAACTGGGTTTTTGTTTTAGTGTATTTTCTAATGCCCCGGTTCAGATTTTCAATGGTATTTGTGGTATAAATTATTTTCCTAAGCTCTAACGGATAATCAAAATAATTAGTAAGATTATCCCAGTTTTCTTCCCAGGAAGTTATAGCATATTTATACTTGTTTCCCCATTTTTTCTTAAAGAGCTGTAATTCGTCAAGGGCAACCTGTTTGTTAACTGCGGTGTATATTTTCTTTAGATCTTTACAAAACTCTTTCCTGTCTTTCCATACCACAAATTTGCAACTGTTGCGTATTTGATGAACGATGCATAACTGTGTAACCGCTTCTGGGAAAACGCCCTTAATGGCCTGCGTAAATCCTTTTAGATTATCTGTACAGGCGATAAGAATATCTTCAACACCCCTGGCCTTTAAATCAGTGAGTACCGTCATCCAGAAAGCGGCTGATTCTGTGCGTTCAATCCAAATCCCTAATACCTCCTTAAGCCCGTCAGGCCGAAGGCCTATAACAATATAGACGCACTTATTGATGACTTTGCCATCTTCTCTTATCTTTAAAATAATGCCATCCATCCACACGCTAAAATAGACGGGCTCCAAAGCTCTTTGTTGCCATTCTTTAGCCGATTCTAAAATGCGTTCAGAGATATTTGATATCGTGGTGGCACTAATGGTGAGACCATACATATCTTCTACCTGGTTGCACACATCGGAGGTAGTCATTCCCCGACTATACATGCCAATAATTGCATCTTCAATCTTCGAACTTATTGTTTCTCCTTTAGGAATAATCTGGGGAGTAAATTCGGCATTCCTATCCCGGGGGATGTTCAGCAACACCTCACCAACATTCTCTGTATTGATCGTTTTTTGAAACGATCCGTTGCGGCTATTACCTGAATTATAGCCTTCTTTTGAGTGTTTGGAATAACCCAAATGTTCGTCCAATTCTCCCTGAAGCATCTCTTCGATACCTTGCTTAAAAATGGAATTGAAATAGCCTTGAAAATCTTCTTTGTTCTTAAATTGTTTAAAGAACCCTTTGGGAAATAAATCCTCTTTTGTTTTTTTTGTTTGCATAATGTGTAATTGAAAAGGTAATGAAAAAAAATTTACACCCCCTTCGCCTCCGTTCCGCTACGCTCCACTTAGGCGAAGGGGGTGTAAAGAACCTAACCCTGTTTACACAATATGCTTTATACTACCGGAAAATTTTCACGGCTTCTTCTTTTATCATGAAAGCAAATTAAGATCTGACAGCTTCTATTTTGTCTGCATCGTTATTTATGAGTGGCACTAAAATTTGCGCTTCAATTTTCATTAAACGATTATTAATTTCTTCCAATTTTTGTAAAATAACAGTATGCGATGATCCTGATGTAGTTTCATCAGGCGAATTTATCTCATCGATATGTGTTGCTTTGTTGTCCATGGTCTTTGTTTTTTATTAATTTAAATATGCGGCATAAATAATGCCAGCATAATATACGTATATAAGAATTTACGTACATCTTTCATAAATAGTTTAGGTTTGAACATTCAAAAAAAAGTTACCCGGCTTCATAAATCCGGGGAATTATTAGACATATGGAAATATCAAAAAAGTTGAAATCAAATAAAAAGTGGATCATTTTTTTTGCTGGCCTGGCAATCATTATAGTTGCAGGTTTGTTTTATTTTAAAGCCAGGAACCTCAAGGATTTTAATCCACTTATAAAAGATAAGTTGCAGGAAATAGTTTCAAATGGTTCTGATGGATTATATCAGCTTACCTATGATTCATTAAAATCCGATGTGTATGGTGGTACGGTAATTTTGAAAAATGTGCATGTATTTCCAGATTCATCGCGGCTTTTGCACCTGGATTCCATGCATATGAAGCCGGAGGATATTTTCAATTTTTCATTAACTACACTGGCTATAGATGGATTGGATATCTCTGATTTTCTTTCCAATAAAAAAATTGATTTAAAAATTATTTATCTCAATAATCCTACATTAGATATTTATCATGAAAAAAATGATTCTTTAAAAACTAAAAAAGATACGGCCAGTGTACAAACGGTTTACCAGCGTATTTCTACTTTATTAAATAGTTTTTCCCTGGAGAAGCTTGCAATTAAAAATATGGAAGTGGTTCATCACAATTATATAAGTGATGATAAAGAAAGCGCAACGCGGTTTGATAAAGTAAATATGCAATTTGAAAATTTATTGATTGATTCACTTACGCAATATGATTCTACGCGTTTTATGTATGCCAAAAATGCGGCCATTACTTTAGGAAAATTCAAACTGCCAACGGCCGACAGTTTGTATATGATCAGTATGGATTCTATTTATATTAATGCTGCAAACAGAACCGTGAATATTGATACGATCGCTTTTACGCCGAGGGTTGGTAAAGATGCATTTGTTTCTAAAATGCCCTATCTTAAAGAGCGCTACAGTGCTAGCTTTGAGCATATCTCTTTGCATGATGTAGATTGGTGGGCCTTTGTGTCTAATGATGGTTTTTCTGCAAAAAATATGGTACTACAAAATGGCAAACTGGAAATTTATGCTGACAGGAATCTACCTCCATTTCCCAACTCAAAAGTGGGTAATTATCCGCAGCAAATGCTTACGAAATTAGGCTTACCATTTTCACTTGATTCAATCATTATCAGCGATCTTGATTTGACTTATGAAGAAAATAATCCTGATTCAAAATTGCAGGGAAAAATATATTTTAATAATATTAATGGCTTTATTTCCAATATTAATAATAATCCTACAACTGCTGCCAGTCCAATTATGAAAATAAAAGCAAGTTGTGATTTGATGGATGCCGGAAAAATAAATGCACAGTTTTTATTTGATTTGAATAAAACAAACTCGGGGGTTTTTTCTATAAGCGGTGATATGGGTGCAATGGATGCAAAGAAGTTAGATCCGGTAACAGAGCCTTTGGGATTATTTAAAATTGATGATGGAACAATAAAAAGCCTCTCTTTTGATTTTAATGGAAATGATAAAAGTTGTTCCGGTCAATTCAAATTTTTATATGATGACCTGCATATTCAAATTCTTAAAAAAGGAAATGATAACGGCGTGCAGGAAAAGAAAGGTCTTTTATCTTTTATAGCTAATACATTTGTTATTAAAAAATCAAACCCGGGAAATGATGGCGATGTGCGCACGGTGACGGCTTCTTCAGTGCGTGATACGCATAAATCTTTTTTTAATCTTATATGGAAAACTTTGTTGGATGGTTTTAAACAAACCGTCAAATAAAATTAAATTCTTCTTTTATTGGATTGTTGGTGTTGAATTGAAATAATTTATAATGAGGCTTCAATGAATATAGCCAGTTGTACCAGGAAATTTTTATTTTTTCAAAAATGCTCAGAGATGTTACTTCATTGAAATCGAAATATTCTGCGGAGCTCATTTTTACACGCATTAATAAAAAATCTTTTGATTTAATTGCAGACATCCATTTTGGTATATCCACTATTTCATCCTGTTCCTGGTAAATTTTTGCAGTGCCCTGCACTTTGATTGAAAAGTCACTTCCTTTTTTGAAAAAGTCCATTGTTACAGGGAAATCATTTTGCAAAGCATCTTCACTTGCCCAGGGCTGATAAACATAGAACCACAAATTGCCCGTGGCATCTGTACGCGCAATATTGATGATAGAAACCGGATAGCGAAATAGGTTTCCATTTTCCGGGAAAAATAATGCGCTGCCGATTTTATGAATTTTTTCTTTTAGGAAAGCCAGGTCATTATGTTGATTTTTTTCCATAACAAGTTGTTTAATTAGATATTTTCAATTCTTATACCAAAAAGTAAATTTTATTGACATATATATTCGCTAAAATTTGAACAAAGGTTTGGCTATAGCAAAAAAAAACTGCCAAAAGGCAGTTTATAAAAATCCATAATTATTTTCAGGATTTTTGTATAAGTCCAATTATAAGTGATATAATAGCCAATACTATTAAAATATGTATTAGGCCTGTGGCGCCATATACAAAAAACCCTAATAGCCAACCAATCACAAGGACTACAGCGACGATATACAAGATACTTCTCATAAATAAATAAGTTTTAATGAATAAATAAATGTGCTTACGATTCACAACAAAGAAAATTTCCTGCCAAATGTTTTTTAGAGGTATAAGATTTTAATTTATATATTTTTAGTTATAAAATCGGGTATTCAAATCTACAACTGGGGAAAAAATCGCATACACAAAATATATTAGATCATATAATTTCATTTATATCAAATTCGAATAAGCTTAGAAATCATTATTTATAATTGGCGTATTCTTTGTTTTTATAAACGCAATTAAACAAATAAAAAATTTTAAATTTAAATCGATTAATTATGAAAAAGATGATTTTGGCTTTCAGTATGTTGTTAGGAATTTATACAATACAATCCTGTAATACTGGTACATCCAGTGAAGATACCGTTGACAGTACAAAGGACGTAAATGATAGTATGGCAAAAGTATCCAATGACAATACTACAGTGAACACAATGATGGTGGATAAAGACGATGCAGACTATGCTGTAGAAGCTGCGAATGGTGGTATGACTGAAATTGCAGCCAGCCAGCTTGCAGATAAAAATGCTTCCAGTCAAAAAGTGAAAGACTATGCAGCAATGATCATTAAAGATCATACTGCAGCAAATGATAAATTAAAAGGTTTCGCGGCAAGTAAGAATATTGCATTGCCACCAGCTTTGAGCGATAAATCACAGAATGCAGTGAACGACCTGGCAAAGAAAACAGGGAACGATTTTGATAAAGCATATATAAATATGATGATAGATGATCATAATGATGCAATTAGTTTATTTAAAAAAGAAGGTGACAATGGTAAGGATAGTGATTTGAAAAATTTCGCTATGGGAACTTTACCTACTCTTCAGCAACACCTGGATAAGGCTAAGTCAATAAAAGACATGATGAAATAGATTCTAAGTTTCTATGATTAAAAAAGGGTATACATAAAATGTAAGTATGCCCTTTTTTATGTGTACATTGGGGAAATTTAGTAACCTGTGTACTTATAATTCTACAAAAAAGTTGATGATGGAGAAAAATGATAATAAACCGATGAGTGACGAAAAGGAAGTGGCTAAATCGAATGATGAAAATATAAACCAGGATTTTCCGGGCTTTCCTAATTTACCTGCAACAAAAGAGATCATAAAACCAGGAAATAAAAATGAGGAGAAAGATGCTGGTTTGGAATTAAAGAAGTCAACAGAAAACCCGGAAAATAATGTGTATGGCGCTAAGAAAAATATGGGTACAGAAGAAATTCAATCAGATGGATCTGCAGGCGCTTTTGATGCCACAGAAAATGTACAGGAAGATTCAGACAGTAATAATTATATCAGAAAAAACAAGTGAATACATTTAATACATTAAGCAAAGTGCCACTTAAAAAAAATGTAAATATTCTCGTTATTGATGATGACGAAGATGATTATATTTTGACATGCAGCCAGATCAATAACATGGCAAATGGTTTTAAATGCACACTTTCCTGGAGTTCCAATTACAAACATGCACTGGAAGAAATATGTAAAGCCACACATGATGTTTATTTCGTGGATTTTCGCCTGGGTGAAAAAACCGGCCTTGACCTTATTAGTGAAGCCATGGGAAATGGCTGTGAAGAACCCATGGTATTGCTTACAGGAGTAGGGACACAAGAAATAGATATCATGGCTATGGAAGCGGGTGCTGTAGATTATTTGGTTAAATCTGAAATGACACCAGAGAAATTGGAACGCTGTATTCGCTATGCGCTCGGCCGGTATGAATTTATAAAAGCATTAAAAGTCAATGAACAAAAATTCAGAAATATTTTTGAGCGCTCCAAAGACAGTGTTTTTATTGCCAACAATGAAGTGCATTTTAAAGATGTGAACGAGGCGACCAGTACTATTTTTGGCTATTCAAAAAAAGAACTTTTACAACTTACTTTATACGACCTGGTCATTGATGAATCTGATAAAACAAAGATTCGCCAATTAATGGAAACAAAGCAGGAAGTAACTGACATGGAAACCATACTTTGTACAAAAGATAAGGAAAAAATAAACTGCATCTTGTCAATGACCGTGGAAAAAAATGACCGGGAAGAAACATACATACAAGGCATCCTGCATGATATTACTACTTTAAAAAATGCAGAAAAAGCAACTTTACAAGCAGAAAAATCAAGAGCTGCAGAACGCCTCATTCGTACACTCGCACACGAGGTGCGTAATCCTTTAAATAATATAAATCTTTCCGTAGAACAGCTTGCTACAGAAATAGTTGATGAAGATTCCAATTCATTTATAGACATTATTAAACGAAACAGCAATCGCATTAATAGTTTGATATCAGAATTGCTTAATTCTTCCAAGCAGACTGATATTTTGCAGGAGAAAATAATTTTACAATCCGTGTTGGAATCAACCATCGCCAATGCACTCGACCGTATCACATTGAAAAATATTCAACTTGAAAAAAATTATGTGCAGGAAGATGCATGGTTATATGGAGATGCCGAAAAGTTACAAATAGCTTTTTTGAATATTATAATTAATGCAGTCGAAGCGATGCCGGAAAATAAGGGCGTTCTCCGTATAAAATTATTTTCAGAAGATGGCAAATACATTATTCATTTTCAGGATAACGGAAGTGGAATTTCGGAAGAATGTATGAATAAATTATTTGAACCTTATTTCACTACTAAGCGAAATGGTATGGGCCTGGGACTTGCTTCCACATTGAATATCATTCAGTCGCATAAAGGATTTATTGATGTGAAATCTTCTCCGCAAAGAGGTACTTTGTTTATAATCTCCTTTAAAAAAGCCGGGAAATAAAAAAAATGAAATATCTCCTGGCATAGCTTACCACATTTGCCAATAAGTCAGGTGTATAATTATCCTTTTTAAAAATTGTTATTACACACACTAACCCTATTGTTGCAGTAATTTAATGGCAAAGAATTTGTTTTACTTTTTTATCAATAATATTTTAATTGAAAAGTTTTTATTTAAAATTTCCCAGGTAAGCGCATGGATGGATTGAAGAGGGAAAATTGAAAGTGAAAAAAAGTAACAAAAAAATATTGATGGTCCAGGCAAGAATAGAAAGATGCTCCATATTCAGAGTATCTTTTTTTGATTCACATTTCAATTTTTTATTCAATGAGTGAACTCATTCCACACATAACCCATAAGCAACTTTTAAAGATCGACAAGGATTATGAAAAAGCTGCCAAAATAATCAACCTTGTATATATGCACGATACAGAGCCCGGAATCAACCGGGTAAAAAAAAGAGCAAAGTACATATATGTTTTTGAAGAAAAAGAGATACAGGATAAAGATGATTTGGGGCGTATTCAAAAATTAGCCATTCCACCTTCCTGGGAAAATGTATGGATCTGTCCTGCTGAAAATGGTCATCTCCAGGCAACGGGCATGGATCTCCGGAAACGTAAGCAGTACAGGTATCACAGCCTCTGGCATAGGTTGCGCAATGAAACGAAATATCACCGCTTATATGAATTTGGAACGGCATTACCCACGTTGCGGCTTGCTATGGAAAAAGATATTTCCAACACTACATTAAATAAAGAAAAAGTACTTGCTACAATTTTGAGCCTCATGGAAAGAACATATATCCGTATCGGCAATAGTGAATATGAAAAGTCAAACGGATCTTATGGACTGACAACACTTAAAGATCGTCATGCAAAAATTGAAAAAGGTTCAGTCACTTTTTCATTCAAGGGAAAAAAAGGTGTTTACCATTCTATAAGCCTGCACAATAAAAAAATTGCGAAAATAGTAAAGGATTGCAGGGACATTCCGGGAAGAGAATTGTTTCAATATTATGATGAAGAAGGCAATAGAAAATCCATTGATTCCGGGGCTGTCAATTTATATATAAAAGATAAAACTGGCCAGGCGTTTACTGCAAAGGATTTCAGAACCTGGGCTGGTACATTACATGCGCTGCATGCATTTCGTTCTTTGGATGAAGCAGTAACGGAGACAGAAAAGAAAAAAAATATTGTTGAAGTGTTGGATATAGTAAGTCAAAAATTGGGTAACACGCGCACTGTTTGTAAAAAATATTATGTGCATCCAGGACTGATACAATTATATGAAGAAGAAAAATTGGTGAAGTATTTAAAGGAACTTGATAAAATAGAAAAAGATGATGATCAATCCGGCCTCACCGCAGAAGAACAAGTGCTGATGAAAATTTTGAAAAAATAAATTTGAAAAAAAATTATTCTGCTTCCAATTTTTCCAGGCATTTTTTTAAATCAATCCCTTTCTTTAAGACTGGTGTAAATAAATCGCCCTTCTTTTCCAACCTGTCAAATATATTTTCGATGGTAAACTGTGAAGGTCGTAACCCTTTTTTCACTTCCTTCCATTCAAGTGGTGTTGATACAGTTGCACCCGGACGAGGCCGTACACTATATGCCGATGCCAATGTTTGGCCACGGCGGTTTTGTAAAAAATCCACATAAATTTTATTTCCACGTTTCGATAAAGACCGCTCGAGACTGGTAAATTTTGGAACGCGTAACGAAATTAAATGCGCGACTAAATGACCAAAATTTTTCACCTGTTCATAATCATATTTTCCGCCCATGGGCACATACACATGCAAGCCCGTAGCGCCAGAAGTTTTACAATAACAATCTGCACCTGCCTCATCCAACACATCTTTCGCGGCAAGTGCTGTTTCGATCACTTGCTCAAAAGAATTTTTATCGGAAGGATCAATATCAATGATCATGTATGTTGGAAAATCCATTTTTTTGTATAATGAATTCCAGGGATTAATTTCAATGCAACCAAGATTCGCTATGTACATTAATGCAGCTTTATTTTCACACATAATGTATTCAATGATTTTTTTATCCGGGCCAGATTCCACTTCTGCTTTTGGTATCCAATGTGGCGCCTGCGCGCCAAAATCTTTTTGAAAAAATCCATCATCCAAAATTCCATTTGGGTTTCTTTTTAATGACAAAGGCCTGCCTTTGAGATAAGGTAAAATATAGGGTGAAATTTTTTCATAATAGTTAATCAAATCACCTTTCGTATATTTTTCCTTTGGCCAATAAATTTTATTCAAATTTGTCAATGAAAGTGTATGATTATTTACTTTCACTTTTTTATCTTCAGGACTTTGTTCTTCAGCAGAATCTTTATTACTCGTTTTCTTTATTTTCACTATCATTTGTTTGCCATTTTTTATATGAGCAGGAGTTTCCGTTGTTATATTTACTTCATTCTTCTTTTTATCAATACGTAAACCCCGGAAGACCGGGTGGCGCATTAAACCATCTTCTGTCATCTCTGTATAGTTGAGTTCACATACCAGTTTTGGTTTGAGCCATGTGACGGGCATATTGACTTTTACTTTTTCTTTAAATGGAGATTTGCCAGTAATAAGCGGTTGCATTTTTCCCCATAATTCTTTTAATGTTTTTTCGTCAAAGCCGGTACCTGTGTGGCCCATGTAAATTAATTCATTGTTTTCATATTGCGCCAAAACCAATGCACCAAAGTATTTACGGCTATTGCGGGGTTTTGTATAACCAACAATAATTCCTTCCCGGGAATTGATATTTTTTATTTTCAACCATTCTTTGCTCCGCGTATTGCACGAATAAATACTATCCGCTTTTTTTGCAATGATGCCTTCAAGGTTTGCTTGTTTTGCTGTAGAAAAAAATGCAATTCCTTTTTCATCTATATGATCACAATAACGGATTAGTCCATTATTATTTTTTTCCAGTAATTTTTTTAATAATTCTTTTCTTTCGAGTAATGGTAAATGGCGAATATCTTTTTTATCTAAAAATAAAAGATCGAATACATAATATAATAATGGAAGTTCTTTATTCTCTTCATAATGTTGCAACTTTTGAAAACTAGGCCTGTTCTCTTCATCCATTAAAACAATTTCTCCATCCAATACAGCATCATGTTTAAATGTTGTAAGTGCTTCTGCGATTTGTGGAAATTTATCTGAAAATGATAAACCATTGCGTGAATATAATTTAAGTGTATCATCCTGCCAGTCTGCAATTGCGCGATAACCATCCCATTTAATCTCATAGATCCATTCCGCATCATCAAATGCTTTATCTACTAGTGTTGCCAGCATGGGTTTATAAAACTTTGTATATTTTTTTGCGGAAGGCGAACGGAGGCTTGTGGTTTTTTTAGGTGTTATACTTTCTTTCTTTTTTTTTTCGCCGGCTTTTTTTACAGATGAAGAAACGAGGTCTTCAGAATTGTATGGAGTTTTTGAAAATTCATCTTTATGTTTTATTAAAAGCCAACTGTTTTGATTGTTTGTATCACTTTTTAAATGTATCAATACAAACTCTCCTTTCAATTTTTTTCCTTTTAGGGAAAACTTTAATTCACCTTTGTGCAATGCTGACAGGGCTTGCTTTTCCGTCAATATTTTATGATCTTTATCAACAGGAAAAAATTTTCCTTTATCCCACACGGTCACATGTCCTGCTCCATAATTTCCTTCCGGAATATCGCCTTCAAAATCAATATAACTTACAGGATGATCTTCCACCATCATGGCCAACCGTTTATCTTTAGGATCAAGAGAAGGGCCTTTAGGTACTGCCCAACTTTTTAAAACACCACCCAATTCTAAACGAAAATCATAATGCAAATGCGATGCATGATGGCGTTGTACTACAAAACGAAAACCGGATGCAGTATCTGCTTTTCCTTCCGGTTCAGATGTTGCATTAAAATTTCTTTTTCTATTATATTTCGTTAACGCCATATCAGGAAGCTTTTCGGGTGGTTTTGTTTTCCAGGCTTGCTTTCAATTGCGACATTAAATCTTTCGCTGTTGAATGAACCACTTTCATTTTTGGTGCCGTAAGTTTTTTACCTTTTGCTTTTGCCTTGATGAGTTTCATCAATTCATCTGAATAAGTATCCTTATATTTTTCAATATCAAATTTATGCGTAAGCTGATTGATTAATTGTTCGGCCATCTTCAATTCTGCAGGTTTACTTTTTGTCACAGATATATTTAATTCACTTTTATCCCTGATCTCCTTTGCAAACCGGATTTTGACTAACACAATTACTTCGTCCATAGCTTTAATGAGGCATAGACTTTCTTTGCTGCGCAGCACAAAACTACCAAGCCCGGCTTTGCCAGATTTTTTTAAAGCATCCCGTAATAAACCATAGGCTTTTGCACCATTTTTTTCAGGCGCCGTATAGTAAGGCGTTTCATAATAAATGCTATCAATTTCTTTTTCATTTACGAACTCGCTTATTTCTATAATCTTGGATTTTTCAGGACTGGCTTTTTCAAAATCTTCATCTGTCAGCACAATATATTTATCATCCATTTTATAACCCTTTACAATATTTTCCCAGGCAACTTCTTTTCCTGTATGTTCATTCACACGCTTAAAACGAATATTTGAATAATCTTTTGTATCCAGCATATCCAAATCGATATCACTTGATTCGATGGCGCTGTAAATTTTTATGGGAATATTTACAAGACCAAAACCAATCGAGCCGGTCCAAATTGCTTTCATACTTTTTTGGTAAAAAGTTACAAATGCTATACCATACTTTAAGCAGGAACCAGTCTTTTAATAGGGTAGACCGCTATTTATGATCCATGTCACTCCGCTATTTTTGATCAAAGCTGCTCCGCCATTTTTGGTCGCCTGACCAAAAATTTCTTTACTATATTTTTTAAAGAATTTGTCTCAAATTTTGCAGGTCAGGCGACCGGCAATGGCAGCGAAAAAGTCACAAATCCTATAGCATTTTTATTTATGTAACTAGTCTTTTTGATCGAAGTTTCTCCCACAATTTTTGATCGAAGCTGCTTCGCCATTTTTGGTCGCCTGACCAAAAATTTCTTTATTATATTTTTTAAAGGAATTTGTCTCCGATATTGCCGGTGAGGCTACCGGCAATGGCTCCTCTTTAATTATCATTGATAACAAAAGTAATTGGCTGCACTTGCATATATTTTACATGCTGTCCATCTTGCATAGCAGGTAACCATTGTTTGCTTTTTCGAATCACTCGAATGGCTTCTGAGGCAAGTCCATAGCCCGGATCATTCAACGCAGACACATTAGAAATATTTCCTTCCTTATCCACGATAAAAGAAATATTGATCGTATATTTTCCTGCATGCGCGCCATTGCGAATAGGGATATCAAGGTCCAGGTTACGTTCCAGGTATTTTTGCCAGACCGACTGACCGCCGGGAAATTGTGCCAGCACTTGCACGGTACTATATAATGAATCAATATTTTTTACAGTCTTTGGTAAAGGAATTATTGCTACACCGGTTTTTTCTGGCAATACATTATCGCCTATTTGATTATTTCCTTCACCAATAATTGTAGTAACCGGTATAATTATTTCATCTGGTGAATCAATAATTTTTTCAACTACTTTTTCCCTGACAATAATCGGAATGGTTTTGCTTATTTTTTTGGCGGCAACACTGGTTTGTTTCTTTGGTTTTACTTTAATGTTCTTTTGCCGTTTAACTGTCGCATCGAATAAATGTACTTCAGGGCCAACATATATTGCTGGAATCGGTTTGGTTTTGAATGGCATAAATAACATGCTTGAAAAACCAGCACTGATCACTGCAATACTGAGCATTGCATATAATAATCTGCGTTTATAATGAACACGAAGTTCATAAGCACCGTAGGATTTATTTTTTCCTTCAAATAAAATATCGAGGAAATTGCTGTGTAAAAGTTGAACTGCTTGCATGTGGATTCTTTTCCATAAGAAGCAGTTGAGACGCAGATTCCACAAATATTTATTTTTATGGAATATGTAAATAATTGCATCGTTCCTGAATTATATCCAGGTTTTGTACTTCAGTAAAATCTAATTTTCTTTCAGTTCTTCATGTTGAGGTGGCAATGTTTCTACTTTTTTTTCTATTTCTCTTTGTTCTACATGCACTGCGTAATCTGCAGGTTTTATTTTACATCCACTCGCTTCTGCATATGCTTCTGTAAATTCTGCACCAAGATATAATATTGCAGATGTGTAATATACCCACACTAAAATAACAATGAGTGAACCCGCTGCGCCATACATAGAGACTGCTGCGGCATTTTTTATGTAGACACCAATTAGAAAACGGCCAATCATAAATAATATGGCCGTGAAAAAAGCTCCCGCACGCACATGCTTCCATCCGATCTTTGCATCGGGCAAGACTTTAAAAATGATAGCAAATAAAACGGTGATAATTCCCATTGTGAGTAAAAAATTAAAGCCATTCATCACCATAACAGTTCCATCAGAAAAATACCTGGTAAGAATATGACTGAAGGCATCTATCAGGCCATTTGCAATTAATGAAACCACTAAAAGAAACCCCAATGAAATTATGAGAGATGCTGATTGCAGCCTGTTCTTTAAAAATTGCAGCCAGCCCTTTTTGGGTTTGGGTTTTACACGCCAAATCATATTTAATGAATCCTGAATTTCTACAAATAAACTTGTAGCACCAACTAATAAAGTAAGTGTACTGATAATGAGGGCAAAATGCGTTTTACCAGATAAATTAATGTTTTGTATAACATCCTGTATCTGTTTCGCAGCACTTGCTCCAAGGAAACCATTCAATTGTTCAAAAATTTTTCCTTCACTAGCTTGTTGCCCAAAAAAAATACTGGCAATGGACATGATGAAAAGTAGCATTGGTCCTAAAGAAAAAATAGTTGTATATGCCAGTGAAGCGCTTAGCTTCATACCTTTATCTGCAGCAAAACCTGTAAATGCCGCTTTTAAAACCTTCCACCAGGCCAGCACTGATATTTTATTAAAATGAAATTTCATTCGGTGAATTTAAAAAATAAATGCGCAACTTGAATGCGCATTTATAAATAATATAAGTTTAAAAAAAATAAAACGCTTTATACTTTTATATTACCTTCTTCACTGTCCACCAGGTTGTGGCCAATAACTGCTGAAGCGGCCATTTTCAAAAAGTTAATCATGCGGCTGCCTTCCACGTCCCAATAATAGGCACTATTTGTTTTTACTTTTATAAGCGAGATATTCGGGTCATCTTTTCCATCTTTAAACCAGGCTTTTACAAGTGGCGACCAGAGATAATCAATTTTTGCTTTATCAAAACTAAGTTCTGCCTCACCAGTCAAAACAAGGTAACTACTACGGGAGGGATGTGAAAAAAATAATTGAACTTTACCATCTTTTTCGATCTCTTTATTTTTATCACTATTCTTACCGCTGAAAAACCAAACGTTACCATCATCATCTACTTCTTGTGCACTCATCGGCGTACAAGTAGCGCCATCAGTAGTTTGCGGGTGTGTGCAAAATAAACAAATATCAATTTTGTCTACCATTTCTCTCAACTTATCAATACCTTCCTCGTCCAATAAATTCTTTTTACTCATATCATTAATTTTATGCGTTGTGAAATTCAAAATTCATGCCGTAGAGCACTACTCTTTTTAAAATTATTCTAAAAATAAAAAAAGGGAAACCAATTAAGTTTCCCTTTTTATTAACCCCCGATTTTTTTATCCTTCTATTTCTTCCGCAGCCTCATAATTCACATTGTTCTCCGCTATTTCAGTAAGCAAAGAATCTGCATCTTTCTCTTCCCCGAGTGTTTCTTCTAATAAATTCGCCACTGCTTCATGACCGAGAGTAATAGCTA
>JBBRSI010000048.1:0-14616 GCA_038245585.1 Chitinophagales bacterium
ATTTTATATTCGATCATTAAAAATGTTACTGTGGGCGAGTTTGATGCATTTTTTGCTTCCGTCCATTTTTTAATTTTCTCTATTTTATTCATTGTCGGCTGGATCACGGGATATGGTTTATCCCGCTCCACAATTTATTCTATTATATGGCCTTTATTGATGTGCGCCTGCCAAATAATTTTAGTGGGAAAAACAAGTGACATCAAAGCCAGCACCATCATTGCCTCATTTGCACCTGTACTTTTATATACATTTTACATCATTTATACAGCCGCACTAATTCGAAATACAGATGAAAATAAAAAAGATTTGAAATGGTATTTTTCTGCAAGAATGGCCGGCTTCTTAAGTTTATTGTTGCTTTTATTATTTGCTGTCTTTTCTATTTTTCAACCGGAATTCAAAGCCATCGAAAAAGAATGGGGCGGCAGCAAAGGCAAAGAGAGCAAGGAAGGTGGTCAAAACAAGCAGCAAAGTATGACGCATGAAAATAAAGACGGCTCGGTGAGTAATAATAACAGCATGTCTTTAAGCGGCTCATTGAATAAAAGTAAGCGGCTTGTTTTTGTGGCGAGGCTGGATAATTTTTTCCCGGACAGCACTACACCAAATCCATTGTATTTTACAAGTGATTATTATACAAAATTTGATACTGCTATACAGGCTTTTGAAATTGATCCGAATATGCCGGACAATGATCTCTTCAAACCTGATCCTTCTAAAATTCCATTGTTTTTTGCAAAGACAGATTCTGGTGTTGTTGCGAATTCGTTTGCGCTCCTGGACCGGCGCGTGGTAAATGCTGAAATATATAAAGTATTGCTTTCTCCGGATGCATATCTCGCTCCTGCTACTGCATTTTTTTGTCAGCCGATCTCTGTGCCACCGGAATATAAAGAGCAGTATAAAAGCGCCTACCGCGCAAAAATGTGGGTAAGCAATTTAAACAGTGCCTATTTCATTTATAACCCTGCGGGGAACCAGGCGCTCGAAGATTTCCAGGAAGAACGTTTTCAGCAATTACGTAATGTCACCAATTATAAAGGCGTTGATAAAAAATTTCTCGATTACTACACATATATGCCTGCTGATAATGACTATGATAGCATTCGCATTCTCGCAAAAGAAATAACTGCCAAAGCAAAAACGCCCATGGATAAAATGGTCGCGATACGGGATTACTTTTTAAGTAAAGATGCATTTGGACAGCCACTCTTTGCGTACTCTGATAACCCGGGAATTCCAGGATTACCGAGTGCTTCAAAACTTAATTATTTTCTTTTTCAAAACAGAAAAGGGTATTGTGCTTATTTCGCCGGTGCCACTTTATTTATGCTACGCGCACTGGGAATTCCATCACGCGTTTCTTCCGGGTTTTTAACGGTAAACAGGAGTAATAAAAATCCAGGATGGTATTGGTTTTATGAAGACCAGGCACATGCCTGGGTGCAGGTATTTTTTCCGGGTTATGGCTGGATGGATTTTGATACAACTATTCCGGATGTAAATACTGAACAGTCGCCGCAACCGGATGGTACACCGCCGCTAAACCTGCAGCAGCCTTTATTTGTAGCGGATGGAACTATTTCAAGTTTGGATACTTTGCATAAAATAATTTCCTTGTCTGTAAAAAAATTATTGTTTCATGATCAAAATTATACTGCTACCACAGCAGTTGATATTTCACTGGATATTTCACTCGCTTCTATCAGTCGCGATACAGGAATTGTAACGATGCAATCATTGACAAAAAATATGCATATCACGGCGGCATCTTATGCAGAGGTTTTGAAAAATATAAAAGCGACAAGTACGGACAGCGTGTCTTCTATTTTTAAAAAATTAACGCAACCAGTTCCTGTTGATGAAATAAAAATTATAGATGAAACGGCAGCAAAAGAAGCAGCTAAAAAAGAAAGTGAAAACGCTAAAAGTTTTGACTGGATTCAATTTGCAAAAATTGCAGGAATGGCAATTTTATTTTTAATCCTTTTACTATTTTTATTTCCTTTAATTGTATGGATTATTTTTGATACACAAGCGAAGTCTGCAATACCCGGAAATAAGAAAGCATTTCTCATCAACAGGGCATTGAGTTTTTATTTGAATCAATTGGGATATAAAAACATAGAAAAAAGTCCGCATGAATATGCGCTTTCATTAGATCAGCAATTTGGAACGAAGATTACTACATTCAGTGATTTGTATCAACAAATAAAATATAGTAAACAGGAAGCAAGTGAAATAGAAAAAAAATCAATGCAGCCATTTTATACAAGCACAATAAAAAATATTAAAGAAAAAATATCTTTATCAAAAAGAACAGTTGCGTTCTTAAATATAAACAGGTCATTTCAGTTTTTCAAAAAAATCAAAACAGATACACATGGAGCATGAAACACAAATGCAGGAAGCATTGTCAAAAATTAATGCATTGGCAGATAATATTGGAACAGTTATAAAAGGGAAAAGAGAACAAGCAGAATTTGTGATAACCGCTTTGCTTGCAAAAGGACATATTTTAATGGAAGATAATCCAGGTACAGGAAAAACGGTTATGGCTAAAACCCTTGCCAGTTCTATAGCCGGGAAAGGTGAACAAGGTTCTGCTAATTTTAAAAGAATTCAGTTTACACCGGATTTGTTACCTATGGATTTGTTGGGTACGAATATTTTTGATGATGATAAAAAGGAATTTATTTTTAAAAAAGGTCCTTTGTTTTGTAATATTTTATTGGCTGATGAGATCAATCGTGCATCTCCAAAAGTGCAGTCCGCTTTGTTGGAATGTATGGCTGAAAACCAGATCACGATGGGCGAAACAACTTATAAACTGGAAAACTTATTCTTTACAATTGCTACACAAAACCCAATTGAAATGGAAGGTACTTATCCCCTTCCTGCTGCACAGCTCGATCGTTTTTTTCTGAAAATACATTTTGGTTATGCCGATGAAGAAACAGAATTATCTATTTATAAAAATTACCTCGGCATTCAACACAACCTTGAAAATGTGAAACAGGTGTTGGGAATGGAGGATATTTTATTTTTACAAAATCAAACGGAATCCGTTTTTATTCATGATGAATTAATAGCGGCAGTGCGCAATATTATTTGGGCTACAAGAAAACAACCTGATATTTTATTGCCCGCTTCCACGAGAAGTGGTATTACCTATTTGAAATGTTTAAAAGCGTATGCCTTGGTGAAAGGCCGGAATTATGTTACGGAGAATGATTTGAAAACCCTTTCTACGCCTGTGTTACAGCACCGTCTGATATTCAGAACAAAAGATGCCAAAGACAAAGCGTTGGATGCAATACTTGATGTAGAATTAAACAGGTTGAACAAATTATCAATACAAGTAGCTCATTCCTGATCTTATGAAGCAACATTTTTCTTTAAATATTATTTCTACATTCATCTGCATTTTTCTGCTGTTAATTCTTTGCAATAATGTGCATGCTCAACAGCAAAGTGCAGCTCGTTATGAAATAGATGCAAAGAGAACGGATGTGCTTCCAACAGATAAAGATGCGTTACCGAGAAGCCGCGAATTCCTGCGATTAGATAGTACCTATTATGTTGGCTGGATGTATGAAGGCATTTATAAATTCAACCGCAGTGCGGATTTCCTGGGTTATAAAAATGCACTTGTGCCTTTGCGAAAAGCATTTGATCTCATAGATAAAGATTTTGGAAAAACATTTTATTCACTATACAACACATCGGAAAATCTCATCAATAATATTTCCCGTTACCAGGATCTTTATCAAATTTATGATGCCCTTATAGAAAGTTATGATAACCTGGAAATGCCGGATTCAGTGATGGCATTAATACAAAAAATTTCTGCTTACGATTTTAAAAAAGATTATGGTTTCGGCATGTTTTATCACCGTGCCTGGACTTATCATCGGAACCGTTTTTTTACTTCCGAAAAATATTCATTTCTCAAAAATTCTGTGCATGATAATGAAGAAATGGCTTTTGAATGGTGTTACCGCGGACTTGCATTTATCCGAAAATATAAAGAAGAAGATGATGCAGTTTTCGGGGCGGGACAAAGCGTGCCTGAATACCTTGCTATTTATCATTACCTCGCTTTATTGCATTGTTATAATAAAAACTATGATAGCAGCGAATATTATTACCAGCAATTGATCAGTGGCAATTCGGTTTCCTGGAATAATTATGGAGGTATGCAGGGCGAGATCGGGCATTTTGCAAATGCTCGCGAATATTTTGCCAAAGATGAAGACCTTAGTTTTATGAATGGTATGTTGCGCGAAGCTTATTTTTATATTCCAGAGTTATATGTATATGCAGGAAGAACCAAAGATGCCATTGCAATGGGCAGGAAAGCAATCACGGAGAATGCCTCTGCGCCTGGCTTTGGCTGGTATTCAATTGGACTTGCACGAAGTTATTTATATGATGGACAATTAGATAGCTGTGCATTATATTTAGATAAAGCAACCAATTTTAAAGAGTTGCATATTGGCACAACACTTACACAAACGCAATATGATTTTACAATTCATTTATTACAGGTTCAACTTTTTGATAAAAAAATTGCTTTGCAAAAATTCCAGCATAAAAACTGGTGGTATTCACCATCCGTTTTATATGACATCGCTTCATTAAAATTACAAAAATTTATAGCGGAATATGTAGTCGTTAATGAAATGATCTTTAACCCGGATCGGGATCGTTTGATTTATGATCTTTTCTGTGCAGAGTCTACAACTTCCTTTGATGAAGCGATGTATGTGTTGAAAGATTTTAGCCCGGATTTTTTTATTGATAAATATGAAAATTATAAAAAAACAGATCCGCGTACGGACATACAACGATACTTTGATTTATTTATAGCATCCTTCAAATTACAAAAGGGTGATGAACGCGATGCTGTTTCTTTATTGGAAAATATGGAAAATAAAATCATACTGGATACAGCGAATGAAAAATTATTTATTGGTAGATTATATGAAAATCTCAGTACCGGTTATAATGAATTGAATGATGCACGAAATGCAGATGGCGCAAGAGCGCAATTATTCAATGAATACCCGCAACTGATACCCTTTTCAGGAATCAAAGCAAAAATTTATTTATCTGTTGCCGGTGAAGATGATACAGTCGTAAAACAAGTGATCAAAGATTTAAAATCCTGTAATATTGACTTCGTTAATTCTTCTGCGAATGCCGATGGCAATGCAACTATTTCATTTTCAAAAAAAGGAAATACTTACCAGGTCAGTATTCATGTTGAATCTTCTTTAGGAAAAATAATTGCAGAAAACCAACAATTTATTTTCAAAGAGCCGGGGAACGCCGGCTATGAAATTGCCCGCAGAATTTTTGGCAGCGGTGGTTCCCCGGTTCTCTAATTATTTATCAATTAATATCCTGTTTCTTTTTTAATTTTTCAATAAAAGCTTCAAGGACTTTTTTGTTGTTGTCATTTGGCGCTATTTTTAAAGCACTATTGACAAACTTCAAAGCATCATCATATTTACCCATTGCCGAATTCACTCTTGCCATGCCCATGATGGTTGCAAAATCATTTGGATGCGCATCGTAATTCATTTTAAAAACATCGTATGCTTCCTTCAGTTTTTTTGCCTGCAAAAGTTCGCGCCCATATTGATGTAGTTGAAATTCATTGGCATAAGGCAAAGCTTTTTGCATGATTGCATCTGCTTCTGTAGTACGCCCAAGTTTGGAAAGTATTTGTGCTTTTGTACTCCATGCAGTAAAATTATTATCACCACCGAATATAGTGGAAGTGGCAGTATCACTCCATATCAGCGCCTGGTCGAGATTTACATTATGATCAAGGCACCATTGTGCAGCCTGGGTCCATGGTTCCCACATAAAACCTTTAGAGTTACGCAATTCATTGCGGAATGATTCTAATTGAGTTGCAATTAAATCCACTTCAACAGTGAATGGGATTTTTAATTTTTCCCAACTAAGATCAATTTCTGCGCTGTTTTCTTTTTCATTGGTGAAAGAATAATTTAACCATTCCATGCTTTCATTTACAGGAACAGGTTTCGACTTCACGCGCAAAGCATCTTCATTTTTATCATAAAAAAAACTTCCCCAGGAAACACTGTTTTTAGAAAAGATAAGCGTGCTTTCATTTGGATCGTAGGCAATAAAAAAACCATATTTACCTGCAGGTAATTTTTGCCCATTGATCATTACATCCGTTGAAAATTCAATCGTTGTATTTTCATTGGCACCGGCACGCCAGGGCGCTTCTTTGGAATTTCCAAAATTCAAATAATTATAACCTGTAGGAATTAATGTGCCCCAAATTTTCCCTTCCCTGCCTTTTACGCCGGGGCGGTCGTAATGAATGGTTACATCTGTAATTCCAATTCTTTCTCCAACCATTGCTTTTTTATTTCCTCCATCCGGCGGAACTATAAGTTGTGCCTGCATTGTGTGACTTATTAAAAGTACAACAACCAATTGTATGATTTTTTTCATAACGAATTATTTTAGTGTACTGAAAAAGTAAATTTAAAATTTCAATTTCCCTACAAAACTTTGATTAACGAATTGTTTGGCTGACAGAAGGTAAATTTTAAAACAATTCCTGTACAGTTGTGCCCGGCAAATCCTTTACCCATTCCATCTGAACATTTTTACTATAGTCCATGAGTTTAGCGCCAATGGCTTTCCAACCCATGACTTCCACGATCTTGGCAATTTTTATTTTACCTTTTCGAATGGCATTTCCCTTGCCCACCTGCATAGATAAAACCGGCTCAGGCAAAGTGCTCGCAGCCACTACCCTATTATCTTTTCCTTCTTTTATAAAATTAAAAGCGGAATGCAATGTGGTTGTTTCTATACGGAAACGTTTGACCATTAATTGTTTTTTTTCTGCATCTAAATAAATCGCAGAAACAATATTATCCAAACCAAATTTTTCGATCAATACAATTTCTTCCGCATTCAACCGGTGAGTTAATTCTGTATCCATGATCTCATAACTTCCATTTTTATAAATGACCAGGAGATTTTCATTTTCAAAACTGCCCAGGTAAATACCTTTTTCATCCGTATTTAGTTTACCAAATTTCGTATCCAGCCAAAGCCTTCTGCCTTCCAAAGTAGATTTCCCCTTCTCTTTTAATTTGATGGAACGCACAGCATATTTTGTAACCTGGTTACCAATGCTACTTCGTCCTTTAATCTCGATCGATTCAAAAGAAAAATCAAACTCTTTGATACGCGCCTTAGCGCCCGGTGTCAGCAAGGCTTTCACAATCTCTGCTTCTCCATTTGGATTGACAGAGAAATATAAAACTTTAGACTTTTCATGGCCTTTTGTTAAGTCATATTCTTTATCCCGTGTAATCCCCGTTACATGAAAACGTTTTGCATAACTGATTCCTGTTTTCCCATCCGCATAAATCATGTTATACGTAATACGATCATCTGATTTTACAAAAACGGCTGCATGAAGAATGTCTTTGCCGATGAAAACTTTATCACTCACTTTCACCACTTTCATTAAACCTCTTTTGGTAAAAACGATGATATCATCCAGGTCAGAACACTCTACTAAGAACTCATCTTTTTTTAGGGAAGTTCCAATGAAACCCTCTTCCCTGTTGATGTACAGCTTGGTGTTTGCAATGGCCACCTGTTTTGTATCTATCGTATCAAATGCTTTGATTACAGTTTTCCTTTCTCTTCCTTTGCCATATTTTTTTAATAAATTCTCAAAATGAGCAATGGTATATTCTACCAGGGTTGCAAGATGATTATTTACCTGTTCTATTTCCGCATCAATGTTTTTTACCTGGTTATTTAATTCGTCAATGTCCAGTTTATAAATGCGTCGTACGGGTTTTTCTGTCAATTTTAAAACATCTTCGCGTGTGATATCGCGTTTTAATTTTTTCCGGAATGGACGAAATGCAATTTCAATAGCTTCCAATACTTTTCCCCAACTGGCATGTTTCAGTTCTAATTCTTTATAAATCTTTTCTTCGAAAAATATTTTTTCCAGTGAAGTGTAATGCCATTTTTCCTGTAATTCAGCCAAACGTATTTGCAACTCTTTTTGCAATAATTCCTTTGTATAATTCACGGATGATTTCAGCAAGTCATGCACACTTAGAAATTGCGGTTTTTGTTCCGCGATCACGCAGGCATTGGGAGAAATACTAATTTCACAATCCGTAAATGCATAGAGCGCATCAATGGTAATATCGGCCGAAATGCCCGCTGCCAGCTCGATCTGGAGCTCTACTTCTTTGGCGGTAATATCTATTACTTTTTTAATTTTAATTTTTCCCTGGTCATTTGCTTTTGTAATACTGTCGGCGAGTGAAGAAGTAGTGACGCCATACGGAACACTTTTTATGATCAAAGTTTTCTTATCCGCTTCTTCAATATTTGCACGCACACGAATTTTTCCGCCGCGTTTTCCCTGCTGATAATTTCCTGCATCAATAAATCCACCAGTTTGAAAATCAGGTATCAATTCAAAAGATCTTCCTTTCAAATATTTAATGGATGCTTCACAAATTTCACAAAAATTATGCGGCATGATCTTCGTTGAAAGCCCTACTGCAATTCCTTCTGCGCCTTGTGCAATCAATAAAGGAAATTTCATTGGCAGGTTTACAGGTTCCTGTTTACGGCCATCATAACTTAATTGCCACTCCGTCGTTTTTGCATTAAAAGCAATATCCAGTGCGAGCCTGGAAAGCCGCGCTTCTATATATCTTGGTGCAGCAGCATCATCTCCCGTACGAATGTCTCCCCAGTTTCCCTGCGTTTCTATTAATAAATCTTTCTGGCCCATATTTACCAACGCATCACCAATAGATGCGTCACCATGCGGATGGAATTGCATGCTTTGCCCGATGATGTTGGCGACCTTATTAAAACGCCCGTCATCCATTTCTTTCATAGCATGTAAAATGCGTCGCTGCACGGGTTTCAGCCCATCTTCAATAGCAGGAACGGCACGTTCTAAAATCACATAGGAAGCATAATCCAGGAACCAGCTTTTATACTGGCCTTCAATGCCACTTGTAATTTCAGGCTTTATTTCTTCTGATTCTTTTTCCATTTTTCGCTTAACTCATTTGACTATTTTCATCCTTATTCATTTCTTTGGCTGACAATTGTATCGTGATTTCTTTCCAGCCATCTTCCCAGTTTCCTGTAGCAATTAATTTTCCTTCATTACACATCCCGCGAATTCTCCAAACTAAAAATACATCACCGGTTTTAATATTTATTTTGCCCAATAATTGATTTAATAATTTGTTCAATTTTTGTGGCTCATCATTTATTCCTGTAAGAATTTTTTTGTCAAAATAATCAACAGTTTTTCCAACAATATTTTTTTCATCTTCGAGTACACGAACAAGATCATCACTTGCACACAATTTACTCCAATCATCACGTATTGCTTCAAATGCGCTTGGTGTAAGGTTTCCGGCAAGAATCTTTGCTTTGATAAATTCCGACGGACGTATTTCATATAAAGCAGTCGGATAAAATATGCCCCCTTTTTCATTGATAAAAGGCAGGTTACCTGTATAAACAATTTTTATTTTGGATAAAATATTTTCTAACTGACTTATCAACCAATAATAACCACAACGATCATGCGCATTCGGTGCAAGCCATATCCAGGTTTCATGTGATTCATCTTTCTCCGTTTGTTGAATGATTTCTTCCACAACTTTTTGATCATCTACTTCATGAATTGAATTTGTGTACGGAGAATATTGCAACAGATTTTTCCACCAATCCTTTCGCGCAGCAATTCCTTCTTCTGTATAAATTTGATGAAGCGGCCCAACGGCAAAATCATCTTTTACCTGTAACACTTTACCCGACAGCGTTTCATCAATTTTAATTGCCGCTTCCAAAACTGCAACATCCGCTTCCTGGAAAACTATATGCGTCATAATATATTAAAAATGTTTGCAAATTTATTGAATAGCTGCAGCCTCTGCCATATCTATTTCAATGCGTAAATTATCTATAATAAATTCCTGTCTTTGCGGAGTATTTTTCCCCATGTAATAGGATAATAAGTTTTGAATATGTTCACCCTGTTCTAAAATTACCGGCTGCAAACGCATATCATTGCTGATAAAACGCTCAAATTCTTCCGGAGAAATTTCTCCCAAACCTTTGAAACGTGTGATCTCCGGCTTATTGCCCAATTTCAAAACTGCTTTATTTTTTTCTTCTTCATCATAACAATAAATTGTTTCTTGTTTGCCTGATTGTCGTCCATTCAAATGCCGCACACGAAACAATGGAGTTTCCAAAACATACACATGGTTTTGTTTTACCAGGTCAGGAAAAAATTGCAGGAAAAAAGTCATGAGCAATAAACGAATATGCAAGCCATCTACATCTGCATCTGTTGCTATTATGATATTGTTGTACCGCAAACCTTCCAAACCATCTTCAATATTTAGTGCATGTTGCAATAAATTGAACTCTTCATTTTCATACACCACTTTTTTACTCATACCAAAACAATTCAGTGGCTTGCCGCGTAAACTAAACACAGCCTGCGTTTCCACGTCCCGTGCTTTTGTGATGGAACCACTTGCACTATCTCCTTCCGTAATAAAAATTGAACTTGCTTTTTGCTTTTCTGCCATGCCTGCTTTATCTTTTCCACTCGCTTCATCATTATAATGAAAACGGCAATCACGTAATTTTTTATTATGCAAATTTGCTTTTTTCGCGCGTTCATTCGCCAGCTTGCGAATACCGCTTAATTCTTTCCGTTCTTTTTCACTACGCTCAATTCTTTTTTTCAAAGCCTCTGCAACAGATGAATTTCTGTGTAAATAATTATTCAATTCTTTCGCAAGAAAATCACCAATAAATATTTTTACACTTGGCCCTTTATCGTACACATATTGAGAACCAAGTTTTGTTTTGGTTTGTGATTCAAAAATGGGTTCCTGCACACGAATCGAAACCGCCGCAACAATACTCTGGCGAATGTCTGAAGCATCATAATCTTTTTTGAAAAAATCGCGGATAGTTTTTACATAAGCTTCCCTGAATGCTTGTTGATGTGTTCCGCCTTGTGTAGTGTATTGCCCGTTTACAAAAGAGAAAATATCTTCTCCATAATCATTGTTGTGTGACATGGCCACTTCTATATCTTCCCCTTTTAAATGAATAATTGGATAACACAATTCATCTTCATTCGTCTTACGCAACAACAAATCCAGCAAACCATTTTTACTTACATATTTTTTACCATTGAGAAATATATTCAGGCCTGCATTCAGGTAACAATAATTCCATAACTGGTTATCTAAATATTCATGAATAAAATGAAAATTCCGAAAGACAGAATCATCCGGTACGAATGTAACCAATGTGCCATCAGGTTCCTGTGACTTCGTTTCTTTCTGATCATTTTTTAAAATACCTTTTTCAAATTCCGCTGCTTTCATTTTTCCATCCCTGAAACTTTCCACTTTAAAATAGCCGGATAAAGCATTTACCGCCTTTACACCAACACCATTTAATCCCACACTTTTTTGAAATGCAATGCTGTCATATTTTGCGCCAGTATTAATTTTACTCACCACATCCACCACTTTTCCCAAAGGAATACCGCGGCCATAATCCCGGATGGACACATTTTTTTGTTCAATCGTTATTTCAATTTGTTTCCCATAACCCATCGTATGTTCATCAATAGAATTATCCAGCACTTCTTTTACCAATACATAAATACCATCATCCGGCGCAGAACCATCGCCCAATTTCCCGATATACATTCCGGGGCGCAAGCGAATATGTTCACGCCAGTCAAGGCTTTTGATGCTATCTTCCGTATAATCTCCAATCATTTTTTTATCATTCATTCAATATGCTTTCCTTTTAATATAAATATTTTTGCATCTTCTTCAAAAAAAACTACAATTTCCGATGCGTACAAATTTAATCCTGCATCGCGCTGCAAAATGATAAGTTTTCTACAAATCTTTTAATAATGTGGATAAACCAAAGAGTTCGTTTACTTTGCAATGAGTTATAACTTTATTTAAAACCCTATTCTGAATTATTTTAATTTATGGCAATATCCCAACAAAGAGGAAAATACCATATCACAAAAAATGTTGTTGCACAGGTAGCCGGCATTTTAATTATTCTTCCTCTGGCGCCATTTATTTGCCGCTTCATTCCGCCGGTGATCATCGACGGCTTTAATATTGACCTCATTCTTTCCATTTTAATTGCGTTATTATTTGTCCGCATTTTGATCGCGCTGGTAAAGCCTTTGGTATTACCGATACTCATTATTTTTATAGGCATTTTGATTTTTAATCAATTTAGCGGCCGTTATGGATTTAATAATATTGTGAATGATTATAAAACGCTGACTTATACAAATTGGAATGTACGCGAACAAAAACAACCGGATATTTTACCTGATCATTCTACCTTGTTTGAAAATGAAGCAGGCAAAGTAACACGTCTCGTAAAAAGTAAAATCCAATATAAAGATTCTGTGACAAGAAATTTTGCAGTACAACATTCTTTGGATTATTTCAAGGAATATGAATCGAAATATGCGATGCTTACGCGGTATCTTTCTTTATTTAAATATATCAACAATCATTTTAATTATGTGCCCGATTCACAGCGCGATGAATATTATGCCACGCCACGCGAAACTATATTGAATGGCCTCGGCGGAGATTGTGATGACCACAGTATTTTAATGGCGAGTTGCCTCATGAGCATTGGTGCGCAATGCCGGTTAGTGATTGTTGAAAACCACATGTATCCTGAATTGTACGTGGGTAATAAAGATAATTTTGACATTATGCAACAGGCGATCGTGCAACTTTTTTCGGATGAAAATATAAACCGAATTTATTATCATGAACAAAAAGGAGACTATTGGATCAACCTGGATTATACCGCGCATTATCCCGGCGGTCCGTATATGAATGACAGCGTTAAATTAGTAATAGAACCTTAAAATTTAAATTATGAATAAAAAAATTATCTTTCTTTTTTGTACTGTAATCAGCCTGTTTACTTTACATGCGCAAACGATCAATATCCTGGACAGCAGCCATAAAGTCTCTTTGCGCGGATTGAGTGTTGTGGATGATAATGTTTTTTGGGCAAGTGGAAGCAATGGAACAGTAGTGCGTTCAATTGATGGTGGCCAATCGCTGGAATGGCTTACCGTAAAGGGTTATGAGCAAAGGGATTTTCGGGATATAGAAGCCCTGAATGCAAATTTTGTGTATATCATGGCAGTCGATAAACCAGGTCTGATTTTGCTTACAAAGGATGGCGGTAAAAACTGGAATAAAGTGTATGAGGACACAACAACGGGTGTTTTTATAGATGCCATGGCTTTTAATAAAAATGGCGTTACAGTTGCCGTTGGTGATCCTTTGAGTGATTTGAAAGCGTATGTGCTTTACCGGAAAAATAAAGATGCTGAATTTTTTAGATTACAAAAGGAACAGATGTTTGCACAGGGAGAAGCATTTTTTGCGTCAAGTGGTACAAATGTTCAATTCATTCCTGGTACTGATGAATTTGTAACTGTATCAGGTGGCCGGATTTCCCGTTTTCATCACCTGAAAATGAATATTAAATTACCTTTAAAACAAGGTACTGAATCAACAGGTGCTAATTCTATTGCGGTTTGGGATCAGCAAAATATGTACGTGGTTGGAGGTGATTTTTCCAATGATAAAGACACCACCGGTAATGCATGTTATACAACGGATGGTGGAAACACCTGGCAACTTCCCATACAAAGTCCGCATGGTTACAGGAGTTGCGTGATCTATGTTACAAAAAATAAACTCATCGCCTGTGGCACAAGCGGGGTGGACATTTCAGAAGATGGCGGCATTACCTGGAAACTCATTTCAACAATTGGATTTCATGTTTGTCAACTTTCAAAAAGTGGGAATGCTGTTTACCTCGCCGGGCCACGTGGCAGAATTGCGGAGTTGATTTTTTAGATAAATTTTTGGTTGCGAGCTTTTGTTTTTCATAGGATCGCCTGTTGTGTCACTCACTTGTACTTATTGATTCATTGGGCGGCTAATGCAAAAAGAAACAAATGTTTAATTAAATGAATTTTTCTAACTTGTATTTTGACTAAAATGAAGGATCTAAATAAGAGATCAATTTGTATTTTTGCATGGAACTTTTGTGATCATTTAATTAAAACTTAAGCGCTATAACTTTGAATTCCAGACAAAGTCTGGCATTTATTATAAAGCCATAGAGTACTTGCAGAACTCTATGAATAGCACGGTTTATCGGGACACTCACTTATAATTTCTAAACTTTTGGCAACTAAAAGTTTTGTATCAACATTTTTATTTCAACAAATTAAAGCCTGTTTTGAGTAAAAAAATATAACTTTAAACGAGCAAGTTTATTTAGCTTAAAATTTCACACATGAAAACATTTAAAGCATTCGTAACTTTTCTTATTGCAATATTTTTTTGCAATAAAATAGTGTACGCACAGGCAGGAACTTTATATCCAACTTTTGGAAATTGTGGACTTATAATTTCTGATTCACTTACTAGTCAG
>JBBRSI010000049.1:0-14149 GCA_038245585.1 Chitinophagales bacterium
ATTAGATGGTACTAACTATTATAGAATAAAAGAAAATGCAGCCAATGGTACCAACACTTTCAGCCCGGTTGTAAAAGTAGTGTTCAATTCTACTGGTGTTATTTCTTTGTATCCAAATCCTGCAAAAAATACCGTAATGGTGAAAGGATTAAATAAAAATATAAACGCGATTATAAAAATTATGGACATGCAGGGAAGAGAAATATCCAGCCAGAATTTTACGCAAAGCAGTTCTGCAGCTTTGAATATAAGAGCACTGGCACAAGGCACTTATTTTGTGGAGGTAGCGCAACAAGATAAAATCGTGAGGCTGAAATTGATCAGGGAATAATTGTTAATGGTAAATGGTAAATTGTTAATGAAGTGATGCTGTTGGCTGAGCGGAGTCGAAGCCAGCTGAAGCTGGAATTAGGAAAAAAATAAATTGATTTAGGATTTGGAGATTTAGGATTTAAGATTTTTTGATTTCGATAAATGCTGGTCAGGAGACCAGGCATTGGCGAGATGATTTTCTCTTTTGCGATTTTATTTTTTTATAACTCATTTTTATTTGTTGAAAAAAAATAAATAGAAATGAGTTTTTATATTTAAAACATAAGCCCCTTCGGGGCGATACTTTGGTAGAAAATATATTTTGAAAAAAAATCGAAGGCCTGTAGGGCCGGCATTTCATAATATACATTGGAATAAATTAATTCTTGTACGTAGTAATTTAAGATGTGGTGATATAAGATTTAGGATTTTTTGATTTCGTGTCGGCATTTTATTTTCTCTTTTGTGATTTTATTTTTTTAAAAAAGAAAGTTCTTTATGCATTTTTCAAAAATTAAAAGCAAAGAAAAAATTTGAAAATTTTGCACAAAATAAATCTTAAATCACCACATCCTAAATCCTACATAAATCAAAGATTTTCCAATTAAGATTTCTCTTTCACCTCCTGCTCGCAATCAATAAATTCAAGTCCGTATATTTTAAACCAAAGCGCTGGCTGATATAAAAATTCGTGAGATAACCTTTATATAAATAAACACTGTTGCGCAAATTGAAATTGTGCCAGACCATTTTTTCCAAACCACCTTCATCACCGGCTTCGCGCAATAAAGGCATCAATACATTGCTGATCGCCTGGCTGGCCGTGCGCGCAAAACCACTGGCAATATTGGGTACACAATAATGAATGACGCCATATTTTTCAAAAACAGGATTTTCATGTGTAGTTACTTCGCTTGTTTCAAAACATCCACCGCGGTCAATATTCACATCAAGAATAATACTTCCTTTGCGCATGGAAGAAACCATTTCATCTGTCACAACGATCGGGCTGCGGCCGGTTTCATTACTCAAAGCGCCCACCGCAACTTCACATGTTTTTAATTGCTTCGCTAAAATTTTCGGTTCGATCACACTGGTCCAAACACGTACACCGAGATTATTTTGAAGCCTTTTTAAACGATATACATTGTTATCAAAAACTTTTACAGAAGCGCCTAAAGCAAGCGCTGTGCGTGTTGCATTTTCTCCCACGACACCTGCACCAATTATGATCACTTTTGTCGGCGGAATACCACTAATGCCACCGAGTAAAACACCTTTCCCATTATCGCGGCTGCTCAAATATTGTCCTGCAATAAGCATGATCGCAGAGCCCGCAATTTCACTCATGCTCCGCACAATTGGATAGGTGCCGCTATCATCTTTTAAGTTTTCAAAACTCAATGCGCTGATGCGTTTCTCAATCATTTGATCCAGCAATTCTTTTTTTATAATGGGCAAATGAATAGGAGATAAAATAGTTTGTTCCGGTTTTAAAAAGGGCATATCATCCTGCACCAATGGCGCACTTTTAATGATGAGTGAAGCTTTAAAAATAGTTTCTTTATCGGGTACAACCATCGCGCCGGCTTCACTAAAATCGCGGTCAGAATAATTACTTCCTTCGCCTGCTTTGGCTTCCACCACTACTTCATGGCCATTGCTCACCAATACATTTACGGCTTCGGGAATAAGTGCAATGCGGTTTTCCTGGAAAGCTGTTTCCTTTGGAATACCAATATACAAGCGCATGCCTTTGGGTTTAATATCCAGCGTTTCTTCGAGTGTTTCATAACTGAATGAAGGGCTTACAACTGGTTTTGATTTTGAAGCAGCCATGATTTATTTAAATAATTGTAACATTAAAGATACTTATTTTCCGGAATAAAATTTATATGGTATTCTTCTGTCGCTATAAAATTTTTGCAAAAATCCTGCGCTCATTTTCATGAATGATCTCCAGTTTTAATTCTACAAATGTTTCGGGTAAAAGCCCGGGCGCTTTTTCCGGCCATTCTATAAAACAATAATAACCGCTGGTGATGCTGTCTTCCACGCCTGCCTGCATGGCTTCCAGTTCATCCTTCAACCTGTACAAATCCATGTGATAAATTGTGCCTGCCTTGTCACTTTGATATTCATTGATGATAGAAAAAGTAGGGCTGCTGATAGAATCTTTCACTTCTAAATATTCACACAATGCTTTGATAAATGTTGTTTTGCCAGCACCCATTTCCCCATAAAATGCCCATACATGAATGCCTTTTGCAAAATCCCATAACTGCGCAGCAGCTTCCCGGATATTATTTTTATCAAATAAAATGTCCATTTTGCAAACCTACTTTTTAGATATGAAATAATTGCAACCATGTTATAATCATTTTCCCGTTTTCACTATATTTTTCACAAGGCATGAAGTAATTTTGCAATACTGATTTTTTTCAAATAAATGGAAGATTAATATTGAAATATGGAGAATATAAACTGGGATGTAGAGGGAATGAGTTGTACGAATTGCGCTTTATCTATTGAGAAATATTTGCATGAAAAAGGCATGGAAAATGTGAAGGTGAATTTCATTCAGCGAAAAGTAAGTTTTGATAAAAAGGAAGAGGCGGCGGTACCGGAATTAGTGAAAGGCCTTTCCGGCCTGGGTTATACGGTTGTCACTAAAGATGGTCATTTAGAAAAGAAGAAAAGGAAATTCCTGTTTTTCTCCAATCATTTAAACCGTTTTATATTTTGCCTCATCTTTACTTTGCCTTTATTAACGCACATGATTCCGGGATTACATATTCCTGTTTTGATGAATCCCTATGTGCAGTTAGCGCTTACAATTCCCGTCTATCTTGTAGGCATGGATTTCTTTGGCCGCAGTGCTTTGAACAGTATGCGCAGCGGCGTGCTAAATATGAATGTGCTGATCGCATTGGGCGCAACTGCAGCATTCTTATATAGTTTGTACGGAACGCTTGCCGGGAAGGGAATGGAATTTATGTTTTATGAAACAACTGCGACAATTCTTACGCTGGTGTTTTTTGGAAATTATTTGGAAGACCGTTCCATGGAAGTTACACAAAAGGCTTTGAACAAATTAGCGAAAAGCCAAAAGTCCATGGCAAACATGATCGCGTATGATGATCAGCATAATGAAAATATTTTTCCTGTTGAAAGCAGTTCTTTAAAAACGGGCGATCTTGTTTTAATAAAAGAAGGAGAACATGTACCGATGGATTCCAAAATTCTTTGGGGAGATGTGTTGGTGAATGAATCCATTATTTCCGGTGAATCATTACCTGTAGAAAAAAAGATGAATGATTTTCTCATTGGCGGTTCTTTGGTGGAACAAGGTACTGTAAAAGCGTATGTGACGGCAGTTGGCGAAGATTCTGTACTCGGAAATATTTTAAAACTCGCGGGCAACGCCATGTCTGAAAAAGCACCGATGCAACAATTGGCGGATAAGATCAGTGCAGTTTTTATACCAGCAGTTTTACTCATTGCTTTGGTTACTTTATTGGGAAATTATTTTTTTACTTCCATAGGTTTTGGTGATAGTTTGCTTCGAAGTATTGCAGTGTTAGTGATTGCTTGTCCATGTGCGATGGGACTTGCCACGCCGGCGGCAATTGCAGTAGGCATGGGGCGTGCAGCGCGTAATGGTATTCTTTTTAAAAACACAAAAAGCCTGGAAACTTTTAAAAACATTAAACAAGTGGTGTTTGATAAAACAGGAACGCTTACTACAGGAAAATTTACAATCCATCAATTTCATTTTGAAAATATTGATGAAGAACAATTCAAACATGTTGCTTTTTCTTTAGAAAAATATTCCAATCACCCGATTGCAAAATGTATTGCTGCAGAATGGAAAACTTCTAAAGCTTTGCATTTTTCTTCCATCAAAGAATTGAAAGGCCTGGGCATGGAAGCCGTTGCAGATAATGGAGATACCTGGAAAATAGGTTCCAATAAAATTGCACCAGCGCTCATAAAAGATAATGATCATAATTTATACCTCGTTCGTAATGATGAATTGATTGGCTGGATAGATGTGATGGATGATATACGCCCGGAAGCAAAAAGTGTCATTTCATTTTTAAAAGAAAAGGGAATTAAAACTATTTTATTAAGTGGTGATACGTATCAAAAAAGTGAGTTGGTTGCGAAGCAATTGCAAATTGATACAGTTATTGCGGAGCAATCACCACAGGAAAAATTAGATAAAATTGCAACGCTTAGTGCAGCCACACCGACAGTAATGGTAGGCGATGGAATCAATGATGCGCCGGCGCTTGCAAAAGCCACGATTGGTATTTCACTGAGTGACGCTTCTCAAATTGCTATGCAAAATGCACAGGTTGTTTTATTGAATCATGGACTGGTGAAACTCCCGATGGCATTGGGTTTGGGCAGGCATACCTATCAGACCATCAAACAAAATTTGTTCTGGGCATTTTTGTATAATATCATCGCGATACCCGTTGCGGCATTTGGTTTTTTAAGTCCTACGTTCGGCGCATTGGTCATGGGATTAAGTGATGTTGTACTGGCGATTAATTCAATCAGGCTGCGCTGGAAAAAAGTTGTGTAGAAAATATTCTTTCTTATATTCATTGCCTGATGCCTGAGCAACCAATTTCCATATTAGAAAAATACTGGCACTACAATTCATTTCGCCATCCGCAGGAAGAAATCATTCATGCTGTTTTAGAGAAGAAAGATGTGCTCGCGCTCATGCCAACGGGTGGTGGAAAATCTTTGTGTTATCAAATTCCTGCAATTATTAATGAAGGACTTTGCCTCGTAGTTACGCCACTCATCGCACTCATGCGCGACCAGGTAGAAAATCTTCAATCAAAAGATATTCGTGCTATGGCGATACATAGTGGTATGTCTTTTTCTGAAGTGAAAAAAAACCTGGAAAATGTTATTCATGGAAAATATAAATTATTATATGTTTCTCCTGAAAGGCTTACCAGTCAACTATTCCGGGAATTTCTGCCAGACCTCAATATACAACTCATCGCGGTGGATGAAGCACATTGCATTTCCCAATGGGGTTATGATTTTCGGCCTTCTTATTTGCAAATTGGCCAATTGCGCGAACATTTACCCGGCGTAAATATTATCGCGTTGACTGCATCTGCAACACCGAAAGTGATGGAAGACATTGCAGAAAAATTGCATTTCAAAAAACCTGAAATTTTTCGCGCTTCTTTTGAAAGACCGAATATTTCTTACAGTGTTTTTCTAGCAGAAAGTAAGATCAATAAGTTATTGGAGATTTTAAAAAATGTACCGGGAAGTAGTATTGTTTATTGCAAAACGCGCAAGACTGCACACCGCGTTGCAGGCTTATTGAAAGAACATCAAATATCTGCAGAGTTTTACCACGCGGGTCTTTCACAGGATATACGCGATGAAAAACAATCCGGCTGGAAGTCAGGCAAACTGCGTGTGATGTGCAGTACCAATGCATTCGGAATGGGCATTGATAAACATAATGTGCGCACTGTTATTCATTTTGATGTACCGGATGCGCTGGAAAGTTTTTACCAGGAAGCAGGCCGTGCCGGCCGTGATGGGAAAAAAGCGTATTCCGTGATTTTATATAACGCGAAAGACCTGGAAAATCTATCGCAGTTGGCGGACGTAAAATATCCAACTATTGCTGTCATTAAAAAAGTTTTCCAGTCCATTTCAGATTATCTTTCTATACCTGTAAACAGTGGCGGCGGCGAATATTTTTCTTTTAATATAAATGATTTCTGCAGTGTTTTCAAACATGGTGTAATTGAAACGATCAATGTGCTCAAAGCATTGGAACAGGAAGGCCATCTTGCTTTTAATGCATCTATTTTTTTACCTGCACAGGCGATGTTTCTTGCATCCAAACATTGGCTCGCAGATTTTGAAAAGCAATATCCTCATTTAGAGCCGTTGATCAAATCTTTATTGCGCACATATGACGGAATTTTTGACAATAAAGTTCCCATCAATGAACAACAAATTGCACGTTTATTAAATATTGAAGAAGCTGAAATTCGAAGCGGTTTGCAGGAATTAAATGTACACGGAATTATTGAATATTCACCCACGAAAGACACGCCACAAATTTACTTCGCATGGGACCGCGCACCTGCGGCACACCTGCATATTGATGCTAAAAGATATGCAGGTCAAAAAGAAAATTTTGAAAAACGAACTGATGTAATGCGGGAATTTCTTTTATTGAAAAATACTTGTCGAAGTAAATTCATCGCGCAATATTTTGGAGATCAAGCCGCTAAAAATTGTGGCGTTTGTGATATATGTTTAAAAAATAAAAATCATGAATTGTCTGAAAAAGATTTTGCAGTAATTCGTGAAAAAATATTTGCCAGAATCCCGGAAAATGGAATTCCTGTTAAACAATTAATGGAACCTTTTACAGGCAACATGAAAAAAAATTATTGGAAGGTTTTCGAATTTCTGCAGGCAGAAGGATTTTTATCCATTAATGATGACGGCATTATTTCCATGAAAAAATAAGTCGAAGTTTTTCATAAAAATTCTAGAACCATTTTTTCTTACTTTTTCCACCCAATCCCAATGCGCCTAACAAGCTTCTTGTAATAATACTTGCGGCTGTACGCTCCACTTGTTTCACTGTAGAGTTATCAAAAAAACTTTTTTCTTTAGGTGCATTTTTGGGAGCAGGATCCTGTTTCGTTTGTTGAGCCGCAGTTGCAATTTTATCAGTTAATATTTCATACGCACTTTGACTATCAATTTCACGATTATATTTTGACGAGAGTTTACTTTTTGCTACGATCGCATCAATCTCCACATCCGAAAGAATATCCATACGGCTTTCAGGCGGACGAAGCATCGTATGCACCAATGGTGTTGGAATTCCTTTCTCATTTAAAAAAGTGATCATCGCTTCACCGATACCCATTTGCGTAAGCAAGTCTTCCGTTTTATAAAAAGAAGTTTCGGGAAAATTCTGTGCTGCTTTTTTAATGGTATCCCTGTCAGCCGCCGTGAATGCGCGCAAAGCATGTTGCACTTTCATACCGAGTTGCGCCAATACGGAAGCAGGAATATCCTGCGGGTTTTGCGTACAGAAAAATACACCCACACCTTTTGAACGGATCAGCTTAATGATCATTTCTATGTGCTGCAACAATACGGATGTGGCTTCATCAAATAAGAGATGCGCTTCATCTATAAATAATACAAGTTTGGGTTTATCCTGGTCGCCGACTTCCGGAAGCGTGGCATATAATTCCGCAAGCATTTGCAACATAAACGTGGAAAATAATTTAGGTTTTTCTTGCATATCAGTAACACGTAAAATGTTCACCATGCCGCGGCCATCATCGCTGATACGCATGAGGTCATCTATTTCAAAACTGGGTTCTCCGAAAAATATATCTGCGCCCTGTTGTTGCAGTTCCACTACTTTTCTCAGAATAGTTCCGGTAGAAGCAGCCGAAACCTGGCCATATTCTTTTTGCAATTCATCCTTTCCTTCATTACTTACATATTGCAATACTTTTATAAAATCGGGTAAATTCAGCAAGGGATATTTATTATCATCACAATATTTAAAGATCATTGCTACCAGTCCGCCCTGTGTATCATTTAGGGCTAAAATTTTACTTAATAAAATAGGCCCGAATTCACTAACAGTGGCACGCAGGCGAATTCCTTTTTCACCACTCAGCGTTAGAAATTCCACGGGGAAAGCGGTGGGATTAAATGGAATATTAATCATTTTACTGCGTGCAGTGATCTTATCATTCACTGTTCCCGCAGCGCCAATTCCACTCAGGTCTCCTTTAATATCCATGAGCAAAACCGGGACAGAAGCATTGCTTAAAATTTCCGCGATCACCTGGAGCGTTTTCGTTTTTCCCGTGCCGGTTGCACCGGCGATCAGGCCGTGGCGGTTCATTGTTTTTAGTGGAATGGACACTTCCGCACCGGCAATGGCATTGCCATCCAGCATTCCGCAACCAATGTTTACATGTTCGCTTTTGAAATTATAGCCGTCATTTATAGCCTGCAAGAAGTTTTCCGGAGTGGGCATAGTTGTAATTTTTTTGAAAGGTAATTATTCCATTCAAAAAAATAACGGGGTTGTAAAATTTAGCAATTTCATCTTTTTAAAAAATGGTTCTTCTGGAGATTAATTTTCAATTAAATGATTTTATTTTTTTGATGAAATTTCATTACTGCTTTAGGTTGGTTTAAAAAATATTTAATGTTTAAAAGTGTTAGATCAAAACACAAAGCGTTCCCCTGGAACGCGGTTGATACTAACATTGTATTTTTTACCCACAAATTGTTCCTCCGGAACAAAAGAAATATTATCATATTGATCACTCAAAAATTTTATATAATGTCACCCCTTCGGGGTTTTCATGAGTTTCTAAATATTATTTTCTATAATAATTCCACCCTTCCAAGGTTTTGATTTTGTTATAGAATTTTTTTTCGGAGGGAAATGAAAAACTGGAGGCTTAATATTTTTTGGAAGTGTGAGATGATTTTATTTTTTTGATCAAATTTTATTCCTGCTTGGTTTCAAAAAATGTATACAATTTGTAAGTAGTAATTAAAAGCACGAAGCGTTCCTCTTGAATGCTGATGACTTTTACGCTTGTTTATTACCCACAAATTGTTCCTCCGGAACAAAAGAGAAGAACTAATCAATTTCAATATGCTTATTTTGATAAAATTTCTTTTCATTTTTTCTAGCTTTCTTTGAATGTTCCAGCGGAACATCTTGTGGGTAGATTTATAAATAAAGTAGAATTGCGTTCCGGAGGAACGCTTTGTGCTCCTTTAAGAAATGTTGTTTCTGATAATTTTTCAGCAAATTCCCTGGCAATAATTTCCGGGCTGTCATATTTTCTTTCAATTAAATAACATAACCATATAACTATAAATAAACCTCAATTATCGCCATCAATTTTTTATTCCTATTTTTACGCAATAAAGAAAAATACATGGAAAGAGAAACGGATAAACCCATCATTGGTTTTACTTGTGGCGATTTAAATGGCATTGGCATTGAACTGATCATTAAAACGTTGTCTGATAAACGCATCATCGATATGTGCGTACCCGTGATCTTTGCCAGTAATAAATGCGTTAACTTTTATAGAAAATCTTTACCAGATATTAATTTCGCCTACCAGGCGATCAAAGATTTCAAACGATTGAATCCGCGCGATATAAATATTTTTAACTGCTGGGAAGAAGAGGTACAGATCACGCCTGGAACACTCAATGCCACCGGTGGTAAATATGCTTACTTATCTTTAATGCAAGCCGTAACTTCTTTGCAGGCCGGTGATTTTGACGGGCTGGTGACGGCACCTATTCACAAGAAAAATATTCAATCGGCTGCTTTTAATTATAGCGGGCACACACCATATTTAAAAGATGCTTTTAATGTGCCGGATGTAGTGATGCTGATGACTTCCGAAAACCTGCGCGTGGCGCTGGTTACAGAGCATGTGCCCGTAAAAGAAATTGCAGAAAATATTTCAAAACAAAAGATCATCAGCAAATTAAAAATCTTGCACGAAAGTCTGCAACGGGACTTTGGCAGAGATAAACCAAAGATCGCTGTGCTGGGTTTGAACCCGCATGCAGGTGATGAAGGATTGATTGGTACGGAAGAAGAAACGATCATAAAACCTGCGATCCAGGAAATGAAGGATAAGGATATGCTGGTATTCGGGCCATTTCCTGCAGATGCATTTTTTGCACGTTCCTCTTACCAGTCTTTTGATGCAGTGCTGGCCATGTACCACGACCAGGGTTTGATTCCTTTCAAATCACTCGCGATTGGAGAAGGCATAAATTATACTGCGGGTTTACCGGTTGTGCGCACCAGTCCCGATCATGGAACGGCATTCGATATTGCAGGACAGGGCATAGCGGATGAAAGTTCGTTCCGCGCAGCTTTATTTGGATGTATTGATTTACTGGATAGAAGAAAAGCTTTTGATGAGGATCATAAAAATCCTTTGAAAAAAATGAGCTCCATGGTAATGCGTGGTGCGCAGGATGAAGTGATCCGTGAAGAATAATTTTTTGCAGTAAACTTCTATGCAATTATTTAAAAAATATTTTTTCAGCAATATATTTTTTCAAAAAATATGATATCCATACAGGAGTTATATAAAATTTACCTGGATTTTCCATCCGTTCAAACTGATACACGCGCATTAAAAAATGGGGATCTTTTTTTTGCATTAAAAGGCCCGAATTTCAACGGGAATAGTTTTATACAAATGGCCCTGGATGCCGGTGCAGCGTATGCGGTTTCAGATGAAGACCGGCATGATGATCCGCGCATTTTACAAGTGCCTGATGTATTGGATGTTTTGCAGCAACTGGCCAATTTTCACCGGCAACAATTTTCCATTCCGTTCATTGCTATAACCGGCTCGAATGGTAAGACCACGACGAAAGAATTAATACATGTGGCACTCAGTAAAAAATTTAAAACCTATACGACAGAAGGGAATTTGAATAACCATATTGGTATTCCGCTGACTATTTTGAAAATAAAAAATGATGCGGAAATGGCGGTGGTGGAAATGGGTGCGAATCATTTAAAAGAAATTGAATTGTATTGCAAAATAGTGCAGCCCACACATGGCGTGATCACCAATTGCGGCAAAGCGCACCTCGAAGGATTTGGTGGTGAAGAAGGTGTACGTAAAGGAAAAGGTGAATTGTTTGACTGGCTGAAAAGCAGTGGTGGCAGCGCTTTCGTGAATAGTGATTTGCAATATTTGGAGTCAATGTCGAAAGGTATTGAAAAAATTTACGGGTATGGAACGATAGATGGAATTATCACCGGTCAAATAAAAGATGCCAATCCTTTTCTTCAGATTTCTGTGCAAAAAATGGATGGTATAGAAACGATTCAGACAAACCTGGCGGGGAAATATAATTTACCAAATGTGCTTTGTGCTGCTGCTATCGCGCATCATTTTAAAGTATCCGGGCTGATGATCAAAGAGGCAATAGAAAATTATTTTCCCTCCAATAGCCGTTCGCAGATCATTCAAAAAAACAGCAACACTATTTTATTTGATGCATATAATGCTAACCCCGACAGCATGCTGGCTGCCATTCAGAATTTTGCCGAAATAAAACATGAAAATAAAATTTTATTGCTCGGCGCGATGATGGAGTTGGGTGAAAAAAGTTTGGTAGAACACAAAAATTTATTGACAGAAATAAAAAAGTATCCCTGGAAAGAAGTGGTGTTAGTTGGCGGTGATTTTGAAAAAATTCCTATAGAAAATTTTCTATTTTTTTCCAAATCCACAGAAGCGGAGAAATGGTTACATGAAAAAAATATTATGAATGCTTATTTGCTTGTAAAAGGTTCCAGGGCAACGCAAATGGAGAAGGTGTTGGAGGGATTAGAGGGGTGAATTACAACTTTTTTGATAAAAAAATAATTAGTCAATTTACAAATAAAATTTTAATGAAAAGCCCTCGCCCTTCATATTTTCTTACTGTGCTTTCGAATAAATGCCCGCGCTGCCGTGAAGGTCATATTTTTAAATCGAATAATGCTTACGCTTTAAATAATAGCGTGTACCGCGAAATGTATGAACACTGCCCTGCTTGCGGACAATTGATCGACCTCGAAATTGGTTTTTATTATGGTACCGGATATGTAAGTTATTTTGTAACAGTGCTAATTTCTATGATTACTTTTTTTATTTGGTGGCCACTGTTTGGCATTTCCATTTATGACAATAGGATCTTTTACTGGCTGGGGATTAATTCCGTTTTGCTCGTAGTATTGCAACCACCGATCATCAGGTGGTCACGCACTCTTTGGCTAAGCTGGTTTGTAAAATATGATTCCAATTGGAAAACTAATCCCTATGTGCATCCTGATATGATGGAATAGATCAGTCGTGCTTATCGCCGCCTAAACTGTATTCATTATTTTCTTCATCTTCTTCCCCGATCTTTTCATCGGCATCATCTAATGAAGCGCCGGGTACATCAAGGTCATCGGCGGTAATATCTTTATCAAAACTTCCTTCATTTAATGGCGTGCCATCATCATCTGTACTTTGCAACGCAGCCCTGCGTAATTTACGATCATCACCCGGCATATCATTCGCCGCTTTATGCAAATCTCTTTTTTCCATTTCAGTAACGTTGGAACCGGAATTTTCATTGATGATGTCCTCATCATTTTCCAAAATATCATCGCCTTCTTCATCCGCGGATGAGATAGTTATATTTTCGGACAGATCGCGGTCCACCGGGATAAAATTTTCCTGTCCGGGAATATCTTCCACATCGGGAAGATTGATCAATGTTGGTTCCTGTTTCATTTCTGCTTTATCTTTTGCAGAATCTATATTGGAGGAAAGCCTGTCTTTGTTGGGATTGTTTTTATTTTCCTGCATAATGCGTGTTTTTATTTTAAGGTGAAAATTTGATGCCAATTTTTTTTGTCGAAAATTTTTAAAATAAAATTTTTGACACAAGTGCCCTCCGATTATAAAGCACATTTGTTTGCGATGATGGATGCTTTTCTTAAAGAACATACAGCTAAAAAGGCTTGTGCTACTGTAAAATAAAAAAGCCATTGATTCTTAACGGCTTTTTTATTTTAAAATTCTGAGCTACATATAAAATTACAGTCTTGCTTCAACTCTAAGTCGCTTAGACAATTTTCATACTCGTTTAAATAGTATGTAGACTTTCTCCATGACATAAAAACAAAGTATTTAAATATTCTTTCCCAGTAACGATAATCCAACTCAAACACTAAGTCTTTGTTACTATCAAAAATTCCTAATGATTTACTACCACTTTTAGAAGCAAAAATTATTCTTTTATCCTCTCCAACTTTAGTGACAAAATTCAACTTCAATAAATCAACAGTAATTCCATTTGCTCCAGTAAGGTCACTAATTGATTTAGATAAATGTAAAAAATCTTCCTCATTCCCCAATAAACAAAGATTGGGGCCATTAAAGCTAAAAACTGTTTCATTCGTAAAATCGACCTTTAACATAACTTATTACATTATCTCTGGGTGGTCTTTGTAATTTCGTTACTTTTTTTCATTGTAATCTTTAAGATTCTGCTCATATTTTTTCATTTGTTTATCATTTTCCTTCTTCTGTATATCGTACTCCGCTTTCTTTTTATTATACTCTGTTTGCTGCTTCTTTAAATTTTGATATTGCTTTTGTAAATACGCTGGGTATTGAACCAAGTTCCATGTTGAAATATCTGTAATCATAAGTGTTGGCGGAGACAATATAACCTTTTATAAACTAGTGCATGAATTGATCGCTAATTTTTTTGATACCAATGTACTTTTCCAAACATGGCCGGATCAAAGATGACATCATCCAATATCACATTTGCTTTGCAATCATGATAATATTCTACCTGCGCCAATTTATCATCAAAATAAAAACTACATTTTTGTTCAGACCAGCCACCGCCGAATTTTTTGTGGTTTTCAAAAACACCTTCAGATTTTCGTCCATCAGCAAATTCAATAAAACGAAGGAGCACCAACTTATTTTTATCAATCCATATTTGATTCACTTTTTCACCTGCTTTATCCGCGCCAATTACGTAGACTGGATTTCCCATAAAAGTATCTTCATGAAATTTATTAAGGTCATAATGCAATGTTTGGAAATGTGCGGTCACGGAATCAAAAGGCATGAAGTACATGCCACCCAATAAAAATGTAAGATCATCATTATTTACATCTGTTCTTTTCAAAGAATTATTCTTAAAGGAATACATGGAATCGCGTCGGAAG
>JBBRSI010000050.1:0-14138 GCA_038245585.1 Chitinophagales bacterium
AATAAAAATGAAAGTACAAATTTTTATACCTTGTTTTATAGACCAATTATATCCTTCTGTAGGATTTAATATGGTGAAAGTTTTGGAAAAAGCAGGCTGTGAAATTATCTATAACGAAGATCAAACATGTTGCGGACAACCTGCTTTTAATGCCGGTTTCTGGGATGATGCAAAATCAGTTTGTAAGAAATTTATAAAAGATTTTAAAAAAGATATTCCGGTAGTCATGCCGAGTGCAAGTTGCGCGGGATTTATACGAAATAATTATACGCAGTTATTTAAAAATTCAGAACTGCAAACTGAAATTGCAGAGTTGCAAAAAAGAACTTTTGAGTTTTCAGAATTTTTGCTGGATTATTTAAAAATTGAAAATTTTGAGGCAAAGCTGGAAGGTGTTGCTACCTACCACGATAGTTGCGCAGCATTACGCGAATGCAATATCAAAAAAGGCCCGAGAAAATTATTGGAACATGTACAAGGTTTGCAATTAGTGGAGATGGAAGATGTAGAAACCTGTTGCGGTTTTGGCGGTTCTTTCGCCGTGAAATATGAAGCCATCAGCAATGCGATGGGCGAACAAAAAGTGAATCATGCATTGGATACCAAAGCTGAATATTTAATTAGTACAGATATGAGTTGCCTCATGCACCTTGATGGTTATATCCAGAAAAATAAATTGAATTTAAAAGTCATGCATCTCGCTGACGTGCTTGCTTCCGACTGGTAATTTTTTACAAATAAATTATTCATTTCCTTTATACGCTTCAACAAGTTTGACAGCTTCTACTGCTGCTTTTACATCGTGTACGCGTAAAATATTTGCACCATTTAAAAGCGCCATGGTATTTAAAACAGTTGTTCCATTCAATGCTTCATCGGTGTTAATACCCAGCGTTTTATAAACCGTTGCTTTACGTGATAGTCCTGCTATTATTGGCATTCCGAACATTTTAAAAATTTGAAGATTGCGCAGGATTTCGAAATTTTGTGCAATCGTTTTTCCAAAACCAAAACCGGGATCAATAATAATATCATGAATGCCTGCGCGTTTACATTGGTCAATTTTTTTGGAAAAAAAATCAATAAGTTCTTCCATTAAATTCTCATAATGCGTATTTGCCTGCATATTTTCCGGTGTGCCTTTCATGTGCATACACACAAATGGAACACAAGCTTTTGCTACTGTGGAAATCATGTTCTCATCCATTTCACCCGCACTAATATCATTCACCATGGAAGCGCCGGATTGCAAAGCAGCAGCAGCAACTTCCGCATGATAGGTATCAATGGATATAATAATTTCTGGTAATTCACAATGAATAATTTCAACAACAGGCAATACTCTTTCCATCTCGTCTGATGCACTGATTCGTGCACTTCCCGGCCTCGTACTTTGTCCGCCTATATCTATGATTTGTGCGCCTTCTGCCTGCATTTGTTTTGCCAGTTGTAATGCTCCCAAAGGGTTATCCAGCCTGCTTCCGGGATAAAAAGAATCAGGTGTGGCATTGATAACGCCCATCACAACTGGTTTTGCGAGGCTTAATAATTTTCCTTTGCAATTAAGTGTAAACATTGTGCGCTTTGCTTTATTTTTGATTGTAATGATATAAAATATTTTGACACTATTGCTAAATTGAAATGGAATATGACGGATACGAATGAAGAATATGACCGGGAAATTACTGCATGCAGGGAAATTTTTATAAAAAAAGCTATGGATTACGGCACTTCCTGGCGGGTATTACGCACCATTTCCGTAGTGGATCAAATATTTATTAAAGCGTTGCGTATTCGCACTATCCAGGAAAAAAAAGTACAGAAAGTGGCCGATGATATTCGGGGTGAATTTAAAGGTATCATTAATTATGCAGTGATCGGTTTGATACAATTAAAATTAAATGCACCGGAAGTTCAGGATGTTCCTGCGGATACGGTACGTGGCTGGTATGATGAAGAAATCAATTTTGCCAAAAAAGTCATGCTGGATAAAAATCATGATTATGGAGAAGCCTGGCGCGATATGAGCCAGGAAAGTTTTACAGATTTGATCCTGGTAAAACTCATGCGTATCAAACAAATATTATTGAATGAAGGCAAGACGATTGTGAGCGAAGGAATTGATGCAAACTATGTGGACATCATCAATTACGCAGTTTTTGCCCTTATACTTTCATCCTGAAAAATATGAAATCATGCCAAAAGTTCTGATCAAAATTATACAGTGGATCGTTGGATTACTCTTTATTTTTTCCGGCCTTATTAAAGCCAATGATCCGCTGGGACTGAGCTACAAGATGCAGGAATTTTTTTCCGTTTGGCATTTACAATCATTGAATGAGTACACATTAGCGCTGGCTTATACCATGAATATTTTTGAAGTGCTGGCAGGTGTGGCCGTTATCATTGGCTGGAGAATGCGTTTATTTAGCTGGCTTTTATTATTACTTATTTTATTTTTTAGTTTTTTGACGGGCTATGCCGCTTATTCAGGAAATATCAAAACATGTGGTTGTTTCGGTGATTGTATTCCGCTTACACCCATTACATCTTTTTTCAAAGACCTTCTTTTATTGCTATTGATTTTGGTTTTATTTTTTTACAGAAAAAAAATAAAGTCTTCATTAGCGCCGCCGGCTCCATGGATAATTTTAATCATCGTAGTTGCAGGTACGATCTTTTTGCAATCTTTTGTTTTAAAACATTTACCATTGGTGGATTGCCTGCCTTATCAAAAAGGAAATAATTTATTGGAGAAAATGAAAGCGCCGCCGGGAGCGGTTCCTGACAGTATTGTTATTACATTTCAATACAAAAAAAATGGACAAACCCTGGAGTTTGATGCGGATCATTTCCCGGATGATTTTGATTCTACGTACGAATTTGTAAATCGTTTTGATAAAGTAGTGCGCCAGGGAAATGCAACACCGGCCATTGTTGATTTTTCATTGCATGACACATCGGGACAAGATGTTACGCAAACTGTTTTAACAGAGACAGGTGATTACGTATTACTTTTTGCCAAAGATTTTTCCAATAATAATACCTGGGATAAAGAAGAATTTATTTCCATTTTAAATAAAATAAAAGTAAAAGGTATTCCTTTTTATGTAGTAACATCTGATATACAAACTGCAAAAAAGATTTTTGGGAACCTACCTTTTGCCAGGCTTCTGCAGTGTGATGGTACAGTGATCAAAACTGCAGCCCGCGTGAATCCAACTTTTTTTGTAATGAATGGAGCATACATTATTCAAAAAATTGGCGGCAATGATTTGGATAAAATATTACCGGTGATTGATGCTATTCCACTTCAAAAATAAATGGGTATGTTTCGACTCATCTTAAAAAAAATAGGTTATGGTTTCGCTGTTTTAGCAGGCGTTACTGTATTGGTATTTTTTTTATTCCAGGGCTTTGGAGACCCGGCACGACTGGTTTTGGGGCAAAGTGGTAATGCAGAGACATTGAAAAATATTCGCAAAGACCTGGCATTGGATAAGCCAAAATGGAAACAATTTGTTTTATATATTAATGATCTTTCACCCATAAGTATTTATTCAAAAGAAGACATACAGGAGAAAAATATTCATGGTTTGTTTTTGGGAAATGACACAAAAATTGGATTAAAATTTCCTTATCTCCGCCGTTCTTATCAATCAAAAAAAAATGTGTCTGACATATTAATGGATGCTTTACCCGCAACTATTATCCTTGCATTTGCCGCCATGTTCATTGCCACTATTTTCGGAATTGCATTAGGTGTTTTAGCAGCCGTGAAAAAAGGCACATGGATGGATACAACAGCCATTTTTTCCAGTGTACTCGGCATTTCTGTACCATCATTTTTCATGGGAATTGTACTTGCCTATTTATTTGGTTTTCTATTACAACCGTATACTGGCTTGCACATGACTGGAAGTTTATATGATTACAGTCCATTTACCGGCAGGCATCTTCAACTTCAAAATCTACTATTACCAGCCATAACTTTAGGCATCCGGCCGCTCGCAATTATTGCTCAATTAACAAGAAGTTCCATGCTGGATGTGTTGAATCAAAACTATATCCGAACGGCTTATGCAAAAGGCCTTTCTAAAAAAAGAGTCATTTGGAAACATGCTTTAAGAAACGCGTTAAACCCTGTGATGACGGCTATTACAGGCTGGTTCGCGGAATTGCTTGCCGGGGCATTTTTCGTCGAATATATTTTTGGCTGGAATGGAATTGGTAAAGTTACTGTTGATGCTTTGGAGAAACTGGATTTTCCCGTAGTAATGGGAAGTGTTTTAATTACAGCCACTTTTTTTGTTTTGGTAAATATGCTTGCGGATATTTTATATGGCGTGTTGAATCCGCGTGTAAGAATGAATTAAATTATTTAATGACAACTTCATTAATAACGTCTTCACCGAAAGCCTCATTGATGCGTGCAATAATTTTTGCTTTCTGAAACAGGAGTTCCTGTTTGAGCGGACCCATACTTGTTTGTATAAAAAGTGTATGATTGATGATAGAAATTTTCTCTGTATATTTTGCAATTGTTTTTCCCATCATCCTTTCCCAAATAGTTTCAATTTGCACAGCGCGTACACCATTTTTCAACGGAGAAGTTTTCAGGAAATTTCTTAGCGCTTCACCAATATGTTTTTCACCCATGCAACAAAAATACAGTCCAATATTGGTGTTGCAAAAATTGATTAATGCTGACTAACAACACCAGAGACAGTAGATTTTAATTTATCCTTAAAAACCTTTTCAAATTTATCCAGTTTAGGCTGTATTACGTAACGGCAATACATTTGACTACCATTTTTATTAAAATAATTCTGATGATAAGGCTCGGCCGCATAAAACTTTTTAAAAGGTTCTATCGTGGTAACGATCGGCGCATTATAGGCATGGCTTGTAACCAACTCCTTTAAATAATATTCGGCTTTTGACTTTTGCTCGGGGTTATGATAAAATATGGCACTCCTGTATTGTGTACCGATATCATTTCCCTGGCGGTTTAAAGTTGTGGGATCATGCGTTTTCCAGAAGACTGATAACAATTCATCATAGCTGATCAGAGCAGGATCATATAAAACCTCGCAGGCTTCTGCATGGCCGGTATTTCCTTTACAAACTTCTTCATAGGTTGGATTCTCCACATCGCCGCCGGTATATCCGCTAATAACTTTTTCTACCCCATTGAGGCGCTGAAAAATTGCTTCCGTACACCAAAAACAACCTGTTCCAAATGTAGCAGTATCAAACCCTGATTCGGTAGCTGCATAATTTTCATCTATCATGTTTGTTGTTGTTTGATTTTTATGCTCGGCACAGGAGAGGAGTGTGCAGGCGCCAATAAACCCCCACAAATAATTCAACATATTATTTGAGTTTAAAATCATGTACGCAATTACCGTTTTTTGAGTTATGGAAACAAGTTAATTAACATTTTTTAATTTATAACTGCCATCCTTTAACATGGCATTTAAAAGATTGAATAGGTAAAGTATTTTGATAAAATTGAAATAATCTACAGCCTTATCTTTGTTCCCATAATTTTATTTTAACAACACATGATTTTTTACCCGGATTCAGCTTTACATCAACTGGAGTTTTCAGCAATTAAAGATTTGCTGAAAAATTATTGTCAAACAGAAACCGGCAAACAACGCGCTGAAAATATTAAGGTGCATACGCGCAAAGATTATATTGACCTGGCTTTACTGCAAAGTCATGAATATAAAATGGGCATACAACAATCCGTATCATTTCCCTATTACACGTTGCAATTAAGTTCCATTTTAAAATTACTGGGTATTTCAGGAAGTGTTTTATCCGGTGAGGAATTCATGTCTGTTCATGCCTTGTGTGAAAACATGAAACATATTTTCCGCTGGTTTGATGCAGACCGGAAAACCTTGTATAGCGGGCTTTTCGCGGTGATCGAACACATGCACTACGAAAAGGAAATTAATAAACGCATTGAAGAAGTACTGGATGAAAACGGATTCGTAAAAGATAGTGCGAGTGATCTTTTACAAAAAACAAGAATGAGCTTATATCGCCGCCGACAGGAATTGAGCCGGAGTTTTGATAAGGTAATTGCACGGCTTCGCAAAGCCGGATATTCTGCGGATATTGAAGAAAGTTTTAGCAATGGCAGGAGAGTAGTGGCCGTTTTATCGGAATATAAAAGATCAGTGAAAGGTATCCTGCATGGTGAAAGTGATACGGGCAGGACTACATTTATAGAACCGGAAGAAACCGTGGAGATCAGTAATTCCATTTATTTATTGGAGCAGGAAGAACGCAAAGAAACCTTGCGCATTCTGCGTGCACTTACAACCAACCTGCGTGTGCATGCGCCTTTGTTGCAAATGTATAATAGCGCTATTGGTGAGTTTGATTTTATTCGTGCAAAGGCTTTACTTGCTATCGACATGAATGCGCACTATCCGCAGGTTTCAGAGAAAGCTTGCATTCATTTGATAAACGCATATCATCCGTTACTTTATTTGTATAATAAAAAAGCGGACAAAGCCACGATCCCGGTTTCTATTTCCTTAAATGAAAAGAAAAGAATTTTAATTATCAGCGGGCCTAATGCAGGTGGCAAAACGGTTACGATGAAAACCATCGGGCTCAACCAGGTGATGATGCAAAGTGGTTTACTTGTACCTGTACAACCGGGCTCTGAAATGGGTATTTTTAAAAAATTATTTATACATATTGGGGACACGCAAAGTTTACAATTTGAGCTCAGTACATATTCTTCGCATTTAACGCATATGAAATATTTCATAGAAAATGCGGGCGGGAAAACATTGTTTTTTATAGATGAATTGGGTAGTGGCAGCGATCCGAATTTGGGTGGATCTTTTGCTGAAGTTATTCTTGAAGAACTCGCGCATAAACATGCTATTGGTGTAGTAACAACGCATTATCTGAATTTAAAGATCATGGCCAATAGAACGGAAGGATTGATCAATGGCGCGATGGCATTTGATGAAATTAACTTGCAGCCTTTATATCAACTCGCTATTGGTAAACCCGGGAGTTCCTATACGTTCGCCATTGCAGAGCGCATCGGCCTTCCACGAAAATTAATAGAACGTGCAAGAACACTCGTGGATGAAAATCATTTCCGGCTGGATAAATTATTAAACCAGACAGAACAAGGCTTACAGGTAATTGATGCAGAGAAAAAAAAGCTGGAGCGTTCATTAAGTGAAAACACGGTTCTTAAAAAGAAAATGGAAATTATTCTAGATAAAGAACAACACCGGCAGAAAGTAGATTTACTGGCACATCAAAATAAAATAACGCTGGATAAAATTGCTTATTTAAAAGATATGGAACTCCGACTCAGGCAAATTATTCTGGAATGGAAAAAAACAGAAAATAAAGAAGAGGTCATTCAGCAAATTAAAAACTTACTTTTTAAAACAAAAGAAACGGCGCAAAATAAAAAAGCAGTGAAGAAAACTTTATCTGCATATAATGAATTGGTTGGTGAAATAAAAATGGGTGCAACAGTCAGGATGAAAAAAAATCACCAGGTAGGAAAAGTTATTGAATTGAGAAATAAGCGTGCCATTATCCAGGTTGGCGCATTGCCGTTGAATGTGCTCCTGGAAGATCTTGTTTTAGTGCAAAAAAAAGAATGACTTTGCAAATAGATACGAATCCTTTATTTTTACAACAGCAAGGCATATACCCCCGAACTCAATTAAACTGAAGCCTGTATGCCTGAATATAAAAGTGCAATTATAGTGGACGATGATGCAATCGCACTAATGCTTTCTGAGCGATTGATTCGCATCGCAGGTTTTGCAGAAAAATCTAAAAGTTTTGATTCAGCCATTAAAGCCTTGAAATGGATGGCAGACAATTTTAATGACAAAGTTGTTTTACCTGATATTATTTTTGTAGATCTTCATATGCCTCAAATGGATGGCTTTACATTTTTAGAAAAAATCAAAGAGGTTTTTAACCAGGGAAATGCACCTGATGTATTTGTACTTTCTTCCACCGTGTATGCAGATGACCGGCAAAAACTCAGTCAATATTCTTTTGTCAAAAAGGTCATCATGAAGCCATTGAAAATTGAAGATTTTGGATCAGGTATGGCATCAACTCATCATCAGGATATTTACGCTCCTTTGTAAAATATTAAAAGCGATTTCTGCCATTAAGTTTTCTTTATCCAAAGTGGGATTTACTTCCGTGATTTCGAAGCAGCAAATTTTCCTGTTTTGCATAAATTTACTTACTAAATCTTCCGCTTCTCTTTCCCGCAAACCATTGCTGACAGGCGTTCCCGTGCCTTTAGAAATAGAACTGTCCAGGCTGTCCACATCAAAACTTATATAAATATCTGTGCATTCACTCAGGGAACGAATGACTGCGCGTACTACATTCTCCGGGCCTTTGCGGCGTACTTCGGCAGTAGTAATAACTTTACATCCATATTTTTCAATAATACTTTTTTCTTCTTTTTCATAATCGCGCAGCGCAATAAAAACAACATCTTCCGGTAAAACCTTTGGGGCGATCTTGCCAATATTTTTTAAATAATCCCATTGCTTTTTTGTCTCTGCATCTATATCATGCACTTTATTTTCCTTATTGTCTTCATTGATCGCAGTGGCTAAAGGCATACCATGCATATTTCCTGAAGGCGTCGTATAAGGTGTATGTAAATCGGAGTGTGCATCGATCCAGATAACACCCAGGCGGCATTTTGGTTTGGCTATTTTAATACCCGCGATCACTGCACCAGCGCTGCTATGGTCACCACTTAACACGACCGGGAAAAAATTATTTTTTATCGTATCGCTAATGGATTTTGTAATTTTTTCATACATCGCCACCAGGCCTTTTATACGTTTTGCATAAGGAGAATCGATTGGTTCGTACAGAATTTTATTTTCAGTTGGAATACTTTCTGATGGAAAATGAACAAAGAAATTACTCATAAAATCCAGGGCTGCGATTTTGATGGCTTCCACGCCCAGGCTTGCGCCACGTGTGCCGGCGCCGATTTCCGAAGGAATTTCTATCAGTTTTATATTTTTCATTTGTTCTTATGTTATTTGAGTGAATCTAAATGAGTCTGCAAATATAAGGCATCAGCTATTGAATTGATAAAACATAGCCGGCATTAATGCGTGAAAAAAATGATGGCGCAAAAAATCAATGATACTGCCAGTATAATCCACCATTCATGGCGTTTCCAAAACCAGGAAAGTTTTTTATACTTAAAAATTTTATGTGCCTGCGCTTGAATGGCTTCATCATGTTCGTTGAGCATTTTCAATTTATCACAAATAATTGAAACGCCGGGGAAATTTAAATAGAAACAACAATGCAATAAGGTCTCTGCAATTTCCCTGTTTGCCGTTTCTTTTTTCTCTTTTAATAAAAATAAAATGTCTGATTCTGAAAGAACTTTTTCTGCAATTATATTCAATGCATTTGCGTTCATCCGAACCGGGTCAGTAGATTGAAGATTCTGTAAAAAAATCTCGCAGTTTTTTAAAATACTTGCGGTACTTATTTCTTTTTCTTTTGAAACGATGTAATCATAAAAATAACGGTCATGGTATTTTTTTCTTTTTGCAGGGTTTTGCAAAATTTCATAAGCTTCTGCAATTTGTAAAAAATGGACATTCGTTACTTCACCCGGGTTTTTATCCGGATGATATTTCATCACTAAAATTCGGTATGCATTCTTGATTTCCTTCAATGAGGCATCCGGAGATACACCCAGGATCGCATAATAATCTTTAAATTCATTTTTCAACCAAAAACATTTAGCGCCAAAAATAACTGAAAAAAAGAAAGCCGGTTTTGTTTAAATGAAAGCACAAGTTTTACCCATATTGTTTTCTATGCACCAATTTTCCACAGGTTTTAAAATGCAGTTTCATTTTTTACAGTTTTCCGTTAAGTTCGCAGGATAAAATATGTGCTGCACCGGCAAAAATTGATCTTATGCGTCTCAAACAATTAGAAATAAAAGGATTTAAAAGTTTTGCTGATAAAACGATTATCAATTTTGATGAAGGTATTACGGGCATTATCGGGCCGAATGGTTGCGGCAAAAGTAATATTATTGATAGTATCCGCTGGGTGATCGGGGAGCAGAAAATTTCTTCATTACGCAGTGAAAACCTCGAAGCACTTGTATTCAATGGTTCTAAAACCCGCAGTGCCAGTGGACTTGCGGAAGTAAGCCTGACTTTTGAAAACACTAAAAATCTTTTACCTACAGAATTTTCCACGGTTACCGTTACGCGCCGTTATTATAAAAATGGGGAAAGTGAATATCGCCTGAATAATGTTGCCTGTCGTTTGAAAGACATTCATAATTTATTTATGGACACCGGAATCAGTAATGATAGTTATGCAATTATTGAGCTGGCGATGGTGGATGATATTATTAAAGATAAAGATAACAGCCGCCGCAGGATGCTGGAACAAGCAGCCGGAATAACCATTTATAAGACCAGGAAAAGAGAAGCTACTTTAAAACTGGATGCTACGGAAATGGATCTCAACCGCATTGAAGATATTTTATTTGAAATTAATAACCAGGTAAAAACTTTAGAAAGCCAGGCCAGGAAAGCGGAGAAATATTATGAAATAAAAAAAGAATACCGGGAGTCTTCCATTGAATTAGCGAAAGCTTCTTTGGAAGGTTTTAATGAATCTTATCAAAAATTGACTTCTGAGTTAGATGCTTCAATAGATGAAAAAACGCAAATTGATGCGCGCATCGCCACGGAAGAAGCTGCACTGGAAAGTGAAAAATTAAAGTTTACCGAAGCAGAAAAATCTTTGCATGAAAAGCAACAACGTTTCAATGAACTCATGCAAAATTTGAAGAACCGGGAGAATGATAAAAACCTGGCTGCACAAAAATTATCTTACCTGCTGGAGAATGAAAAAAACCTTCAACAATTTTTGCAAAATGCAGAAGGGCAATTAAGTTCGATACAGGATTCTATTCGTTTTACAGAATTGCAGGTAAAAGAAGAGTCGGAAAATTTATCTGCACAAAATGAAAAATTAATTACTGCCCGGGAAAGTGCCGAAAATACGCGAGTTGTTTTTGATGATAAAAGAAAAGTTGTTGATGCTTCGCGCGCAGGTCTTCAGCAAATTCAGCGTGCACAATTTGAAGCAGAAAAAAAAGTAGCAGTTGCAGATACATTTATCCAAAATCTTCAACGCACCAAAGAACAAACGAAGCAGGAACAGGAAAATAAATCCATTCAACTTGAAACGGAACAGGCAAAGCTAAAAACTTTGGAAACTTCACTTGTTGAAAAAAAGGCAGCGCTTGAAACATTGATCCAGCAACACGAACAGGCGAAAAGCCAGATTTTGGAAGCACAGGAACAAATGGAAGCGTTGCGGAATGAATTGATGGATGCCAACCGGAAACTTGATGCTCAACGCAATGAATTTAACCTACTGAAAAGCCTGATAGATTCCATGGAAGGCTATCCGGAAAGCGTAAAATTTTTACATGAAAATAAAGAGTGGGGCACACACGCACCCATACTTTCAGACATTTTATATGTGCCCGAAGAATACCGCAAAGCTATTGAAAATGTATTGGAGCCTTACCTGAATTATTATGTGGTGAATAATATGGAAGAAGGAATTCGCGCGGTGGAATTATTGGCGGCTCATAAAAAAGGTAAAGCAAATTTTTTCATACTTGATAAAATTTCAACGAATGATTCATCTGTGCAACAACCTGCAAATACTATTTCTGCATTGGATGTAGTGGAAGTAGATGATGACTATTATGCTTTGGCAAAATATTTATTGGGCAATGTTTTTATCGCGGAAAATGAAGTAGCGATGCAAGCCAATAATGCAGATGCTGTGCTCATTGAAAAAAATGGTAAATATGTAAAAGGAAAATATTCTCTGCGCGGTGGAAGTACCGGTTTATTTGAAGGCCAGAAAATTGGCCGTGCGAAAAACCTGGAAAAAATGCAGGATGAAATTATTTTACAGGACGCTGTGGTGAATGCTTTGAAAAGTGAAATGAAACAAAAGCAGGATGACCTTGCTGTATATGCTGCTTCATTGAAAGAAAACCAGGTAAAAGCTTCCGAACAGGAAATCAATCGCCTGAATAACGAATTGTTTGGCATTAAAAATAAAATAGAATCAATAGAGCAATCCATCACTTCCGGTACTGCAAGGATGGAAGAAACAGTGCAACGATTAGAAGCAGAACAAAATAATATTGCGCAGACAAGAGAAAGTTTGCTGTCGTTAAACACGCAATTGGCGGGCATTTCAGCCGAATTGAAAACCTGTGAAACAGATTTTCACGAAGCTGAAGAAGCGTATAATAAAGCAGCAGTTGTTTATAACGAAAGTAACCTGCAAGTCACCAGGCAACAAAATAAAATTGCCGGTTTGCAACAGGAACTGAAATTTAAAACAAACCAATTGGCTGAATTGCATGAGCGCATTAACAGCAATACAGAACAATTTACAAAAGTGCAGCAGGAGATTTCTGAAAGTAAATTTCAACTGGAAGAAGCTGAGAAATCTTTATTGGCTTTTATGCAAACTAAAGAGACAGAAGAAAAAATATTGAATGAAGCTGACCAGGCATTTTATAATTTTAGAAATGAATTGCAGCAAAAAGAATCATTGCTTCGTAACCGTTTAAAAGAAAAAGAAAACAAGGAACATCATACCGGCGAATTAAAAGACAGCATGAATGAACTGAAATTGCAACTCGCCGGTATGAAGGAAAGATTGCAGGTAGAATTCAATGTACAACTGGATGCCATTCTCTCTGAAAGCCGCATTACAACAACGTCTGTAGAAGATTTACAGGAAAGTTGCCAGCGCATGAAAAAGCGTTTGGATAATATGGGTGAAATAAATTCTATGGCCATTGAAGCTTTTACAGAAATGAAAAAGCGTTATGAATTTATCCTGGAACAAAAGAATGATTTGGTGTCCGCGAAAGAAAGTTTACTGCAAACAATTCAGGAAGTGGGTGCAACGGCCAACAAACAATTCCTTGAAACATTTAATAAAGTGCGGGATAATTTTCAACATGTATTCCAGGCACTATTTACGGAAGAAGATACGGCTGATTTAGTACTTGATAATCCTGATAACCTTGCGGAGACCGGCATTGAGATCATAGCGAAACCAAAAGGGACAAGGCCTTCTTCTATTACGCAATTAAGTGGTGGTGAAAAAACATTGACAGCAACTGCATTATTATTTTCCATTTACCTCATCAAACCTGCACCGTTTTGTATCCTCGATGAAGTGGATGCGCCATTGGATGATGTGAACGTTATTAAGTTTACACAGATGATCCAGCAATTCAGTGAGAACTCCCAGTTCATTATCATCACGCATAATAAAATGACAATGAATGCTGTGGATGTGATCTATGGCGTGACGATGCAGGAAGCCGGTGTAAGCAAACTTGTTCCGGTTGATTTCAGAAGTTTGAAATAATTAAATTAAAATCTTTGTATAAAATTGCGATTATTGTTTTCATCGCGTGTTATTCGCTGTATGCCGTTTTCACACGCAGGCCGGATTATTTTGATGGAAATATTATTCCTGCAAAAATTCATTTCATAAAAGATTCTCTTTCCGCGAATCAAATTCCACTGGCAGTGTATAGTGTTGATGGAAAAACATATCGGGCAGTTGCAGGTTATTTATTTAAAAATTATACAGAAAACCAGGAGATCAAAATTATTTATGAAGCGGCCAATCCCGCACAGGGCGCTATTTATGGCTGGTGGGGGTATTGGATACGCTGGCAGGAATTGATACCTTCGATCATTATATTTGCATTACTTTTTTTTAGCTCCCTTTCTATAACAAATAATCAAACAGAAGATTCAAAAATCGCGCAGAAAAATTATGTGGCGTTGAAAAAAAATAAATATTCGGAGTGAAAAGCTGTCAGGTATCAGGTATCAGCAATCAGCAATCAGGTATCAGCAATCAGGTATCAGCAGTCAGCAGTCAGCAGTCAGCAGTCAGCAGTCAGCAGTCAGCAGTCAGCAGTCAGCAGTCAGCAGTCAGCAGTCAGCAGTCAGCAGTCAGTTTAAAAAAGCTCATTTTCTATT
>JBBRSI010000051.1:0-13035 GCA_038245585.1 Chitinophagales bacterium
CATTAGACCCCACATTTGGGCAAGGAGGAATAGTAATTACTGATTCCTTTAGTGCTGGAAATGCTTCTATAATTCAGCCGGATGGAAAAATTGTTGTCTTAGGAACAAGTTTACATGGAGGTATTATTTTTTGGCGTTTTAATTCGGATGGTTCTCTGGATAATAATTTTGGAAATGAAGGAAGATCGATATTTTATGTAAGTAATTTAGGTCGTGGAATAAAATTTGCCCTTCAAAATGATGGAAAGTTCGTAGTAATATGTGAATATCATCCTTTATCAAACGCAGTTGATATAGGAGTTTTGCGAGCCAATGATGATGGTACACTCGACAGTAGTTTTGGAACAAACGGATTATCTACATTTGATTTTGATGTATTAGATTATCCCAGTAGTTTAGTATTGCAATCAGATGGTAAGATAATTGTAAGCGGTGATGTTCAAAAATCACAATATGATCAAAAGCGAACTTTTTTATTGCGTTTAAATTTCGATGGAATAATAGATGAAACATTTGGTAATTCGGGAATTGTAATAAATAATTATAATAATGCTACGAATAATAAAGCACTCATAATCCGACCAAATGGAAAATTGATTCTATGTTCTGATTATAATTTGAATTCAGATCATTCCACATTTGAATTACAAAGCTTCAATTTAGATGGAAGCGTAGATGAATCTTTTGGTCTTAATGGTAAGGCAAAATATATTTTTGGAGATGGTGAAAGTGGAACCTGGAATACAGAAATGTATGATGCTACATTACAACAAGATGGGAAAATCGTTTGTACCGGTACGAGTGGAAAAGAGAATGATATTTCAATGGCCCTTTGCCGGTTCAATGCGGATGGGAGTGTTGATCAAAGTTTTGGTGTGGATGGCGGAATCATAGTTCCTTATAAAAATAAAGAAGTAGATAATAGAAGCATTGATGTACAAACAGATGGAAAAATAGTTACTTGTGGTGATATACAGGATGATCCTAATCCCGGCACGCTAATTATAACTCGTTTTTTAGAAAATGGTCAACTTGATTTAGCGTTTGGAAAAAACGGATTTGCTGCATTTAATGATATTGGCAATTACCCGGCCGGAAAATCTGTGCATTGTTTACCAGACGGTAAAACGCTTATATCAGGTAATGTTGAACTATATACTCAAATCTTATTAGTTCGTTTAAACGGTGACCTCGTCCTAGTCGCCAACTTCAAAGAAATAAAAGCAACTCAAAATAATGAAGCCATCACTATCACCTGGCAAACACTCAATGAAAGTGGTGCAAAATCTTTTACTGTTGAAAGAAGTGGTAATGCAAATGATTATGTGGGTGTCAATACTGTTCCTGCAAAAGGCGTTGCGAGTAATTATAGTTACACAGATAAAAATCCATTGGATGGAATTAGTTATTATCGTATTAGAGAAAACGCAGCAAATGGTACCAACACTTTCAGCCCGGTTGTAAAAGTAGTGTTCAATGATAATGGCATTATTTCTTTGTTTCCAAACCCGGCAAAAAATACGGTAACGGTGAAAGGTTTAAATAAAAATATAAACGCGATAATTAAAATCACCGACATGCAGGGAAGAGAAATCTCCAGTCAGAATTTTACACAAAGCAGTTCTGCAACGTTGAATATAAGAGCGCTGGCTCAGGGAACTTATTTTGTGCAGGTAGCGCAGGAAGATAAAATCGTGAGGCTGAAATTGATTAGGGAATAATTGTGAATGGTTAATTGTAAATTGTTAATGAAAGAGATGCCGGCTGAGCGAAGTCGAAGCTGGAGTCGTTAAACTGAAATTAATCAGGGAATAATTGTAAATGGTTAATTGTAAATTGTAAATGAAAGTGATGTCGGCTGAGCTGTTGGCTGAGCGGCTTGCATTGAGCGACTTGCACTGAGCGACGCCGAAGTGAGTCGAAATGAGTCGAAGCCAGTCGAAGCCGGAGTTGAAATAATAAAATTTCCTGTTTCTAGTTTTGTGTTTTGTGTTTGGGGTTAAATTTCGATTCGGGATTTTATATTTTCTTTTACGATTTCAATTTTTTATGACTCATTTTTATTTATTGGAAACAATAAATAGAAATGGGTTATTTTTTTAAAATCTTTAAAACAAATTCTTCCTAACTCCGTGGCCCTCCGAGTAACAAAAAATGCCACAGTGCAATTCAGATAAAACAAAGAGTTCCAGGAAGAAAAGTCAGAAAACCAAATAAAGTAGCAAAAAGATAAAGCTGACTGCTCTTAACGCACAGCTTAAATAGGTTCTTTATTCCTCCACTTTTTCTTAACATTCAATTTAAATATTGATTTGTATGTTTCGGAGGCATTATGTACCTTTGCAATCCTTTATTTTTGGGTAAATAGCAGCCGGGTAAAATCATACTTGTTTTTTCAGTCTTTTTTTATACAAAAAACAAGAAAAAATTCCCCGCAAACGCCCAGTCATCTTGAGAAAAACGGTTAAATTAAAATATGTCATCTACAAAAATTCAAAGCAGGGTTAACTTTGGGAAAACCAAGCACCTTGCGGAAACCCCTGATTTACTGGACATCCAGTTAGGATCTTTTAAAGAATTTTTTCAGTTGCAAACCACCCCGGATAAAAGAAACGTAGAAGGTTTGTTCCGGGTGTTTAAAGAAAATTTTCCCATCACCGATACACGCAACATCTTTGTTTTAGAATTCCTGGATTATTTTATTGATCCCCCACGCTATTCTATTCCCGAGTGTATGGAAAGGGGATTGACGTATGCGGTACCATTAAAAGCCAAGCTGCGCCTGAGTTGTAATGACGAAGAGCACGTGGATTTTCAAACAATTGTGCAGGACGTTTTCCTGGGCAATATTCCTTACATGACACCGCGCGGAACTTTTGTAATCAATGGTGCTGAGCGCGTAATTGTTTCCCAATTACATCGTTCACCGGGTGTATTTTTTGGACAATCAACACATCCAAACGGTACAAAAATTTATTCTGCACGGGTAATTCCTTTCAAAGGTGCCTGGATGGAATTTGCCACGGATATCAATAATGTAATGTATGCGTACATTGACCGTAAGAAAAAATTCCCTGTAACTACATTATTGCGTTCCATCGGTTTCCAGACAGATAAAGATATCCTGGAATTATTTGGCATGGCGGAAGAAGTGATGGCCGATAAAAAATCTTTGCAAAAATTCATTGGTAAAAAATTAGCTGCACGCGTACTGCGCGCCTGGGTGGAAGATTTTGTAGATGAAGATACCGGCGAAGTTGTTTCTATCGAAAGAAATGAAATTGTGATGGAGCGCGATACGGTCCTCACAGAAGATGCTATTGATACCATTGCAGGCCTTGATGCGAAAAGTGTTTTTATTCAGAAAGAAGATGTGGGCGGAGATTATGCGATCATTTATAATACATTAAATAAAGATACTTCCAACAGCGAGCTTGAAGCGGTGCAACATATTTACCGCCAGTTAAGAGGCGCTGATGCCCCGGATAATGAAACTGCCCGTGGTATCATTGATAAATTATTTTTTAGCGAAAAAAGATATGACCTCGGTGAAGTAGGCCGCTATAAAATTAACCGCAAACTGGGTGTAACTCAAAAGTTGCAAAACAAAGTACTTACAAAAGAGGATATTATTGAGATCATTAAATACCTCGTACGGCTTACCAATAATAAAGCAGAAATTGACGATATTGATCACCTGAGCAACAGGCGTGTAAAGACAGTGGGAGAACAGTTGTATGCACAGTTTGGTGTAGGTCTTGCAAGAATGGCGCGTACCATTCGTGAGCGCATGAACGTGCGGGATAATGAAGTGTTTACACCAGTTGACCTGATCAATGCACGTACACTTTCATCTGTAATTAATTCATTTTTTGGTACGTCTCAGTTATCACAATTTCTGGACCAGACAAATCCGTTATCTGAGATCACGCATAAGCGTCGTATATCCGCACTCGGACCCGGCGGTTTATCCAGGGAAAGAGCAGGTTTTGAAGTACGTGACGTTCACTATTCACATTATGGTCGTTTATGTACGATTGAAACACCGGAAGGACCGAATATTGGTTTGATCTCTACGCTTTGTGTACATGCACAAATCAATGACATGGGCTTTATTGAAACCCCGTATCATCGTGTGGAAAATGGTAAAGTAGATTTAAAACACCTGAAGTTTTTAAGCGCAGAAGAAGAAGATCCGGCAAAAATTGCACAGAGTAATACGCCGATTGATGATAAAGGTAATTTCCTGGAAGACAGGATCGTGAGCCGCGAGACAGGTGATTTCCCAATTCTTGAAAAGAATGAAGTAGAATATATGGACGTAGCGCCCAACCAAATTGTTGGACTGAGCGCTTCATTAATTCCATTCCTCGAGCATGATGATGCGAACCGTGCATTGATGGGTTCCAACATGCAACGCCAAGCAGTGCCATTGATCATTCCGGAAGCGCCGATTGTAGGTACCGGTTTGGAAGGAAAAGCTGCTCGTGATGCGCGTATTCAGTTACATGCGGAAGGAGATGGTGTAGTAGAATTTGTAGATGCCAATGAAATTCATGTTCGTTATAATAGAAATGATAATGACAGGCTGATCAGTTTTGATGAAGATTTGCAGATTTATAAACTGACTAAATTTATTAAAACCAACCAATCAACTTGTATCATTCTTCGTCCGGCTGTGAAGAAAGGCCAGAAAGTAAAAAATGGTGATTTCCTTACGGAAGGTTATGCTACAAAAGATGGCGAACTTGCATTGGGAAGAAATTTACTCGTTGCATTTATGCCATGGAAAGGGTACAACTTTGAAGATGCGATTGTTATAAGTGAAAAAGTTGTAAGAGAAGATTTATTTACTTCTATACATATTGATGAATACGAACTGGAAGTTCGCGATACAAAATTAGGAGAAGAAGAATTGACGCCGGATATACCAAACGTTTCTGAAGAAGCTACTAAAGATTTAGATGAAAATGGTGTTATTCGTATCGGCGCACAGGTTCGAGAAGGAGATATTTTGATCGGAAAAATCACGCCAAAAGGCGAAAGTGATCCAACGCCTGAGGAGAAATTATTACGCGCGATTTTCGGTGATAAAGCCGGCGATGCGAAAGATGCTTCTTTAAAAGCACCAAACGGAACAGAAGGTGTAGTAATTGATAAAAAATTATTTCAGCGCGCTAAAAAAGATAAGACCGGAAAGATCAAGGAAAAAGCATTGCTTGAAAAAATTGAGAAAGTACATATTCAAAATGTAGAAGATATCAAAGAAGTATTGCTGCAAAAATTGATCACATTACTGGGCAGTAAATCTTCCGCAGATGTGAGCAATAATTTTGGTGAAATGATCATCGGCAAAAGTGCTAAATTCAATCATAAAAATTTATCTGCTGTTGATTTTCAAAATATCAATCCGCTCGGCTGGACCAATGATGCAGGCATAGATGACCAGATCAATACATTGCTGCATAATTACAGCATAAAATTCAATGAAGAACTCGGCCGTTATAAAAGAGAGAAATTCAATATTTCTATTGGAGATGAATTACCTGCAGGCGTATTGAAACTGGCTAAAGTTTATCTTGCTGTAAAACGTAAATTAAAAGTAGGGGATAAAATGGCGGGCCGCCACGGTAATAAAGGTATCGTAGCAAAAATTGTTCGTCATGAAGACATGCCTTTCATGGAAGACGGCACACCGGTTGATATCGTACTGAATCCCTTGGGTGTACCTTCCCGTATGAACCTGGGACAGATCTATGAAACCATTCTGGGTTGGGCTGGTAAAGAATTGGATTTGAAATTTGCGACGCCAATTTTTGATGGTGCTACTGTTGGAGAAATTGGAGAATATTGCGAAAAGGCTGGAATTCCTGAAATGGGCCATACCTATTTATATGACGGGGAAACAGGCGAACGCTTCCACCAGAAAGCAACCGTGGGCGTAATTTACATTATCAAACTCCATCACATGGTTGATGATAAAATGCACGCAAGATCTATTGGGCCATACAGTCTCATCACGCAACAACCATTGGGCGGTAAAGCTCAATTCGGTGGACAGCGTTTTGGAGAGATGGAAGTATGGGCACTCGAGGCTTACGGTGCATCCAATATTTTACAGGAATTACTTACACTCAAATCAGATGATATTATCGGCAGGGCGAAGACGTATGAAGCGATCGTAAAAGGTGATAATATTCCAAAACCAGGTATACCTGAATCATTCAATGTATTGGTACATGAATTGAGGGGTTTGGGATTGGATCTGAAGTTTGATTAAAATTTTATATAACTAATCTTCAAGAGGCAACTAAAAATTGCCTCTTTTTTTATAAAAAATATTTTGATAACTAAAATAGTTAGTATATTGCAGCTAAATGCATTAGTTATGAGCCATGCCGGAAAAAACTTGCGGTATCTTAGAAAACTCAGAGGATGGACGCAGGAAGAATTTGCACAGAAATTAAAAATTAAAAGATCACTGATCGGCGCTTATGAAGAAGAAAGAGCTGAGCCAAAGCTGGAAGTGTTGGAGCAACTCAGTTCCATCTTTAAATTGAGCCTGGATGATCTTTTATTAAAAGACATTACCTCAAAAGCTGCCGGAAGTTCTTACCTGGATAAGCGCCGGGAAATGAAGCTGAAAGGCGCCACACAAGAGATCCAGTTTGTGCCGGTGAAAGCCGCTGCCGGCTATCTCGCAGGTTATGCCGATCCTGAATTTATAGATGAATTAAATACATTCACTTTACCAATGCTTGGCCCGGGCCAGTACAGGGCATTTGAAATCATTGGTGATAGTATGTTGCCAACACCAAGCGGTAGTGTAATAGTAGGTGAACGGATAGAAAAAATTGACGAAGTAAAGCAGAATAATACCTATATTATTATTTCTAAAAAGGAAGGTATCGTTTATAAAAGGATTATGAAAAATAACCGTGCGAAGAATAAATTGACGCTCATTAGCGATAACCCGGTTTTTGATCCTTACCAGGTAAATGAGCAGGATATCCTGGAAGTATGGAAAGCACAGTTGGTGATTACAAAAGCCAATGCTCAGCAACGTTGGGACGTAAACCAATTAGCCGGAATGGTGAATAATTTACAAGGCCAGGTTTCCTATTTGAAAAGAAAAATGAACTGATTTTTTATTTATTTGCTTCAAAGTGATCCCACATAATCCGGAAAATTTTTTCTTTTAGATCAATCATAGAAATGTTTTCAGATTCAACAGGCGGTAAAATATCCATGCGAATTTGATGCGGCATTACATAAAAGATTTTTTCCTGGGGAAGTATTTTTTTTGTATTAAACATCACTACCGGTATAATTTTTTTATGCGTATCGATCGCGAGTTTAAATGCGCCGTCATAAAATGATTTTAATGGCTTATCTGTTTTATTTCGGGAACCTTCCGGGAAGATCAGCATATCCAGTTTTTGCTGTAAAACTTTTTTCATGAGTTCATAACTTTTCTTCCTGCTTTCCACACTTTCGCGATCCACAAGCACACTTCCCCAGGAGTAGATCCAGCCAAAAACCGGGATGCGTGCGAAATTTTTTTTAGCAATCGTTTTATTGGCTTGTGGCATGAATGGTGTAGTCACAGGAATATCCATCAAACTACTGTGGTTGCAAACGATCACGTAATTTTCATTTTTCGAAAAATTTTCTTTTCCATTGATTCGTATCGGGCAGCCAATGAGGTACAGGTAAGTGGCCATCCATATTCTTGATACTGCACGATGCCATTCTGCCGCTTTTTTATAAGGCATAAATAAAAGCGGTAAGTAAAAAATAATAGCAATTACCATGGAACATAAAAACAAAATCAAACTCCATACAGCCCATATTCGCGCAAAAATTTCTTTAAACATTTTCATATCAATTTTTTATTTATGCTTATTTAAATTCCAGTCAATCTGTGTTTTATCAAGACTTTTTAAAATCTTGTTTGTTTCACTAAAATGCTTACGTCCGAAAAAACCATTGAATGCACTTAAAGGAGAAGGATGTGCCGCTTTCAAAATAAAATGTTTATTTGTATCAATTAAAATTTCTTTTGATTGAGCAAATTTTCCCCATAATAAAAAAATGATGCCTTTTTTTTCTGAAGATATTTTTTGAATCACTGCATCGGTAAAATCCATCCAGCCTGTTTTTGCATGACTTGCAGCATCATTGGCACGAACCGTTAAAACGGAATTCAATAAAAGCACACCTTGCGCGGCCCAGGCAGTTAAATTGCTGGATGAAGGTGGCTCAATACCCAAATCATTTTTAATTTCTTTAAAAATATTTACAAGCGATGGCGGAATTGGAACACCTTCCTGTACAGAGAAACAAAGTCCGTGTGCTTGTCCAACATTATGATACGGATCCTGCCCAAGAATAACCACTTTGATTGAATCAAAAGGCGTAGCATTAAATGCATTAAAGATCAATGGGCCGGGCGGATAAATAGTTATACCGGCATTCTTTTCAGCTTTTAATGTATCGACAATTTTTTGAAAATAGGGCTTCTCAAATTCATCTTTTAATATTTCCTTCCAACCTTGTTCTATTTTTACATTCATTCCATTCCTTGTTTGGCTGCAAACTAATTAAAAATTACTTTTGCTTCTTTGTAAAAATACGGTCCGGTAGCTCAGTTGGATAGAGCAACTGCCTTCTAAGCAGTAGGCCATTGGTTCGAATCCAATCCGGATCACTTTTCACCAAAGCGACTTCATTTAAAGGGCATCTTTATTTATTTGAAAAAATAGCAAACTGCATGATAGCAAACTTTTCTCTAGATGAAAACTGGCTCAATTTTCAACAGGTAAAACAACTCATTTCTTTTTCTCCAAAACTTTCCGTTTCCCAATCAGCCATTGAAAAAATAAATCATTGCCGGGAATTTTTGGATAAAAAAATTGAAGAACCAGGTTCTGTTTTTTATGGCATTAATACAGGTTTTGGCTATTTACAAAATGTAGAAATTGGCCGCGACCAGATTGAAGAATTACAATATAATTTATTGAAATCTCATGCATGTGGAATGGGTGAAGAAGTTCCTGCAGCAATTGTGCGGCTGATGATTATTTTCAAAATAAAATCACTCAGTTATGGCCACAGTGGAGTACAACTGAGTACAGTGGAGCGTTTGGTAAATATGTATAATGAAAATGTTTTACCCGTAATTTATACGCAAGGTTCTTTGGGCGCATCCGGTGATTTGGCCCCATTGAGTCATTTAAGTTTGCCTTTGATTGGATTGGGAAAAGTGACCTATAAAGAAAAATCGCAGGAAGCTGATGAAGTTTTAAACCAATTGAACTGGAAGCCGGTAACATTGAAAAGTAAAGAAGGGCTTGCATTAATTAACGGCACTCAATTCATGAGCGCTTATGGTTTGTATTGCCTGGCAAAAGCGGAACAGGTTTTAAAAATGGCTGATTTAATTGCCGCACTTTCTTTCGATGCTTTTGATTGTACCCCGCAACCATTGAATGAAGCGATTCATAGAATTCGCCCGCATAAAGGACAGGTAAAAACTGCAGAAAATTTACGCAATTTTCTTGCAGGAAGTGAGATCATCAGCCAGGCAAAATCGCAGGTGCAGGATCCATATTCTTTCCGTTGTTTGCCACAGGTGCATGGCGCAACCAAAGATGTTTTTGAAAATGTCTTAAGTGTGTTTCTCACAGAAATAAATTCTGTTACAGACAATCCAAATATTTTCCCGGATGAAGACATGATTTTAAGTGGTGGAAATTTTCATGGCCAGCCACTGGCATTACATTTAGATTTTCTCTCCATTGCCATGAGTGAAATTGGAAGTATATCCGAGCGGAGGACGTATCAGTTGATTAGCGGCCAGCGTGGTTTACCCGCTTTCCTGGTACAAAATCCCGGCCTGCACAGTGGGTTTATGATCCCACAATATACCTCGGCAGGAATGGTGAGTGAAAACAAACAATTATGTACGCCGGCCAGTGTGGATACGATTCCATCTTCCAATAACCAGGAAGACCATGTAAGTATGGGCGCAAATGCTGCGACAAAATGTTTTCGTTTAATGCTGAATGTAGAAAAAATATTGGGTATCGAATTACTGACGGCTGCGCAGGCGCTGGAATTCAGGCGGCCTTTAAAAAGTTCTGTTGCAGTAGAAAAATTGCATGCAGCTTTCCGCAAAGAAATTTCCTTTAATACGGCAGACCGCATTTTGCATGATGATATGGTGAAGGCGGCGGAATTTGTGAGGAAGTATAAAGTGGAATAAATATACTTGTATATTTTTTTTAAATTGATAGTATGAAATACTTCTTGATTTCAATATTAATCACAATGCTATTCACCAGTTGTGATGAAAATATACGTGAAAGCTCTATTTATTTATGTAAAATTTCAGAAGACACAATTCATATTGATTATGCTGAATCAGTTCACGCCATAACGCATATTGATAAAAAGATCAGTAATGATACTTTGATTTTAAATATGCAAGCTGCACTATGGCGACAGCAAAAAGATTATAATATAAAAATCGAAAAGAATATAAATGTAATAGAAGTGGGCAAATTTTTTTTTGAAGTAAAAGATATACAACCTTGTAGTCATCGTACTTCAGGAAAAGAAGCTTTAGGTGAGTTAAAAAAATGAAATGAAGGTGTGTTCGTTTTTTGTTAGAACAAGCGGCTTATTTTTATTGAGCCTTTAAGGCACTTATTATGAAAGTAAAAGGCATTAGTATATTAATTTGGTGTTTATACTCAGGTTGTATGGGATTTGATACAAAAGTGAAACTTGTTGGCAATTATTACTTAGTAGCTCCTGATGATGCATCACAATTGAGTTTAGATTATTGCGACCCTAATGATCTCAATGGATGCGGTGGTGTGATTCAATCAACAGTATTTGCAATAGGATATAATAAAGAATTTATTATAGTAAAACAACATCCTAATAATACAATTAATATTACTAATCACTTTATCTTACTTATTAATGATAATGCTGAACCAAACAAAAAGGATTTATTAGGGCCTTTGACCTTAGAGCAGTTTAATGAAAAGCGAAAAGAATTAAAAATTCCAGACAGCTTGAAGTTTACTACAATAAAGTAAGGCTTGTAATAGTATAAGATTTCGTATTGGTTCTATATGTGAGTGATAGCAATATAAGGTGATTGCATAAGTAGTTTTTAATTTATTCAAAATTCTATTTCAAATGAAAAAACTCCTATTTCTTTTTTTTATTTCCACGAACATGTGCAAATGCCAGGTATATGCACCAGGGTATGATTTTAAGAATTTTAAAAATACACCTGCATATGATTTAGCGAAAGCCGTAGAGGCTGATGACACTGTAAAAATTTCAAAAATTCTTCAAACTAAAAAAGAAAATATTGATTTTACTGATCCAAAATTTGGGTTATCATTATTAACCTTAGCTGTTATTGATAATAAAAATAAGTCAATAAGTAGCTTACTCAACTTAGGAGCAGATCCTAATTTAAAATCACCAATTGATAACAGCACACCTTTTTTAAATGCATGTAAATATTATTACGATTTAGATAGTGGCATTACCATTCTTTCATTATTAATACGATATGGCGCGGACGTAAACGCTGTACATATTCAAATTTTAGAAAATCCAGGTGGCGGCACATATAAATTTCAGCAATCAGCCGTGGAATATCTTTGTAGTTTCGGAACCCTGGAAGCAGTGAAAGTTTTAGTTGATAATGGAGCAGATTTAAATGCATATCCTAAAAATGGAGAACATTCATTAGCATTTAGTGCTTCAATAAATAAAGAATTAAATATTTTAAGATATTTTTTAATTGATAAAAACATTCCAATTCCTGACTATTTTGCTATAAGAAATGCTGGTCAATCTGATGAAGAAAAAACAACTATTACCCAAGTTTTAAACAGAAGGGCATTTCTTATGGATGAAGAACAATTAAAAATCAGGCAAGAAATACTTGACTTTGTAAAAGCTAAGGGGAAAGAATAGCAATGGATTGAGCCTTAATCAAATATGGGTTTTATGAATTTTTTTAAAAGCTATGTGGATCAATGATCTTTAATCCCGGAATATTTTTGAAATCTCTGTCGCTTGTAATGAGGGTAAGTTTGTGAGCGATAGCCGTTGCCGCAATAATAGCATCTGGTGTTTTGATTTTCTGGCTACGTCTTATTTCGACACATTGTGCCACCACATCCGTAGATATATGAAGTACATTGGCTCCTCAATAAATGCTTTGACGAATCCTTCTTTATTTTTATCGGGGTTACTCCAGCACAAAGCTTCAATTTGTGTAATAACGGAAATATTGGGAGTTTGGTCAATGACTTCAGCCACGAAATCCATTGACTTTTTAGAGAACAACTTTGAAAAATAGTTTGATATTACGTTATTGTCAATTAAATATTGTTCCATTCACCTCGGATTGTTTGTGTATGTTCGTCAAAGCTTTTGGCATCTTCAATTGAGAATACGCCTTTATATTTATCAGACAATTTCTTTTTTGTTTGAGTAAAATTTTCTTTCAGCACTTTAATCAAATGCAATTCTTCCAATTCGCGCAAAAGACCAATAGCTTTTTGATTGGTTACCTGTATGAGCATTGTATTTTCCATAAAAGTCTTTTATAGTTCAAAAGTACAAAATATGTGTACAGCATGCGGTTAAAAAATAGGGAGGCCTTAGCCCATTAATAAAAGAAACCTTTGACCATAAAATTCAATGAGTTTATTATTAAAAACAAAAAGCCCATCTCTACTATGTAAAGACAGGCTTTTAAAAAAGAATGGCAGCTACCTACTCTCCCACATTGTTGTGCAGTACCATCGGCCATAAGGGGCTTAACTTCTCTGTTCGGTAAGGGAAGAGGTGAATACCCTCGGAATAACCACCATAAAAAGGTTGCAATAAGCGTATAGCGCAAGGCTATATTATTACTGCGAAATAAATTAACATATTGGGGTTTGCAATTCAAAGAGAAAAATAAAAATTAAAGCTTACGGGCAATTAGTACTA
>JBBRSI010000052.1:0-12941 GCA_038245585.1 Chitinophagales bacterium
AAAATACGATTCCAGTATGGGATATCGGAGTTCGTTTTTTAATTGGGTTTGTGGCATTGGCGGCTCTCCTGAATATTGTATGCACTATTTATAAACCCTTTTCAATAGAAAATATTTCAAGGCCGGCATCCATAATAATTTTTATTACATCACTTGTTTTAAGTGTTCGCTTTTCGTTCCATAATAATTCACGCATCAAAATATTTGGGATTGCTGCTTGCTGGTTATTTATTTTCCAGGTTGCGGGTATTTTATGGGAAATGAATGTGCTGCCTCACAACATTCCAAATCCCTGGATAATCGCACAGTTTGGGACAATGGTCATCATATTTTTTGCGTTGGCTTATCGCTTTAAAGAATCTTCCAAACAGGAAGCTGAAGCAATACAGGTATTAAAAATGGATAAAATAAAACAGGATTTTTTTGCAAACATCAGCCATGAATTCAGGACGCCACTCACATTAATGCTTGGCCCTTTAAAACAACTGGAAGAAAATGAAACTGATCCTGTATTGCAAAAAAAATATATCGGCATGATGCGCCGGAATGGTAACAGGCTTTTGCAACTTATCAATCAACTGCTTGATCTAAGTAAACTGGAAGGCGGAAAAATGAAATTGCAGGTGGCAAAAACAGACATCACGGGTTTATTAAAATCAATAGCCACATCATTTGAAAACATGGCTGAACAAAAACAGGTGAACTATCACATACAGTTTCCGGAAAATAATATTATTGGTTATATTGATAAAGACAAATTTGAAAAAGTGCTTGTGAATTTGTTATCAAATGCTTTCAATTTCACACCACCAAATGGTACTGTAACGCTGCAAATAAATGTAACGGAAAATCGCTTACGAGTATCAATCCTTGATAATGGAAATGGCATTCCTAAAAAACAATTAGAGAAAATTTTTGATCGTTTCCACCAGGTTTCACCCGTTTCGGGTGGCACTGGTATTGGTTTATCGCTCACAAAAGAACTGGTGCAATTACATAAGGGGCAAATTTCTGTAAGCAGTGAACCAGGACAAGGAAGTACATTCCGGGTCAGTATTCCCATTTCAAAAGAAAATTATTCCCCAGGTGAAATGCATGATTCCATTGAAGGTGCATCTCACATAAATGATTCGTCCTTTCTTTTAGAAGATGAAATGCCTAATAATTCAGCATCTACAATTTTAGTGATTGAGGATAATGCGGATCTTCGTGAATTTATAAAAGATACTTTGAAAAAAGAATTTCAAATAATCCTTGCTTCAAACGGAAATGAAGGGCTAGTGAAAGCGCAGGAAATTATTCCTGATTTAATAATAAGTGATGTAATGATGCCGGAAATGGATGGAATCTCAATGACACAGTTATTAAAGAAAAGTATAGCTACAAGCCATATACCTGTGATACTTTTAACTGCAAAAGCAGGCAGTGCCAATATCATTGAAGGTTTACAATCCGGAGCAGATGACTATCTTATTAAACCCTTTGATGGGGATGAATTAATTGCACGTAGTAAAAATATTATTGAGCAAAGAAAAAATTTGCGTATTCATTACAGTAAACAGGTTATTAGTATAACGCCGGAAGAAATAGAAACAGGAAGTGCCGAAAAAGAATTTTTACTACAAATAAGAAATGCGATTGAAGAAAACCTTGACAATGAACTTTTCAGTGTCATTGACCTCGCTAATAAAGTCTTTATGAGCCGTAGCCAGTTACACAGGAAATTGAAAGCGCTTACAGGTGAGTCACCCAATGAACTCATACGAAACTTTCGTTTAGAAAGAGCATTTCAAATTCTTCAAAATACGTCAGCTACTGTTACCGAAACTGCTTATACAACTGGTTTTAGCAGCCCGGCATATTTTAGTAAATGTTTCAGTGACCGGTATGGATATTCGCCTGCAGAAGCAAAAAAACATGAATAAACCTATAAGGTTTTCAAAACCATAAAGGTTTTATTTAAATGCTTTTTTTCTAAAAATTTTATACCCACGAGGCTATCTAATTTTTTTGTGCGTACTTTATAAATCTAAAATATTTTTTATTTTTCTCCTATTTTTACAATATGAAAAAAAATAAATTTTCTTGTTTATTCATGACCTTTCTTTTCCTGGGAAATTTTACTTTTTCCCAACCACAAAAAATGATCAAACATGAAAATGTAGTGTATGGAATGGTTGCCGGAGCAGCATTACTCATGGATATTTATCAGCCCGAAAATTCAAATCACAAAGGCATTATTGTAATTCCCGGCAGTGCGTATGGTTTTGTATATGATGATGTGTATGACCAGGAACAACTGAAAAATGATTATTTTTTAGATACAGCTTATTTTGGAAAATGGGCACAAATATTAAGCAACAAAGGCTATACGATTTTTGTGATCAATCATCGTTTCGCACCGGCTTTTAAATATACTGATATTATTTCAGATTGCAGGCGGGCTGTGCGTTTCGTACGATTCAATGCAGAAAAATATTCCATCAATCCACTAAAGTTAGGTGCATTCGGCCATTCATCCGGAGCTTCCCTGGCTTCGCTTTTAGGCGTATCTGATACTACTATAAAAAATCCGGTGAGTGATATAGATGTATTAAGTTCTAAAGTTCAGGCTGTAGTTACTTTAGCTGCGCCCTTTGATCTGTCAGATTTTAATAAAAGAGAAGATACTTCCATGGAAAATTCTTTAGATTTAAAAATGGTTTTAAGTTTTATGGGCAGCCTGCCTGATATGCAGGCAGATACATTTATGCTTTCGGGTGAATATGCATTCGCCTCTCCTATCGCACATGTAACCAAAGACGATGCGCCCATGATGATTTTTTATTCGGACAATGATCCATTAATTCCTCCAAGGCAAGCCAGGAATATGTATAATGAATTAATGAAAAATAATGTACCAGCGAAAATATTTATGTCGCATGGTACAGGACATACACCACTGCCTGACATGAATGAAATTGACCAATGGTTTCAGAAATATTTGGAATGAAGAATGTTCCGGAGGAACGAATTGTGCTCTGCTGCTTTTGCTTTCAAAATTTTATAAAAAAATATTTTGCTTCATCAATTTTATACATATATACACAAAACGTTCCTTCGGAACGATAATTTCCCGGTAATATCATTCTACCCATAAAATGTTCCGCTGGAACATTCTAAAATAAAATATCTATTCTTTACATATTTATAAAAAGCTCAAGACACATGATAAGCCATATGATTGTAATGTTCCAGCGGAACATCTTATGGGTAATAAAGATGTAGTCATTGAAAATAGCGTTCCAGCGGAACGCATTGTGCTCCACTGTCAGAAAAAAGGGTTTTGATTTTTTAATAAAAATGTTCGCAAAGAAACGATAGACCTATAATGGTTTGAAAATCTTATAGGTCTTAGCAAAAAAATATTTTCAAATCAAAACTTTCTTTATTACTACATTTGATAACAAGAACCCGGCCTTCAATATATTAAACTGCATATACTAAACTTCAAAATTTAACGCACACATAATTTTTAAAATCACCAAAATGAAAAAAATATTAATCAGTGTCGCTGTGCTTCTTTGCTTACAATCATTAAAAGCCCAGGACGATAAAAACGAATCAACATCCTACAATCCGCATCAACTTTTTACACAAAATTTTAATCCACCTCCAGGTACTGAAACCCGCTCTGTTAAAGGCGTTCCGGGGCATGCATACTGGCAAAACAGCGCGAGTTATTTGATACATGCCACATTGAGCGAAAAAGATACTGCGGTTAGGGGTGATGTTACCATTTCTTATACAAATAATAGTCCTGATGAACTTGACTATCTATGGCTACAGGCAGAACAAAATCTTTTTAATCCTTCGTCCAGGTCTGCAGCCACGGCACTCTATCCCGGAGATAATTATAGTATGCCCGGCGGTGGTTATCAAATTAAAGATGTGACCGTCACTTACGGAGGAAAATCTTATACAGTGAAGCCCATCATCACGGATACGAGAATGCAGGTTCGTTTAAATTCTCCATTGCATGCGAAAGGAGATAAAATTTCTATTAAAATAAATTACAGTTTTCTTATACCCCTAAATGGAGCGGGAAGATTTGGCAGGCAATACACAAAAAATGGAGTTGTTTACCAAATTGGTCAATGGTATCCAAGGATGTGCGTGTATGATGACCAGCAGGGTTGGGACATTTTACCATACATGAATATGGGAGAATTTTATTGTGAGTATGGGGATTATGAATATTATGTTACTGTGCCTGCAACGATGATCGTATATGGTTCAGGTGATCTTCAAAATCCCAAAGAAGTTTTGACCAGTGAAGAAATGAAAAGGCTTGAGACAGCTTCCAGCAGCGATAAAACAATCACGATTGTTGGAGCAGATGATGTAATGAAACGTGCATTAAAAACAGGGAATCTTACCTGGCATTTTAGTATGAAAAATACACGGGATGTTGCCTGGGCTGCAGGTAATGCAATGATCTGGGATGCAGCAAAAATCAATTTGCCTTCCGGGCGAAAAGCGCTTGCTATGTCTTGTTACCCGGTGGAAAGTATGGGCGATTCTGCATGGGGAAGATCAACAGAATATTTAAAGGCAAGTATAGAAATTTATTCAAAATATTTTTTCGAATATCCCTGGAACAATGCGGTGAGTAGCGCGGGAATTACATCCGGGATGGAATATCCCGGGATGATATTTGATGAATATACAGAAACAAATGGTCGCTTATGGTTTTTGCTCGCGCACGAGATCGGGCACGACTGGTATCCTATGATTGTTGGGAGTAATGAAAGAAGATATATGTGGCTCGATGAAGGTGTTAATACCTATGTCAATTATATCGCCACAGATCTTTTTAATAATGGAGAATATATAAATGATCCGTCCTATTTTGATAAAACATTTTTTGCTTCACGCGATTATATGCAGTTTATGAATTACAAAGATCCATTGATGACATTATCTGATGCAATGGATGAAGATCAGCATTACCAGTTTTATGGCAAAACTGCTTATGGTTTAAATTTATTACGCACAGTTGTTGTAGGCAAAGAACGTTTTGATTTTGCTTTTAGAAAATATACAGAAGCCTGGGCATTTAAGCATCCCACGCCGTATGATCTATTTAATTGCATCAATAATGCTGCAGGCGAAGACCTGAACTGGTTTTGGAAAGAATGGTTTTTTACCACCTGGAAATTAGACCAGGCAATCACTTCCGTAAAATACACGGATGAAGGCACATCAATCACTATTGAAAGCAAAGGCAAAATGATCATGCCTGTTATTTTAAAAATCGTTCAGTCAAATGGCACATCAGAAAAAGTGCAACTACCTGTCGAAATATGGCAACATGGGAGCACATGGACTTACACATATCCATCAAAAAATAAATTGGAAAAAGTTATACTTGATCCCGACAATGTATTGCCGGATATGGATCGGAAAAATAATGAATGGAAGAAATAGTTTCTCATAATTTTTTTGAATAATTAAAGAAATTGAACGCAGCCAAAATTTCTCAAAAACAACTTGTAAAAGTGATCACTGCTTCGTCAGTGGGTACACTCATTGAGTGGTATGATTTTTTTATTTTTGGAAGTTTGGCAACGATCATTTCCACAGAATTTTTTCCCAAAGAAAATCCTGTTGCTGCATTTCTTGCAACCCTGGCAACATTCTCAGCAGGCCTGGTTGTGCGTCCTTTCGGTGCTTTATTTTTTGGGCGGCTTGGTGATATGATCGGAAGAAAATATACATTCATGATCACGCTGGTTTTGATGGGCGGATCCACGGTGGCCATGGGATTAGTGCCAACGTATGATAGTATTGGATTCTTTGCCCCACTAATCGTTCTAATCTTAAGACTATTACAGGGATTAGCGATCGGTGGTGAATACGGTGGTGCAGCTACGTATGTTGCAGAACAATCACCTCCACACCAAAGAGGTTTCTGGACTTCATGGATACAAGCCTCCACAGGGCTTGCGCTGATTCTTTCTGTTTTCATTATCCTGGCCACAAAAGGTTTAATGAATAAAAATTCATGGGAAGCATGGGGTTGGCGAATACCTTTTTTGATATCCATATTCATGGTGATCGTTTCTGTTTATATGCGGAAAAAAATGACAGAGTCACCGCTTTTTATGAAAGCAAAAGCAGCAGGTAAAACATCTTCGAATCCTTTGAAGGATTCGTTTGGCAATAAAGAAAATTTGAAAATTGTTCTCCTGGCTTTTTTTGGAATTACTGTTGGAGGCGGCACTATTGGATGGGTTGGTTTTTATGCACAAAGTTTTATGCTCAAAACAATGTTCATGGATTATGCACAGGCAAATACAGTTATGATCATTGGTATCTTATTGGGCGTGCCTTTCTTCCTGCTCTTTGGCTGGCTGAGTGACCGCGTGGGCAGAAAGTACTTTTTATTAATCGGCATGCTGGCCGGTATTATTGGGTTTCGCCCGATATTCAATGGTATGTACCAGGTAACCAATTTACACAATAAAACAGAAAATAGTGCAGCAAAAAAAATTAAAACTCAAACAGATTACCTGAAAGGAAATGATTTTGTTTCTACAATTTCTACAACGCATTTTTATAATGACGGCACATTGATGACAGAAATAAAGAAAGAAAATAATACTGCTGGCGCATTAAAAACAGAAATAATAAAAACTGTACAAGTTTCTAATAAAGATAAATGGACATTGATTTTCTTTGTTTTTTTACTGGAATTTATTTTCACCATTTCTTATGGCCCGCTGGCAGCTTTTATTGTGGAAATGTTTCCCTTAAAAATTCGCTACACATCTATTTCATTGCCTTATCATTTTGGATATGGAATTTTTGGCGGCATGGCGCCTTATTTTGCAACTTACCTTGTTCAAAAAGCAAGTGATAATAATCAACCTGCATATTACCTTGCAGGACTGACTTATCCAATTTTATTAATGAGTATCAGTGTAGTAATTGGATTGTTGTATTTAAAAGAAAACAGGCCACAAAAAAATTCATCCATTATACCAACAACAACTATCAATTGGCTAAAAAAATGGACAGGGATTCCTTTGATTATTCTCGGATTTATTGCGGGCTGGTTTGGGATTGTGAAAATGGGTTTGCCCAAAATAATGTCCGGCAACCAGGATGATATAGTTTTTGGAATTATTATGATGTTTATTATTACACCCGTTGCAGTGATGGGATTATTTCTTTTTGGAAAATATGCACTGCAGGGAGAATATAATATTGAATCGAAAAACAGTGATGCAGTAAATGATATTATTTTGGAAACGGGAAATTTTTAAACTTAATTCATAATATGAATAAAAAAATAGTATTACTTTCCTGTATGTTGTTTTACGCAGCAAATATTTTTTCACAGGACAATAACAACGCTGCAGAAAAAGTAAAAGTGCAAATTATTTCTTTGGAAAAAGCAGGTTGGAATGCCTGGAAAAATAATGATGCAACTTGGTTCAAAATCAATACCGCTGATTCTTTTATATCGGTTAATGCTGATGGCATCAGCAATAAATCACAGGTGATCAAATCAATTAATGATTGCAATGTGAAATCCGTTTCTCTGGATGATTTTACTTTTCAAATGCTTGATGAAAAAACAGTATTCTTAACGTATATCACAACACAGGATGGAGTTTGCGGAAATGTTCAATTATCTCCAAAACTCCGGGTTGCTGTGAATTATGTAAAAAAAGATGGCAAATGGCTGGAAGCATTTTACATGGAGATGCCGTTGAATAAATAATATAAACAAACATTTAAAAAATAAAATCGGTTCTTTAATTTTCAAATTGATATCAAATAAAATATGAAAAAAATCCTAACCTTATGTGCACTGTTTTTTTCAATGCAGCTTCATGCACAATCCTATGAAAAAATTCATCGCAAAGCCATTGTCGTGGATACACATAATGATATTTTAATGAAAGTTGTGGATGAAGGTTTTTCATTTGACCAGGATCTCACTGGCAAAACAATGAGCGACCTGGATCGCTGGAAAAAAGGTGGTCTTGATGTGCAAATTTTTTCTGTTTTCTGCGAAGGCGATACCAAGAATCCATTTGCCATGGCGAACCGTGAAATTGACAGCCTGGATGCAGTGATAACTCGCAATCCGGGCAAGATTGTCAAAGTTGCGAACTATGCAGAATTATTAAAAGCTGTAAAACAAAATAAGATCGCGGCAATGGTTGGTGTAGAAGGCGGACATATGATCGAAGATGATTTGGATAAATTAGATGCGTTGTACAAACGTGGTGCACGTTATTTAACGCTTACACATAACATCTCTCTTTCATGGGCAACAAGTGCGGCTGATGAAACTACCAATCCAAACCTGCCACATAAAGGCCTTACAGATTTTGGAAAAAAAGTGGTGCAAAGAATGAATGAACTCGGCATGATGATAGACGTGAGCCATGTGGGCGAACAAACTTTTTGGGACGTGATCAATACGACTACCAAACCCATTATTGCTTCGCATAGTTCGGTGTATGCATTGGTTCCGCACAGGCGAAATTTAAAAGATGATCAAATAAAAGCCATTGCCAAAAATGGTGGCGTGATACAGGTAAATTTTCATCCGGGTTTTATAGATAGTAGTTTTGATAAAAAAGAGCAGGCTTTTCTGAAAAGACATGTCGCGGAATTTGATTCACTAATTAAAAGTGGAATGGCTGAATTTTATGCAACAAATTTTTTATACGCAAAATATACTGATGAAGCAAACGCAATAAGGCCGCCACTTTCCATGCTTATTGATCATATTGAATACATCATTCACTTGGTGGGCGTAGATTATGTGGGATTGGGTTCAGACTTTGATGGCATCAATCTTACACCACAACAATTAGATGATGTAACGGATTATCCGTTGATTACAAAAGCATTGGCAGAAAGAGGTTATGGCAAAAAAGATATTACCAAAATTCTCGGCGGAAATTTATTGCGGGTATTAAAAGCGAATGAAGAAAAATAAATAATAAATATATCGTTATTCAAAATTGATTTTATAAGTTTTACAAATTTAAAAATTGCAGAACGCCAATTGAATTGCAACAAACATAAAGCGTTCCGCCGGAACGCATTTTCAAATTTATAATTATTTTACCCACAAAAAGTTCAAGCGGAACTTATGATTAATGATTTTCAAAATGAATGATCAAAAAAAAAATTAATAAGGTTGGAATCTTAAGTTTCAGTGATACTACTAAGGTTAAAAGCCAGGTTGATTTATAAATAAAGTTTTATAAAATAAGGTTTGACTTTTTCCAAAATTATATCTTATGAATCTGAACGAGATGAAACTGTTTTGCAAATAGTAGTTGATTTTTTAAACCTTATTTTTCTATCGAAGTACTTTTTACTGTTTGTTCCAAAACCTTAGTAGAAATAATCCATATAAAAAACCCAACCTTATTAATTTAATTATAACCCGCAAGTTTGAAATGAACCCAATTTTTTTTATTTAATAAATCATTTCATCAAATGTGATGCAATCACTGCAAAAGCTGTGGCCGCATTCAAGGATTCCGCGCCACCTTTTTTGGGAATGGTAATACGTGTTGTAATATATTTTTGCAGATTTTCATGAATGCCTTTCCCTTCATTGCCAATTATTAAAATGCCTTCTTCCTGTTTTGGTATTGAATGAATATTTTTCCCGGACAACATTGCGCCATATATTGGTAAATGCGTCTCACGCATGAATTTCTCCAAATCTTCATACGAAACCTGCACGCGCGCTAAACTTCCCATAGAAGCCTGTACCACTTTCGGGTTATACATATCTGCGCAATCTTTTGACGCAATAATGTTTTCCCAGCCAAACCAGTCCGCCGTGCGAATGATATTTCCCAAATTCCCCGGATCCTGGATATTATCCAAAACCAATACCCACTTGCTTTTTGGGGATATTTTTACATCTTTCTTTTGGGGGAAAATGGCGATCACCTGGTTCGATGATTTTAAAAACCCAGCCTTTTGCAATTCTTCTTCCATTGCTGTGCGAACAAATGCACCCTTGATTTCCGGGTTTTGAGCGAGCCAGTTTTCCGTGGCAAATAATTTTAACGGAATGAATTTTTCAGTTAAAAATTCACGTACCACCTTATCTCCTTCGCCCACAAAAACACCTTCTTCATCCCGTTTTTTTTTGGCGTGCAAAGATTGAATATATTTGGCCTCAATTTTACTAATCATTGTCTATGCGTTTGCGCAATAAAATCATTTTATTTTTTTCACTAACGTTATTCGTCTCCTCTTTTATTTCCTGTACGGAACAGAAAGTGCTTTTTTTTAACCGCACCAAAGTAAAAAATTTTCCGGTAGATACACCATTCGTTTTTGATAATATTTTAAATCTGCAGGGCGAAATTTCAAAAGATGAAAAAAAGAGTCTCATAATCGGGCTGGGAAATTATTGGGATGATAGCCTGAAAGCCCCTAAAGTACAGCAGTTTGGACTATTTTATAAAGAAAAATATCCACCTATTTTTGATTCGTCAAATATTTCGCGCACAGAAGGGCTGATGAATAGCTTTATGAATTCACAGGGATTTTATCATGCCCAATATTCCGATTCTTTTTATGTGGATACATTCAATACGCAGGAACGCGCTACCATAATTATGAATATCATCTCGGGCAAGCGTACACTGATCGATTCGGTTCATTACACTTTCCAGGATTCAGCGCTGGAACGTATTGCACGGAATAATACCAAAAAAACATTGATCACACCCGGCAAGACCTCGTATTCAAAACAAATTATCGGTGCGGAACTGGACAGGCTGGTATATCAATACAGGCGAAGGGGATATTTTTTACTCACGCGGGATAATCTTGTAGCGATCGTTGATACCACAGATTTCAGTTTATTGAAGTTAACGCTCGACCCATTCGAACAGGCACAATTAATGGCAGAAGCGGAAGAACGGCGTAAACAAAATCCTACAGCTTTTATTTCCATCCAGGAAAGAGCAAACCCGGATTCATTAAATCCCGCATCTGATTCCATTTTTTTCAAAAAATATTATGTGGGCCGGAATTATATTTATCCGGAGACAAGAAATTATGATATACCGGATAGTATCATGCGCCATCCCGAACAATGGAATATAGATTCTACGAAAAATTTTTCCGTCTATAGTAAACAATATCTCTTTACGTTTTCTGTCTTGCGCACACACACTTTCACACATAAAGGTGCTTTATACAATGAAGATAATTTTTATAAAACGCTGAATAATTTTACACAAATCGGCGCCTGGGACCGCGTGGATTACCGCACTGTAATCCGCGGAAATGATACAGTGGATTTTCATTACTTTTTGACACCGGCAAAAAAAGAAACCATTACACTCGGCCTGGAAGCGAGCAGAAATACGGGTGATTTTTTAACTTCGTCAAATTTATTCGGCCTGTCATTTAATATCACCTATCGCAATAGAAACGTGTGGCACCGCGCCATTCAGTCATCCACCACGTTTAGTAACGGGGTGGAATTTAGTTTTGATAAAAACAATCCGTTATTACAAACTATTCAAACTTCTTTGAATCATTCCTATATTTTTCCACGGTTCATTTCACCCATTAAAATCATAAAAACAGGAAGGCTCGATGCTATTCGAACAATTATAAACCTGAGCGCTGCCTATTCAGACCGGAAAGATTTTTTTCGTGTAAGATCGCTCACCGGTGGTTGGGGTTATGAGTGGACAAAGAAAAATAAAATCTGGCAGTACAAACCACTGAACATCGAATTGTATTCGCTCGATACGTTGCCCTTACTGGACAGTGCATTTCGTACCAATCCATTTTTGCGCACCTCTTTTAATACCGGTTCTGTGGTCAGCCAGCAATTAAGTTTTAGTGTCAATTACCCAGACCGTAAAAATCCAGCAGCCAATAATTATATCCGTATTTCTGCAGAAGAATCAGGTGCATTACTTGGCCTGATTAAAAGTTTGGATGATAAGATTTACAGGTTTATAAAAGTAAATGCAGAATATCATCGCGTGGTTGCTTATCGAAAGTCGGCTTTAGCTTTCCGCGCAACAGCGGGCATTGGATATAATTTTGGAAATAATTCAAAATTTGGTAATACGCTTCCATTCTTCAAACAATTTGTGGAAGGCGGGCCAAACAGTATGCGTGCCTGGGGCTTGCGCCTATTGGGTTTGGGCTCATCGCTGGTAAGTGATACATCAGATATTTTCCGTGACCGCTATGGTGATATGCAACTCGAAACCAACCTGGAATATCGATATAATATTGCGCAATTCAGCAGTTTGAAACTCGGTGGCGCGATCTTTACAGATATTGGAAATATCTGGAATATCCGCAAAAATGCAGAGATTCCAAATGGCGAATTTGATATCAGCCGCCTGGGTACCGACCTGGCAATTGGTGTTGGAACGGGATTGCGTTTCGACTTCAATTATTTTTTGATCCGAGTGGATTTTGGTATCAAATTAAAAGACCCGGCACGTTATGAAAACAATGGCTGGCTTAAATTGTCAGACTTTACCTGGAAGAATTATGAGTATGGAGTTTTCAATCCTATTACAAACAGGGTTGAACCCCTACCTAGAAATAATTATGCGATACAATTAGGAATTGGTTTGCCCTTCTGATATTTTTATCAATGCATTCACATACGCTTCAAATTCATTGGGCGTCATTGCATCATTTACGGAAAATTCGCCAATACTTGTGCGGCAAAGTTCGCTGAGATATGCGCCAGTGCCTAATGAGCGGCCCACATCATGCGCGAGGCTTCGGATATAAGTGCCGGTAGAGCAGACAACTTTAAATTTTATTTCAGGTAATTGCATGGATAAAATTTCAAAAGAAAAAATAGTAACACGTCGTGGTTCCATTTTTAATTCAATGCCTTTCCGCGCGAGGACATA
>JBBRSI010000053.1:0-12937 GCA_038245585.1 Chitinophagales bacterium
GCACGCATTGAATGGATCAATGACCGTTTATCCGAAGGTTATAAACTATTTAAAAAACATGGTGTACAAACCACCAATGAATTACTCCTGGTACAACAGGAATTAGATAATAAATGCCAGGCTGTTTTTTCCCTGGATGAAAAAATGCTGACCTTAGAAAAAGAAGAACAAGTATTATTTTTAAAAGCAGAAAAACAAGCCAATGAAATTTCCGTTTTAAGAAAAAAACAAATTAAACCATTTGAAGAACAGGTTCAAATTTTATTATCCCGTGTTGGAATGGCGAATGCAAAAATAAAAGTGGAACAAGCCATTACACCTTTACATGAAAGCGGAATAGATGCGATCGAATTTTTATTTGATGCGAATAAAAGCGGAAAATTTGAACCCATTAAAAAAGTTGCAAGCGGCGGGGAATTGAGTCGCCTTATGCTTTGTATAAAATCATTGGTGGCAGCTAAAATGGAATTGCCTACCATGATTTTTGATGAAATAGATACAGGTATTTCCGGTGAAGCTGCAAGACAGGCGGGAAAAATTATGAAACAATTAGCCGGACAAAAACAAGTGATTGCCATTACGCATCAGCCGCAAATAGCCGGGCAGGCTGACCATCATTATTTTATTTTTAAAGAAGAAAAAAATAATCATATCAATACGCAGGCGCGCCTTTTATCGGATGATGAAAGAATTGAAGTGATTGCGAAAATGCTGAGTGGTGAAAAACCATCCGCAGCAGCCCGCGAAAATGCACGGGAAATGGTGAAAAGTAAATGACGAAAATACATTCATAAAATTATAGTTTCTTTGTAGGAACAAATTCAATCAACTTTTTAAAAAATACAGTTTTATGCAAAACAATTTATTAGCAGGAAAAAAAGGAATCATTTTTGGCGCATTGGATGAAAAATCAATTGCCTGGAAAACAGCTTTACATTGTCATGCAGCCGGCGCTAAAATAGTTTTGAGCAATGCACCTGTTGCCCTGCGTATGGGCGAGATCAATAAATTGGCGGAAATAACTGAAGCTCCAGTAATTGGCGCGGACGTTACAAATATGGATGACCTGAAAAAATTGTTTGAAGGCGCACAACAACATTTTGATGGCGGCATTGATTTTATTTTACATTCCATCGGCATGAGTCTGAATGTGCGTAAAGGAAAAGCCTATACAGATATTGATTATGGCTTTAATCAAAAGACGCTGGACATTTCTGCCATGAGCCTGCACCGCGTTTTGAAAACCGCCTGGGATATGGACGCGATCAATGAATGGGGCAGTGTTGTGGCACTGACATATATTGCGGCGCAGCGCGTTTTCCCGGATTATAATGAAATGGCAGATGCCAAAGCTTTACTTGAATCAGTGACACGTAGTTTCGGTTATCATTATGGCGTTCGCAAAAAAGTAAGGATTAATACGATTTCTCAATCACCTACAAGAACAACGGCCGGAAGTGGCGTTAAAGGTTTCGATGGCTTCATCAATTATGCAGAAAAAATGAGTCCACTGGGAAATGCGACCAGTGATTCATGTGCAGAATATTGCGTAAGTATGTTCAGCGATTTAACGAAATATGTAACAATGCAAAACCTGTTTCATGATGGCGGCTTTAGTTTTACAGGCGTTACACAAGAAGTAATCGAACAGATGGAAAAATAATGCATTTATTTTCTGTACTTTTCAGGAATGTATGTAAGAAAAACGATATGTTTTTTTGTTCTTAGCGCATTTTCTACAATAGTTTTTGCACAAAATTTTGGTGGTACACCAGCCAGTGTAAAATGGCAGCAGGTCAATACAAACACTGCACGAATTATTTTTCCAAAAAGCTACGATAGCGTTGGGCAGAGGATTTCAGCCATTGTTCAATCTTTACAAAAAAAAGATGTTCATCCGCTTGGCAATAAAAAGCAAAAAATAAATATTGTTATACATCCGTATTCAAATGTGTCCAATGCATTTGTACAACTCGCTCCTTTTGAAAGTGAATTTTACCTGCATCAACCTTTTGATGCTTTGTCCAATGGCGCGCTTTCCTGGGAAGATCAACTTTCTGTGCATGAATACAGGCATGTGCAGCAATACAATAATTTTAATACCAGTTTATCAAAAGTTGCTGGAATTTTTTTCGGGGAAAATGCGCGCGCACTCGCCAATGCAGCTGCAATTCCCGATTGGTTTTTTGAAGGCGATGCTGTGTATAATGAAACCTTTATGAGTGAAGAAGGACGCGGAAGATTGCCGGATTTTTTAGATGGTTATCGTCAAATATTTGCGGACAGTTTGCAATACAATTATGAATTGCTGCGCAATGGTTCCTATCAAAAATTAATACCTAATCATTATCCATTGGGCTATATGCTGACTGCTTATGGCTATGAAAAATATGGAAATGATTTTTGGAGAAATGTAACGCAGGATGCCGCTGCATTCAAGCCTTTATATTATCCATTTCAGGGAGCTGTAAAAAAATACGCAGGCATTTCATTTAAACAATTTACGGATGAAGCCTTTTCATTTTTTCGCGATAAAATGTTAGCAGGAAAATTGCCAGAGCAGATTAACTGGTTCACCAACATTGAAAAAAATAATGTAGCAAATTATATTTTACCCTATGCTGAAAGTGATGGTAGCATTATAGTTTTGAAAAATTCTTTTAAAAAAATTCCTGCATTTTATCGCATAGAAAAAGATGGCAAAGAATCAGCAATTGCCGTGAATGATATCAGCAATGAAACTTATTTTTCGTACAATAACGGTAAAATAATTTATGCATTTTCACAACCGGATATTCGCTATGCAAACAGGGATTTTACCGGCATTAAAGTATTGGATGTAAATACAGGAACAAGCAAAATTGTAGTTTCACATACAACATTTTTTACGCCAGATATATCGCATGATGGTAAAAATATTATAGCCGTTAATATGCCCAAAGCATTGATTACTTCTTTAGTTTTAATGGACGAAAATGGAAAAATAATCAAAGAATTTAAGCAAGAAAATACTTCATTTTCTTACCCAAAATTCAGCAGGAATGATGATTTCATATTTGTGTTGACCCGGAATCGTTCTGGTGAAATGGGAATGGAACAATTAAATATTTCCACAGGTTCTTTTGAAAATATTTTACCAATGGCAAAAAGAATTTTGGGAAATCCTGTTGTGCATGGCGATACTATTTTATTTACCTGTGCACATGATGCAATACAGGAAACATGGGCTTATGATATTCAGTCAAATAAAATATTTAAAACAGGAATTAGCGGTCATAATATTTCACAATCAACATTATTGCCAGGCGATAATTTGATGGCTTCCATTTTTACTTCGAATGGTTATCGGCTTGCCACCATACAACCAAAATGGAATGAAGTTACTGTTTCAGATACACTCAAAGGTTTGTATGTCCAAAAGCCATTTGCAAGAGATGAAAATGAATTTTTAAAAGATTTACCTGAAACAAATTTTACAATTTCACCATACAAAAAATTTACACATCCATTTCATTTCCATAGCTGGAATCCCGTGATCAATGCGCCGGAATATTCATTGAATGTTTATGGTCAAAATATATTGAATACCATTCAATCTACATTATTTTATACGTATAATTCCAATGAGCAATCGCATCAGTTTGGTATGAATGAAATTTATGGTGGAAGGTTTGTTCAGCCATTTTTCGGTGTATCTAAAACCTTGCACAGGAGTTTCAATTTGAATATGGATACCAGCTTTTCCTGGAACGAATTGAATACAAATGTTGGACTTCGTTTACCATTGAATTTGAGTGGCGGCAAACAATACAGAAATTTAGAAACGAATATTGCTTTTCATTATAATACGGTTGAATGGACGGGCAATGCCAAAAATATTTATACAAATTACGAGGTTCCATTTATGCAATACAGCATTGGTTATTCGGGCAGTATCCAGCAGGCAAAAAAACAGATTTACCCGCATTTTGCAGAAAATATGTATGTACAATATAATCATACAACAGGTGATCTTACAGCAAGACAATTATATATAAATGGCCGCATTTTTTTACCCGGTTTTTTTACAACACATAGTTTGGTTATAAATGCAGCAATGCAAAACAGGGACACTTTACGCAACTATTTTTTTAGCAATAATTTTGAAGCGGCGCGCGGGTATAATTCTTATCAGTTTGCTCGCAACTGGAAGATTGGAGCAACTTATCATTTCCCATTATTATACCCGGATTATGGATTTAAAAATATCGTGTATTTTTCGCGTATTCGCGGTGCTTTATTTTATGATTATGCGCAGGGAGGCGGAGTTGATAAAAGCAGGCAATATATTTTCCGGTCAGCGGGTGCAGAAATTTATTTTGATACAAAATGGTGGAACCAGCAACCCATTACTTTTGGTTTTCGCTATAGTCGTTTATTAGATTATCAAACAACTTTACAACAGCCTAATCAATGGGAATTTATAGTGCCGGTAAATTTGTTTGGGAGATAATTTTAAAATCCAAATCTACATGAACAACACAAAAATTTTATCCGCAGCTAAACGGTTAGCAATAGAAACCTTTGTTTTGGGCACTGCAATATTTGTATTTTTTTGGTTTACAAGTGGACCAGGAATTGGAATTGTTATTTTATTATATTTTCTAATTATGATTATAATAAACCTTTTAATGCTTATCCGATGGGCGTACTTTTCGTATAAACATAATTTAAAAGGGCATGTAATTTGGAAAGCTGTGGGCATATTACTTTTAAATGTTCCGGTTGCTTTTTTATATTGCTGGTTTGCATTGATTTTAATAAATACAGTCCGTATAAATTTCATTAATTCCACGGGCTCCGAAATAACGAATCTTAAAATTCAGGGCTGTGAAGAAAAATTTATTGAAAATCTTTCACCTAAAAATAATCAAAGAGTTTGGGTACATATAGAGCATGACTGTGGTATTTATATTAGTTATGATATCAATGGAAAACTAAAAGAAGAAGAAGTAACAGGGTATGTTACGAATGAAGCAGGATTTAAAATGACTTTTGAAATTGGAACAAATCAAAAACCATATGGAGTTGAGTATTAAATAAGGTTAGAAAAAAAGATGTAATAAGATTCATGAAACAGTATTCCCGAATTATCTTTACTAAAATGAACAAATGAAAACTTTACCACTAATAATAGACGATACAATTTACGAAGAAGCGGCTGAGTTATCGGCAACTCTAAATACTGATATCAACACTTATTTGAATGAAGCTATTCATTTATTCAACCTTTATTCTAAACGCAGGATTTTGAAAATTGAATTGACGAAGGAGTCTGAAGTTGCATTAAAAGATTCAATGGAAATCTTACATGAATTTGAAGAATTTATAGAGGAAATTTTTATTTAAACGCCTCTCCTATTTTTTCACATAAACCCGTTTCAATCATTTGTTCCGCCACTATAATCATGTTATAGAAAGCCTTGCTATTGCTGATTCCGTGGCCGATAATCACAGGTTTTGAAATGCCAAGTATAGGAATGCCACCAACATTTTCATATTGAAAACGGCTTATATATTCATCCGTCTCGAAATGTCTTTCACGGGCGATATCATAAAAAGATTCAGCCATTTTTAAAACCACATTTCCTGTAAATCCGTCACACACGATCACGTCCGCTTTATCATTAAATATATCGCGGCCTTCAATATTTCCCACAAAATTTATTTGTGTATTTTCTTTCATTAAAGCATGGGCAGCTTTGGAAAGCAGGTTTCCTTTTTCTTCTTCTTCACCCACATTCAGTAAAGCAACACCAGGGTTTTCAATGTTCAGCATATGTTGCGCATATAAACTGCCAAGCGTAGCAAACTGGTTTAGTTGTTCCGGCTTGCAATCTGTATTTAGCCCGGCATCCAGCAGCATACCTGTATTGCCATTGAGTTTTGGAATAATTGTACCAATCGTGGGACGCAAAACACCTTCTACAGGTTTCAACATCAGCATGGCGCCAATCAGCATTGCGCCCGTATTTCCGGCGCTAATAAAAGCTTCCGCCTGGTCTTTAGCCAATAAATGAAACCCGATTGTAATGGATGAATTTTGTTTTTCTTTCAGGGCTTTTGCAGGATGGTCATTATAGCCGATGATTTCCGGCGCATGTATAATTCTGATAAATGGATTATCAGAAATGCCTTCCGATAAAAATAAATTTTTCAAAATATTTTCATCACCCAAACAAAATAATGTGGAGGGTTTTTCAGTGACAGACAAGTAATACCGGATACCTTTAATAGCTTCCAGCGGCGCAAAGTCGCCTCCCATCATGTCAAGGGCAATCGTCATAAATTTTTTTACGCGAATGAATGAAAGAAAATAGGAAAGCTTTTAAGCTTTCAAAGGCGCTTTCTCGGAAACTAATTTTCCTTTGTAATACAGTTTTCCTTCACTCACATGTGCGCGATGCCGAACATGCATTTCACCTGTAGTTGCATCTTTGCTCAGTGTAACTTCTTGTGCAACATAGTGTGTCCTTCTTTTTGCGCTGCGCTGTTGTGATTGCCTGCGTTTGGGATTTGGCATACTTTAATTTTTATAGTCTTAAAAAATCTTTTTTCAATCGTTCAAAAATAAATGATCAGTTTTTAAATTGATCCAACCCCTTCCATAAATTAGAAGAAGTATTTTCCGTTGCATTTTTTTTCATTTCCTCCAGTTTCTTCAGCACGTCCGGGTTGCAGCCCGATTCACCATTTTCTTTTACTGCACAAATTTTTTGAAGCGGGATACTCAGGTTTATAAATTCATAAATCCAGTCGCCCACAAACAAATGGCTTTCATTGCGCCCGATATAAAAAATATCAGGATCCATTTCTTCATCATTCATTTGGTCAGGATCTTCTGCCATCTTTACCGTCAATTTAAATTCATCCCAAAGCTGCACGGTAAGCGGATCTCCACACCTGTCACAAATCATATCTGCCTGGCCGCCCACATCAAAAACCAGCATCATAAAATTGGTTTTCTTATCCAGTTTCAAGCGGACAACGGCATGGCAATTAGTAAAATCCTGTTCTCCATAATGTTCAAAAAACTTCCCATCAATCGTATATTCAAATTCATGAATACCTGGCTTAAGCCCAACAAATGCAATTTCGTATGCTCTTCGGTGATTCATAGCCGGATTTTTGGGTGGGCAAAGGTAGGAAAATAAAGTATTACTGCAAAATATTAACGCTTTTATGTATTGGTTAAATCTGCAGGGGATAATTTGCAGGCAATTTGAATTCTTTTAATTTGCTTTTTTATACCTCATGTCAAAAAATAAAAGTAATAATAAAAGGTTTTTGATTCCTTTTTGTATCCTGCTCTTACTGGCGATTGCGATTAAAGTATTGTCCTTTTTCCCTGAAACGGTAGAACGCTTTTACTCAAACGGTTTCTATCCACCTTTTAGCTGTGCCTTAAGAAAAATTACCCGCTTTTTACCTTTTAGCCTGGGCGATATATTATATGGTATCGCAATCCTGGTTTTCAGTATTTGGTTGATCCGTGGCCTGATCACTTTGATTAAAAAAAAGGCTATCAAGCCTGTTTTTTTTAAAGCCATCAAAAAAATAATTCTCTGTTTCCTGGGGATTTATGTTTGGTTCAATGCTGCATGGGGACTGAATTACGACCGGCTTGGAATTGCGTATAAATTGGGAATTGATGTAAAAACATATTCGACAGCAGAACTCGCCGACCTGAGTAAAACATTATTAATTCAATTAAATAAAACCCGTGAAGCATTAGGCGATTCTCCCTCCTATCCCACCGTTAAAAACATGTATGCAGCAACCGAATCAGCCTATATAGAAACAGCCAAGGTATTGCCATTTCTCCGTTATCAAAATCCTTCTATAAAAAGTTCTCTGTTTGGAAATATTGGAAATTATATCGGCTACCTCGGCTATTATAATCCATTCAGTGGTGAAGCACAGGTAAATACGACCGTTCCGGCATTCGTTATACCTTTTACTGTTTGTCATGAAGCCGCGCACCAATTGGGTTACGGCAGCGAAAGCGAAGCTAATTTTGTGGGATATATTGCCGCAACACATTCAGGAAATGTGTTGTTTGAATACAGCGCTTATTACAATTTATTCGCGTATGCAAACAGCCAGTTATACCAGGTTGATTCAATGGCGGCAAAAGAAAATATTCAGTTATTGGATTCTTTGGTAAAGACTGACTACAAAACATATCGCGAATTTTTACTGGCGCATCGAAACCCTATTGAACCTGTGATCACGCGATTTTATGGTTTATTTTTACAGGCCAATAAACAACCACTTGGCATCCTCACTTATGATGAAGTAGTTGGCTGGCTGATCGCTTATAAAAATAAATTTGGGAAGATTTAGTGCTTATAAAAATGAGCTTCATTTTCTTGTTTTGTAAATTTGTATAAAATAATTCATCATGATGTGGGTAAAAATTAAAAACTCAACGCTGTTTTGCATAGCTCTTTTTTCTTTTTCATGCAACAATGCAAATCAATCTAAAGCAACAGATCAAACTTCTCCAAGCGATAAATCTGCAATTTCAGTAGATTCTGTTTCCTATCAATTAAATGGCAAAACTTATATTGGTTTTATTTATTTTGACTCAAGTATTCAAAATAAAAGGCCGGCAATCTTAGTTGTGCCGGAATGGTGGGGATTAAATGATTATGCAAAAAGCCGTGCCGCACAATTGGCTAGTCTTGGTTATGTTTCTATGGCTGTAGATATGTATGGAAATGGGCATACAGGTGCAACTCCCGATGAAGCACAAACTTTATCAGCACCTTTTTATGCAAACCCACAACTCGCCAAAACAGTGCTGGATGCAGCTATCGAGAAAATAAAATCATTTCCCCAAACAGACACTTCACAGATCGCAGCAATGGGTTATTGTTATGGAGGTTATATTGTTTTGAATGCAGCAAAATTGGGCGCTAATCTCAAAGGGGTGATCAGTGTTCATGGCGGATTGGAAGGCTTTGCCCCGGATAAAAATTTACTCAAAGCAAAAATTCTCGTTTGCCAGGGCGGTGCAGATTCCTTTGAAAATCCGAATGTGCCTGCATTTAAAAAGCAAATGGATTCTATCGGAGCCGATTATACTTTCATAACCTATCCCAATGCAACACACGCATTCAGCAATCCTGAATCTACTGAAACAGGGAAAAAATTTAACCTGCCCATTCGCTACAATGCAGCAGCAGACAGCACTTCATGGAAAGATATACAAGTTTTTTTAAAGAAGGTTTTTTAATATCAGTTGCATTATTTACCAAAGAAAAATAATTTGCGGCTATTTTGTGAATCCATTGTAGATAAATTTTTGGCTGAAAATTGGAAGCCATTTTTTAAAATTTTACCTTTACAAGAACTCAAGATCACTTCATTATTTAATGTATACTCCGGTCAGTAAAAATCATTTAAAAAACAAATACATGGAATCAATAGAACTAAAGGGAATTAATACAGTGCGTGTTTTATCCGCCGATGCAGTACAAAAAGCCAACTCCGGACACCCGGGAACGCCGATGGGACTAGCTGCTGCGGGACATGTATTATGGACCAGGTTTATGAATTATAATCCTTCTAAGCCGCATTGGCCAAACCGCGACAGGTTTATTTTATCCTGCGGCCATGCATGTATGCTTCAATACAGTTATTTATATTTAACGGGTTATGACCTGACTTTAGATGATATAAAAAATTTCCGCCAGTTGCACAGTAAAACTGCGGGCCATCCTGAATATGGATTATTAGAAGGCATTGAAGTGACCACCGGCCCGCTCGGCCAGGGCTTCGCAAATGGCGTGGGTATGGGCATCGGCCAGCAACTGCTCGCATCGCGCTATAATAAAAAAGGGTTTAAATTATTTGATTATAATATCTATGTCATTTGCAGTGATGGCGATATTATGGAAGGCGTTGCTTCCGAAGCTGCATCATTGGCGGGCCATTTGAAACTGGGCCACTTAATTTATTTATATGATGATAATCAAATCACTATTGAAGGAGAAACATCCCTTGCATTTAATGAAGATGTAACTGAGCGTTTCCAGGGATATGGCTGGCATGTACAATCTGTTGCAGATGGCAATGACCTCAATGCTTTGACCGCTGCAATTAAAAATGCACAAAAAGAAACGAATCGTCCTTCACTCATTAAAATGCGGACGCATATTGGTTTTGGTAGTCCGAATAAAGTTGATACTGCGGCTGCACACGGTTCTCCTTTAGGAAAAGATGAAGTGCGTTTGGTAAAAGAAAATTTTGGATTTGATCCGAACAAAAGTTTTATAGTACCTAAAGATGTGTTGGCTTATTACCGGAAAATTGGAAAAGCCGGAGAAAAAAAATCCAAAGACTGGAATGATTTATACAAAAAATACAAAGCAAAATATCCTGCAGAAACTGCTGAATACGAATTGCTGAGTGCCGGAAAATTACCTGATGGCTGGGATAAAGATTTACCTCTTTTTGTACCTGATGAAAAAGGGATTGCTACCAGAAAAGCTTCGGGAAAAATGTTGAATTCTATTGCTTCCAAACTTCCATTATTATTGGGTGGTTCCGCTGATCTCGCGCCTTCGACTGATACAATGCTTAAAGGTTATGAATCGTTTACCAATGAAAATCATAATGGCCGTAATTTTCATTTTGGTATTCGTGAACACGCTATGGGCGCGGTTTGTAACGGATTAGCATTGACGAAAGGTATTATTCCTTATTGCGCTACCTTCCTGATATTTTCTGATTATATGCGCCCGCCGATAAGGCTGGCAGCGATCATGAAATTAAAAAATATTTTTGTATACACGCATGACAGTATCGGCCTTGGTGAAGATGGCACCACGCATCAACCGGTGGAGCAATTGGTCGGTTTGCGATCTGTTCCAAATTTAACGGTGATCCGCCCGGCGGATGCCAATGAAACAATATATGCATGGCGCGCCGCATTAAATAATAATGATGGCCCGACAGCATTAATATTTTCCCGCCAGGAGTTACCCATCCTGGATCAGAAAAAATATGCAAAAGCAAGTGGTACAGAAAAAGGCGCTTATATATTATCGGACAGTGAAGGAGCGCCACAAGTTATTTTAATGGGTAGTGGTAGTGAAGTGCATCTTTTAATGGAAGCCCAGGAAAAATTAGAAAAAGATGGTATTGCAGCACGCGTTGTAAGTTTTCCTTCATGGGAATTATTTGATCAACAAACTGCGGCATATAAGGAAAAAGTTTTTCCAAAAAATATTCGTGCAAGGGTTGCTGTGGAAGCAGGTTCACCTATTGGTTGGTGCAAATATGTAACAGATGGAGGTGCAACAATTGGTATTGAAAAATTTGGTGAATCAGCACCGGCAGAAGAAGTGTTTAAGGAATATGGTTTTACTGTAAAAAATGTAATTACAAAAGCAAAAGCTCTTTTGAAAAAATAAACGGAAACATTTTAAATTAATAAAAATGAAAAAAATATTGATCGCGCTGGATTATGATTTTTCTGCACAAAGCATCGCGGAAAGCGCATACGAATTGTCAAAAGCCATGAATGCACAGGCAATTTTATTGCATGTCATTTCAGATGCGAGCCACTATACATCGGTGAATTATTCGCCTGTAATGGGCTTTGATATGTTTAACAGCATGGACTTGATGCAGGCAGATTCTACGGAGAAATTGCAAAATGCCGCGAAGCAATATTTATTAAAAACAATTGAGCACCTAGGAGGTGAAAATATACAGGCTATCGTAAAAGAAGGTGATTTTGGCGATATGATTTTGGATACGGCTAAAGAATTGGGTGCTGATATTATTGTAATGGGAACACATAGCAGGCATGGTCTGGATAAATTTTTAATGGGAAGTGTTGCGGAAAAAGTGTTGCATAAAACAACCATACCTTTATATATTATTCCAGTTATAAAAGAGGTTGAATAAATTTCTGATCAAAGGTATTTAATTTTTTAAATATAAATTATTCTATAAAATATTAGCATGGCAGAATACCCGGATGAAAGTCATATTGTAAAAATCATTTCCACAGAACATGTGACACACGATGTAAAAAGATTCACGCTCAGCAAACCCGAAAATTATCATTTTACGGCAGGCCAGGCCACAGATATTGTGATCAATCAACCTGCCTGGGAAAGTGAACGAAGACCTTTTACTTTTACTGGATTAAATGAATGGGAACACGTAGAGTTTACCATTAAAATTTACCCGTCACATAAAGGCGTTACGAATGAACTGGGTAAACTTGAGAAAGGTGATACGCTTATCCTGCATGATGTCTGGGGCGCAATACATTATAAAGGTGAAGGCACTTTTATAGCCGGTGGCGCAGGTGTAACGCCATTCATCGCTATTTTTCGCCAACTGGAACAGGAAGGAAAAATCGGCAATAACATGCTTATTTTTTCCAATAAAACTGAAAGTGATATTATTTTAAAAAAGGATTTTGAAAGAATGCTTGGAAAGAATTTTATCAATACATTGACGGAAGAAAAAAGTGAAAAATATGACCACCGTAAAATTGATGAATCCTATTTAAAAGAAAAGATTAGTAACCTGTCGCAATATTTTTATATCTGCGGGCCTGACCCAATGATTGAAAGTATTGTAACAGATTTGATGAAGATGGGCGTGGAGGAAAAGTGGATCGTAAAGGAAGAATTTTAATTTTTTAAGCGTATAAATTATTGGAGTTTATTTAAAATAAAAAAAGTAAAAAGAATAACATGACTAAAGATCCATTCAAAGTAAAAAAATTACTGACAACAAAAAAAGACACCTATACTTTTTACAGTCTTGCCGAATTAGAAAACCAGGGACATAATATTAGTAATTTACCTTTCTCCATCCGGATTTTACTGGAGAATGCTTTGAGGAATTTTGATGATTTTGCGATCAC
>JBBRSI010000054.1:0-12836 GCA_038245585.1 Chitinophagales bacterium
ACTTTATCAATATGATCAACGGAAGGAAGGGTCAGCATTGATTTGTCAATGGTGGTACATTTGTGATCGAGCAGGTTTGCAGCCTTGTCACCCATGATTTGAAGGATCTTTTCATTTGCCATAGCGGGAAAATTGATTGAATAATTTGGTTTGTATATTTTAGAAAATGGGAAATCCTTTCGGTACTTCCCCCGGAAAAATTCCGGGCTGCAAATATAAGGAATCGCCTGATAATGACAAGCGAAATTGACTTAAGAGTTCGTCGCCTTTGCGCAATTCGTTTGTAATTCCATGAAGTAATCGGCAGAAATCATCATCCTGCTGCCATACCAGCTGAACATTTCACCATCAACCAGTATTACTTTTATACCTGGTAAAAGCCTTTCAAATTCTGTTGTATGTTTTTCCTTAAAAGGATATGGCTCTGTTGAAAGAAACAGGAATTCTGTTTGGCGATCCACAATATTTTCTAAGGAAATTTCCGGGTATCTGTTTTCACTTTTAAAAACGTTTTCAAAGCCAGCTTTTTGCAGCATGCTATGAATAAATGTATCACCACCAACGGTCATAAACGGTTTTTGCCAGATGAGATAGGCGACTTTATATTTTCTCACCGGCATCACTATTTTAGAAAAATTTGTATGAATTTTCCGAACAATATTCTGAGCTGTTTTTTCTTTACCCGTTATTTCACCAATTTTTACAATCATATCAATTGCTCCAGGAAAATCATCTACATCACTTAGCCAAACAGGGAATAATTTTTCCAATAATTCAATTTGGTCTTTTTCATTCTCCTCTTTATTCGCAATGATCAGATCCGGTTTTATTTCTTTTATTTTTTCATGATGAATATTTTTTGTACCTCCAATTATGATCTTGCTTTTACATTTTTCTTTGGGATGAATACAAAATTTTGTAATGCCTGCAATTTGATCATCCAGGCCAAGATCAAATAATAATTCAGTTATTGAAGGTACGAGTGAAATAATTTTTCGCGGGGGAAAAATATGCAGTGTCAATTCGCGTTGCATCTGGTCTTTAAAACATCTAATTTTTTTTTCTTTTCCCATTTTAAAAAGGAATGCCCAGGTTAATATAAGGTAATATTTTTTTGGATTGATCGCAATACATGGCGCTCAATTCTAAAGGCCCTAGGATAAAATTATAGCCAAGTGTAATTGAATAGCCCGATAAAAAATTTTGGGATTTTGTGAGTTCGGAATTTTTTATAAAATCATAGGCCATGACATTTGCTTTCGCGGTGATGTATAAATTTGGATATGGCCTGTAACGCAGGCCCGACTGTAACATAACTGCACTGTTGGTTCTTACAGTTCCTTCATTCAAACCAGAAAAAATTATTTGATTTGGAAAGCTTGAAGTAAGACCGCCAATATAGTAATCACCATTAAAAATAGATTTGCTATGAAAGGAAATGCCCAATTCCATGGTCGTGAGTAAAGTGAATTTTGAGGATAAGTGCGCATAATTTTTAAAGTTTGCCTGCACATGCCAATAATCCGAAAACTGGCCTTTAAGAGAATCTTCACTTAAAACAATATTTCCGTTATGATAAAAAACAATATCATGATGCTGGTTATAATTAAAGCCGGCCTGCGCATAAAAAGTGGATCCGCTTTTTGGATAAATAACATTGCTTAAAGTATTCAATTGAACAAATGCATAACTGTTCAATAAATTATTATATCCACGTTGTTCAAACTTGGAAACAATATCAGGTTTGTAATAATAAGACTGAAAATTTGTGCCGATTCCGATTGCATAATTTCGTCTTAATGTCCAGTGCATATTTACATCAGCAACAAAAGAGTTTTGTTTATATGTTCCATCTTTTTCAAAATTAATATAATTGGTAAATCCAGTATTTGCAGCTTCAACAGATGCAGCTAAAGTGAGTGTTTTAAATTTTCCAAAATACTGCAGGTGTTCTCCACGCACGCGTAAATTTTCTCCAAGATTTACAGAAACGAGGCTCCTGGAATAAGGTGTGAAAAAATTTCTCGAAGTGATATTGCCTATAATACTAATGCCATTAAAAGAATTATAGGAAAGCGCTGCCTTTGCAAACGTGAATGGGTTTTCTTCTATTTCAAAAATAATTTTTACAGTGCCATCCTCTAATGGCTTTAATTCATAAATGATCTTCTTATAATACCGCGTACCAAAAGCTTTTCGAATATGGTTAGTGATCTCTTTGGCTGTATAGAATGTATTGGGTAACATATCAATGCGGTGCAGGAAAAATGTTTCATTTGTTTTTACAAGCCCGTGCACTTCAAACCCGGAGATTTTAACTGAATCAACTTTGGGTAAAATTGGATAACTGCGTGTATCAGGGCCATAGATATTGTTCAGTGAATCAGCAAATCTTTTTAAGCGGGGATATATGGAATCACCCCTCAACAAACCTTCTTTTACAATGCCATCAACGGAGCCAAAACTTCCCATTGAATAATCATCCAACTGATGTGGAATATATATGTCACACAATTTCTTCTCTTCTTTTGCATCCTTATCTTCCCTGAAAAAAGCGACCTGTAACAATACCTGGAAAATATTCGTGATCTTTTCTTTAGCCAGTAAGTTGCCTGCTACATTACTACCGATGACGATATCAGCACCTTCTTTTTTTGCCACGCTTACCGGGAAATTATTTACGATCCCTCCATCCACTAATTTTCTTCCGCCAAAAGAAACTGCAGTAAACACCGATGGAATTGTCATACTTGCCCGCACTGCCTGGATGATTTCACCTGAATCCAGAATGACACCTTCGCCACTTGAAATATCTGTAGCTACACAAGCATAGCCTCTCGGAAATTGTGTGAAATTTTTTAGGTTATAAACCGGGAAAAAATATTCACTTAAACTCAACCAGAGTTCTTCTGATTCAAGCACGCCACTCGGCAGGCGAAATCCATTATTTTCCCAGGGTAATTCTACAGCATATTTATCATACTCAGATTTTTCATCAATAGATAAACTTCTTAATGAAGCCGAATTACTAAGCAATAAATCCCAATCTGTTTTTTTACTGATTTGCAATAAAGTATCTGCAGAATAACCGATTGCATACATTGCCCCAACTACAGCGCCCATGCTGGTTCCGCTCACATAATCAATATGCAGACCGGCAGAATCAATGGCTTTTAATATACCAATATGCGCCAAACCTTTAGCGCCACCACCACTCAATGTAACACCAAGTTTCGGGCGTTCCTGGGAGAATGCCGTAATGGAAGAAAGTATAAAAAATATTAATGCAGAAAAAGATTTCATAAGTAAGCGCAAATATATTTGAAGATACGTGCAAAAAACGTAAAGAAGCTGCAAACGTATTTGTAATTTTGCCAAATGAGTACGCAACTTTTCACAAACATCAAATACCTCGTGAATACACGGGAAGAAACACATGTTTTAAAAGGTAGCAGTCTTGCTGATTTGCCCGTGATCAATGATGCATTTCTATTTATTGAAGAAGGTAAAATTGCTGATTTTGGAAAAATGGCAGATTTGCCTGAAAAATATTTACAGGCAGAAACGCAAGATTCTAAAGGGCGTTTTATTTTACCAACCTGGTGTGATAGCCATACCCACCTTGTATTTGCGGCAAGCAGGGAAGAAGAATTTGTAGATAAAATTAAAGGCATTAGTTATGCAGAAATTGCAGCAAAGGGTGGTGGCATTTTAAATTCTGCTGCAAAACTCAGGGCCATGCCGGAAGACCAATTATTTGAACAATCCTGGAAAAGATTAAATGAAGTCATGCAGCTGGGAACGGGCGCTATTGAAATAAAAAGTGGTTATGGGCTTACAGTTGAAAGTGAATTGAAAATGTTGCGTGTTATAAAAAGGCTCAAAGAAAAAGCGCCCATACCTGTGAAAGCAACATTTCTTGGAGCGCATAGTTTTCCGCATGAATATAAAAATGATCATAGTGGTTACATTCAATTGATCATTGATGAAATGCTGCCGGCTATTGCCAAAGAAAATTTAGCGGATTATATTGATGTCTTTTGTGAAGTAGGTTTTTATTCTGTTGCTGAAACTGAAATGATTTGTAAAGCAGGTATGAAATATGGTTTGAAACCAAAAATACACGCAAACCAATTACATGCATCCGGTGGGGTAGAAGTGGGCGTGAAGCTTGGTGCAATATCTGTAGATCATTTGGAAACGATGAATGATGAAGCAGTAGAATTGTTAGCAAATTCATCTACTATCGGTACGTTATTGCCCACTGCGGCTTATTTTTTAAGAATGCATTTTCAACCAGCACGAAGATTAATAGATGCCGGATGTGCCATTGCTTTGGCATCTGATTTTAATCCGGGCACTTCTCCAAGTGGAAATATGAATACGGTTGTTTCGATGAGTTGTATTCAAATGAAAATGCTTCCTGAAGAAGCCATCAATGCAGCTACAATAAATGGCGCTTATGCGATGGAATGCGCTGATAGTGTGGGCAGCATTACGAAAGGTAAAAATGCGAATCTTATTTTAACAAAAATTGTGCCTTCACTCGCTTATATTCCCTATTCTTTTGGCAGTAATCTTATTGAAAAAGTGTTTATCAATGGTAAACCTTTGTAACCAGGAAAAACTTTTATGTACGGAATATCTACTGAATTAATTCTCATTTTATTGGGCGCACTCATTGTTCTTTCCTATTTATTTTCCATCATATCGCGTGTTTCAAAAATCCCTTCTGTCCTTTTATTATTAGCAACCGGCATCTTCCTTCGTTCCCTCGCGGATTATTTTAAATTTCCTTTTATTTTACCCGGTACAATTGTGGAATTATTTGGCGCCATTGGATTAATTATGATTGTATTGGAAGCCGGGCTTGACTTACAGCTTGCTAAAAGTAAATTGAAACTCATTCGACAGGCATTTTTATCGGCATTGATTATTTTTATTGTATCTGCAATAATCATTTCTGCGATCCTGCATTACTGGTTGCAGGAGCCGTTGATTCATTGTATCATATACAGTATTCCACTTTCCATCATGAGTAGTTCTATAGTGTTGCCCAGCCTGCATCATTTGAATGAAACAAAAAAAGATTTCCTCGTATATGAAGCATCTTTTTCAGACATCATCGGCATCCTTATTTTTAATTATTTTATTGGGAAAGAAATTTTATCAACGCTCGCTATTGGCAAATTTTTCCTGGCAATTGTTATTTCAATTATTCTATCTGTTGTATTTTCTCTCTTACTTTTTCTCATTCTTGTAAAATCAAAACTGAATGTAAAAATTTTCCTGGTCTTTGCATTACTACTGATATTATATGAAGGTGGTAAATTGTTATCACTCCCATCATTGCTGATCATTTTGGTTTTTGGTTTAATGATGCGTAACTGGAGCCTTGTTCGCATTCCATTTTTGCGAAAGTTTTTTTCTGAAAATGAAATAGATTCCACCACTACTTTATTGCATTCAGTAACGGCGGAAAGTTCTTTCCTTATCCGTACTTTTTTCTTTGTATTGTTTGGTTTTACGATAGACCTGCATGTCATCGCAGATAATAATGTGCTCATGATAGGGAGCGCAATAGTTTTGATTTTATTGGTAACACGTTTTTTATATTTGCATTTCTTTTTGAAAGAAAGTGTTTATCCTGAAGTTGTTTTTATTCCCCGTGGACTGGTGACGATCTTATTATTTTATAAAATACCGGCGGAATATAAATTAGCAAGTTTCAATGATGGAATACTTTTCTTTGTAATATTGGTGACCAGTTTGATCATGATGATTGGCATGTTGTTTTATAAACCGGCAAACCAGGAAAACCCCGTTATAACAGATTTATAAAGTCAAAAAACTATGAAGCATTTAAAGATTTTCTCAAAAGATGATGTTTTAAGCAACACGCATATCCGCCGTTTTGAAACGAAACTTGGTGAAAATATCCGGGTAACTGAGAGTGCTGAAAATATAGAAGCACGCATCCGGAAAAGCACTGCTCGTTTTGTAATTGCCGGCATACCGGAAGATATTGGTATTAAAGGAAACCTGGGCGTTGGGGGAGCAGATACAGCCTGGCATCCTTTCCTGCAATCTTTTTTAAATACACAGAGCAATGATTTTTTGCATGGTGATGAAATATTATTATTAGGGCAATTTGATTTTTCAGAGATCAAAGAACTCATAGAAAAAAACAGTGTGAATTATGAAGAAAAAATAAAAGCGTACCGGCAGGCAACGGCAATTATGGATGATGAAGTGGAACAATTGGTAAGCATTATCACGCGCAATGATAAAATTCCTATCATCATTGGCGGTGGTCACAACAATGCCTATGGTTGTATTAAAGGCGCTGCCAAAGGTTTATACAGTGCGGGCCTTTTGCCCATTGCAGAAATCAATGCCATCAATTTAGATGCACACGCGGATTACAGGCCTTTGGAAGGAAGGCATAGCGGCAATTCTTTCCGTTATGCGGAAGAAGATGGTTACCTGGAAAAATATTGCATTGTTGGTTTGCATGAAAATTATCTCACTCAAAATATGTGGCTGGATATTGCCAATAATCCTTTCATTGATTTCATCACATTCGAAGATATTTTTATCCATGAAAAACAAACATTCCGCCAGGCACTGGCACATGCATGCAGTTTTACGGAGATTAATTATTGCGGTATAGAGCTTGACCTGGATAGCATAGAAAATGTGCTCAGCAGTGCATTTACACCTGTGGGGATTTCGCCAATTCATGCGAGGCAATATGTACAATATATGGCGCAAAATTGCACGGTGGCTTACCTGCATATTTGTGAAGGCGCTACGCATTTGGCAGACAACCGGAAAAGCCCGGCAACAGGCAAACTGATCAGTTATCTTGTGAGCGATTTTATAAAAGCCATGATTGAAAAACGACATATCAATCAAAAATAAAATGGATGCGCCTGTAAAAAATTATTGCCTTTTTGTAGAAACTTTACCCAAAGAAAATGTTCATAGAAAATACCACGATCATGAATATGGTTTTCCCATAGAATCCGATGATGCGTTATTTGAAAGACTCATTTTAGAGATCAACCAGGCCGGATTAAGTTGGGAAACAATTCTTAAAAAGAAAGAAAATTTTTATAAGGCTTACGATGGTTTTAAAATCAAAAAAGTTGCTGCATATAAAGATTCAAAAATTGCTAAGCTCTTAGCGGATCCGGGCATCATACGAAATAGGTTGAAAATACAAGCGGCCATTTTTAATGCAAATGCAATTTTACAATTGCAAAAAGAATTTGGTTCATTTAAAAACTGGATTGATAAGAATCATCCGCTGGAAAAAAATGAATGGGTGAAATTATTCAAAGTACATTTTAAATTTACTGGCGGGGAAATCGTCAATGAATTTTTAATGAGCAGTGGGTATTTGCCAGGTGCTCATTCTGCCAATTGTCCTGTATATAAAAAAATATTGAAACAAAAACCGGCCTGGCTTTCCTGAATTTATTTCTTGCCAAAATTCATTACAAAAAATTTTATTCCGGCACATATTCAAAAGCAATTCAATATTGAAAATGATTGAATTGAACTTCAATATATTTGCATGATCAACGCTATAATTAACATGGTAGATTCATTTGAAAAAATTCCGGTAGAAATTTTTGAAGGCCCGGCCGAAGGTGCAAAATTTGTTGCGCTGGAAATTGCACAATATATCCGCGAAACAGCAGCATCCGGAAAGCCTTGCGTACTGGGCCTTGCAACGGGTTCTACGCCAGTGGATATGTATGCTGAATTAGTTCGCATACACCGGGAAGACGGCCTGAGTTTTAAACATGTAATCACATTTAACCTGGATGAATATTATCCCATTTCACCACAAGTATTCCAGAGTTACTGGAGCTTTATGCAACGGCATTTATTCAGTCATGTAGATATTTTGCCGGAAAATATTCATATCCCCAATGGTGAATTACCCAAGGAAGAAATAAAAAATCATTGTATCGCCTACGAACAAATGATCGAAGATGCAGGTGGCATTGGATTACAAATATTGGGCATTGGTAATAACGGCCATATTGGTTTTAATGAACCCGGAAGCAGTATTTTTTCAAAAACCCGGCTGATCAATTTGGATATTAGTACGCGCATGGCGAATTCCAAAGATTTTGAAAATATTTCTAAAGTGCCACGCCTCGCCATCACGATGGGTATTCAAACTATCATGAAAGCAAAGCGCGTGTTACTCATGGCCTGGGGACATAAAGCGCCGATTGTTGCGCGTGCCGTGGAAGGACATGTAACGGAGCAAGTGCCGGCAAGTATATTACAACAACACAATCATTGTCATTTTGTGCTGGATCAGTTTGCAGCCGCAGATCTCACGCGGTTTAAATCTCCCTGGCTTGCCGGAGATGTTGACTGGACGCCGAAAATGATCAAGCGCGCGGTGGTAAATATGGCATTGAAATTAAAAAAACCCGTGCTCAGTCTCACCATGCATGATTACAATGAAAGTGGCCTTGGTGATTTACTGGTTGAAAAAGGAGATGTATATGAAATCAACCTGCAGGTTTTTTATATGTTGCGCGACAGCATTACCGGATGGCCGGGTGGAAAACCGGAAGCCATCATTCCGCATCACCCGGAGCGAAGCGTTCCTTATCCCAAACGAAGTGTTGTTTTTTCCCCGCATCCGGATGATGATATTATCAGTATGGGCGGCACTTTTATGCGGTTGCAGGACCAGGGACATGATGTGCATGTGGTGTATCAAACGAGTGGAAATATAGCGGTGACAGATGAATTTGTTACGCGCTTTTTAGATTTTGCTGTTGGGTTTGAAGACATGTTTGGAATCAATAATGATAAGAGCAATACTATTTTAAAAACAGCCGAAACATTTTTATTGTCAAAGCAACTTAATGAAATGGATACACCGGAGATCCGCGCTATTAAAGGTTTGATACGCCGGTGTGAAGCAAATGCCACTTGTAAATATGTAGGCATTCCAGCGGCCAACAGGCATTTTCAAAACCTGCCATTTTATGAAACCGGCACTATTGAAAAAAAGCCTATGAGTGAAAAAGATATTGAAAGCACTGTGGCTTTACTCCGCGAAATAAAACCGCAACAGGTTTTTTGTGCGGGCGATTTAGCAGATCCGCATGGCACGCATAAAGTTTGTTTGGATATTGTGCAGGAAAGTATCCGGCGGATAAAAGCAGCCGGGGATTTATGGCTGAAAGATTGCTGGATTTGGTTGTATAAAGGTGCGTGGCAGGAATGGGAAATTGACGAAATAGAAATGGCAGTGCCCATGAGTCCTGACCAGGTCATTAAAAAAAGAAATGGCATTTTCATTCATCAAAGCCAAAAAGATATGGTGCCTTTCCAGGGAACGGATGCGCGTGAATTCTGGCAGCGTGCCGAAGAGCGCAACGCACATACAGCGGACTTATATGCGGTAATTGGAATGACAAAATATGCAGCGTTGGAAGCATTTGTTCGCTGGCATTTTTAAATGATCGGCATAAATTTTCGATATGTAAAAATGGAGACTTATATTTGCAGCCAATTTAAAATCGACGTTTTTTTTTAATAAAAATAAAAATGTTTTTAAATAATTGGCCCCGTAGCTCAACTGAATAGAGTATTTGACTACGAATCAAAAGGTTCCAGGTTTGAATCCTGGCGGGGTCACAAAGCGAATCGAAAACCGGTTCGTTTTTTTTATGTTTTACTTACATTTCTTATTTCCTAAAATCCTTATACGCATTCATCAAACCATTCGTGGAGGAATCATGCGTGGTAATTTTTTCATCACTTTCTAATTCTGGTAAAATCTTTTGTGCTAACTGTTTTCCTAGTTCTACACCCCATTGATCGAAACTGAAAATATTCCAGATCACACCTTGTACAAAAATTTTATGTTCATATAAGGCAATGAGACTGCCCAAACTGAATGGTGTAATTTCTTTCAATAAAAAAGAATTCGTTGGCCTGTTTCCTTTAAAAACCTTATAGGGAAATAATTTATTGATGGCTGCTTCGTCCATGCCTGCTTTTTGTAATTCTGCTTTTACTTCATCTGCATTTTTCCCTTTCATTAATGCTTCTGTCTGCGCGAAAAAATTGGATAATAAAATGGGATGATGTTCGCCCATTGGATTATGACTGATTGCCGGCGCAATGAAATCACATGGTATCATAACCGTGCCCTGGTGAATGAGTTGATAAAATGCATGTTGCCCGTTTGTGCCCGGTTCGCCCCAGATCACAGGGCCTGTGGAATACGTCACGGCTTCACCATTGCGGCTTACATATTTTCCATTGCTTTCCATATTTCCTTGTTGAAAATAAGCAGGGAAGCGATGCATATATTGATCATATGGTAAAATAGCTTCTGTTTGTGTTCCGAAAAAATTCGTGTACCAAAGTCCAACTAATGCCATGATCACAGGGATGTTTTTTTCAAATGGAGTTGTTTGGAAATGCTGATCCGTGGCATAAGCACCTTTTAATAATTGCTCAAAATTATCATAACCAACTGTGAGCGCTATGGATAAACCGATTGCACTCCACAATGAATAACGGCCGCCCACCCAATCCCAGAAGCGGAACATATTTGCAGGATCAATACCGAATTTTTTTACAGCTTCTTCATTCGTACTGAGCGCAGCAAAATGTAAAGCAATATGTTTTTCATCTTTGGCATTTTCTAAAAACCATTCCCGCGCAGAATGCGCATTGGTCATGGTTTCCTGTGTTGTAAATGTTTTTGATGCGATGAGAAAAAGTGTTTCGCCGGGCGTAATTTTTTTAAAAACTTCTGCAATTTGTGAAGCATCTACATTGCTTACAAAATAAGTTTGTATGCCTTCTACCCAATATGGTTTTAATGCTTCTGTTACCATTTGCGGTCCGAGATCGGAACCACCAATACCGATATTGACAATGTATTTTATTTTTTTTCCGTCATAGCCGGTATGTTTTCCGGAATGAATGGCAGTACAAAAATTTTTCATTTGTTCCTGCACCGAGTGCACTTCAGGCATTACATCTTTACCTTCACTATAAACTGGTTTCCCGGAGAAATTGCGTAACGCGGTATGCAATACGGAACGGCCTTCAGTTTCATTAATAATGTCACCCAAAAACATTTTTTCAATCGCAGTTTTCACTTCCGATTCTGCAGCGAGTTGTTGTAATAAGTCCAGCGTTTTTTGAGAAATAATATTTTTTGAATAATCAAAAAGCATTTCGGAAAAGCTTAATGAAAAACGATTGAAACGCTTCGGGTCTTCTGCAAACATGTTTTTCATTTGCATGGTTTTCATTTCCCCGTAATGTTGAGTAAGCGCTTTCCAGGCTTGTGTTTGAGTGGGGTCTTTCTTTGGTAACATGTGAATATATTTATTAAATAAGTATTATAAATTTTTGATCTCGCTGATCGTTTTCTGCGTCATTTTTTCTGTGATGTCAAGATGTGTAACTATTCTTACCTGTGTGGGAGACATGGCCATTGCAAGAATATCTTTTCTTCTTAAGGCATGTGTAAATTCTTGTGCATTTTTATATTTCCCTGCAATTTCAAAAATAATAATATTGGTTTCTACGGGATACATTTCACCTACAAAACTTTTGGAACGCAAAGTATCACCAATTGCTTTTGCATGTTGATGATCTGTTGCCAATCTTTTAATATTATTATCCAATGCGTAAATTCCTGCTGCTGCTAAAATTCCGGCCTGTCGCATTCCACCACCAAAAACTTTGCGTATGCGCCTGGCTTTTTCAATGAACTTTTTGTCTCCTAACAAAACGCTTCCGACCGGCGCACCGAGGCCTTTACTCAGGCATATAGAAATACTGTCAAAAATTTTTCCATAATCTTTTGGCTTTTCATTCTTTGCAACAATTGCATTGAACAGTCTTGCGCCATCCAGATGAAATTTTAATTCATTTTTTGTGCAAACTTTTTTGATATCAGCAAATTTTGAAAAATCATAACATGCGCCGCCGCCCCGATTGGATGTGTTTTCCAATGATACCAAAGATGAAAAAGCCTTGTGCACATCAGTTTTATTATTCACGGCATTTTCTACGAGGTTTGCATCGAGCCGTCCAAGATCGCCGTGCAAAAGTTTTACGGAGCAACCGGAATTAAAAGCAATTCCACCACCTTCATATTGGTAAATGTGGGAACGTTCATCACAGATTACTTCATCGCCTGGATTTGTATGGCATTTAATGGCAATTTGATTAGTCATGGTTCCGCTGGGACAAAATAATGCATCATCAAAACCAAACATTTTGGCCATTTTTTCCTGGAGTTCATTAATGGTTGGGTCTTCTCCAAAAACGTCGTCGCCCAATTTTGCTTCCAACATAGCTTTCTTCATAGAAGAACCGGGCCTTGTCACTGTGTCAGAACGAAAATCTATCAGCATGATTTTTGAGGTATGTGGTTGAAATGGATAAAAGTAAGTTTTAAATGGAAAATAAAGGCATCTCAGGTTAGATTAAATTATATATTGTCAATACATTTTCATTGCATATAAGGAAATTTTTCGTACCTTTGCGCGGCTTAATCCTGAATTTTCTATATTAATTGTTAAAACAGGAAACGAATTTTTGGCTTTTATCTTTTCAAATATCTTTCAAATAAAAAAGCATCTAATAATATGAGGCAACTCAAAATCGCAACCCAAATCACTAACCGTGATTCCCAGGCAGTAGAAAAGTACTTACAGGAGATTTCTAAAATATCCATGATCACACCGGAGGAAGAAACCACATTGGCACAAAGAATTAAAATGGGCGATCAGCGCGCTTTGGATAAACTGGTACAAGCC
>JBBRSI010000055.1:0-12807 GCA_038245585.1 Chitinophagales bacterium
TATTCTATGGCGCAGTGTTCCTGGATGCCGGGAATGTGTGGACTGTTCGCGAAGACACGATAAGGCCGGGTTCCAAATTTTCCAATAAATTTTTTAGTGAAATGGCGCTCGGAACCGGTGTTGGTTTACGCGTGGATGTAAGTTTTTTTGTACTCCGTTTGGATGTCGCATTTCCATTACGCAAACCATTTTTACCACCGGGAAATCGCTGGGTGTTAAATCAAATAGATTTTGGAAGTAAAGACTGGCGCAGGCAAAATTTAGTTTTCAATTTGGCCATTGGTTATCCTTTTTAGAAAAAGTTTTCTTATAAAATTTAATGTAGTGAATGAATTTCATTTGGGTAAGATCGTAATATGCTGGCGATCTCTTTCTAATAAAATAAAATATGTATTTCATGTTTAATTTTTAAGAATAATAATTAAGTGAAATTTTATTTAGCGTGCTATAACTTTATTTTACACAAAAAAAAGCCGGCTAAAATAGCCGGCCTTTCATTTTTAAATCACACAAATTTATTGTACAACCAGCTTCTCGGTTTTATTTCCTTCATCACTGGTGATCTTAATAATATAAACACCTTTTGCAAGATTGCTTACGGGTATCGTTATTACATCTCCTGCATTTACCAGGGTTTGAGATATTGTATAAACAGTTTTTCCTGTAGTACTTACCATACTGATGCGCACATTATTCAATCGTGTACTTGCTACTAAAGTTGCTTTATCTACAACCGGGTTTGGCCTGATGGTAAAGAATGTACTTGCACCATCCAGTGTTACTTTCTTAATATCAGTATAGGTAAAGCGGCCGTCAAGATCCACTTGCTTCACACGGAAATAATTATCACCCTGCAAAGCAGCTTTATCTGTATACGCGTATTGCTGCACCTGGTTTGGATTTGAGCCGGCTTTAATGTTTGTGATCATAGCGAAATTTGTTCCGTCATTACTTCTCTCTACTTCAAAATGATCGTTGTTCAATTCATTCGCTGTGGACCAGTTGAGTAACACTGTATTCGCGCCGGATTTCTCAGCGGTGAATGATAACCAGGTCACTGGTAAAATTCCAGTAATAGTAAAGTCTTTATTATTAATATCAAAAAAGATATTTCCAACTGAAGCTACTTTGATACGTGCTGTAGTCACATCAAAATTTGGAACCAAAATATTTTCACTTCCATCATTGGGTGTGTTTGCGGCCAATACAATTGGAAATGTCATACCACCATCCAGTGATAATAAAATATTCACGCTTGTACAACTCACCGGTGCTGATGTAGAATTTGCCACATCCCAGGTCACTTCCTGCATTGTGCCTGCATCCCAGCTTACGCCACTTGTATTAGGCGCTGTTACCTGGAAAGGTCCTGAACTTGCATCTATCGTTACGATCACATCATCACTCTTATTATTTCCACCACCCGGATGATTGTCATTTGCAGTAAAGCGGAAATTTAAATCGCGTGCAGCAGCAGGTAAAGCTTCCCATTTGTTATACAATGCACCTGAAAGAATAGTAGTGAGATTTGGAAATAAGCGTGTTGGTTCAGTAGAGTATAATATAGATCTGAATACAGGCCCTTTTGTAGAATTTTGTTGCGGGTAAGTATTAGAACCGCCGTTCTCATAAATATCTATTTGTTCCCACTCATAAGACAATACATCAGATGCATCTACATCAGTAGAAACACCTGTTAGCAGGAATGGAGTTGATTTTGGAATGATAAAGTCTGCACCTGCAGCTGCAGTTGGAGCTGTATTGCCAGTAACTGTTTTCACGGCACATCCGCCCTGTCCAGTCCTGAAATAATTGGAGACCTGTGCAATGTTTACTGAATGAAAATAATCATCGCTATGTGGCTGCACATCAGTACCGCCAGTAATGCCTGCATAACCCATAATGGTGGAGCCACTACCCGGCTCTACATTTGCGCCAGTGCCTTCATTACTAAAAGTAAATGTATGATTTCCGCCGAATTGATGGCCCATTTCATGAGTCCAGTAATCAACTACAAAAGGATCCAGTAAATCGGGTTTGGAATACATTGTAAAACCACTTCCTTTACTACCTGTTTTACACACACAACCAATACAACCTGCATTGCCATTGTCACCTGCTTTATGTATTACATGGCCAATATCATAATTGGCGTTTCCAATAGAATCATCGCATACCTGTTGTGTTTTACCATTAAAATTATTGGTAAAAGGATCAGTTGCAGGATTTAAATAAATGATAGAAAGTTCTTTTTCAACAAATTGCATAGTGATTCCGAAATCTCTTTCATAAATGCCGTTTGCACGGGTAAGATCTGTAGTTATTTGCGCCAACACTTTGGCATATCTTTCAGCATCATTTGCTTCTGTGCCATCTAAAAAATATTGAGAAAATTCTCCGGTTACACAAAGCGCGAGGCGATATGTTCTCAGCATACCATCATCCGCATTACCTGAATATTGCGTAGCTTTTCCTGTACCATTTTCAAGTTTTCCATCAGGTGTTTCACATTTAAATTCAATCGGCGAATTGGTATTCTCCCTTGTATAAATTGCATAAACACGGCTACTTTTATCTACAGAAACAGGATTCACATAAATGGTACTCCTGTCAGGTGAAAGGATCATTGCATGAAATCCTTCCGGCGTTACATCAAAACGAATTGTGGATGCAGGATTATCTATACCACGACCAGTATACGATTTAATCTGAGGAAATTTTGCAGCAAGAGCCGGCTCCATTACAGAAGCTTCAGCTACGCGGAATTTTTCCATCGTGCCATCTCCTACTGGAACCATAATGATTACCGTGGAATTGGAAACTTTTCCGGTTGGCGCTTTGGCCAGGTCGGATTTAATATTTGTTTCATCCAGCTTATACATTAAATAAGCATTGGGTTTGTAATGGCCGGCAAAAATATCTTTGCCTTTACTCACATCACTTTCTTTGGCGGCATTCCAGTAATTTTGACTATTAGCCTGAAAGCCAAACAGGCATAGACTTACAAATGCAATGAAGAGATTTCTTTTCATGAAGAATAAATATTTGGATGGTTAAAAAAAATTGAATCTCAATCTCTAAAAAAAACATTCCAATAAAACTTTAAGTAATTAAAGTGATAATTAAATGATCAATATTTAGGGGTTATGATTCCGGGACTGAGTGTCAAATGTAGGGGTTTTGCCAGAATATTATTTGAAAAAAATGGAATATCTTTTATGAATTTACAAAAAAGCGGAACAATCAAAAGGTGTATTTCCATTTTGCCATTGAATATCTTTATCTCGTTTAAACCAGGTCATTTGTCGCTTTGCATAATTCCGTGTATGTTGTTTTATTTTTTCTACTGCCAGATCAATGGAATAGTTTCCATCCATATATTCAAATAATTCTTTATAACCAACAGTTTGTAAAGCAGCACAATTCCGGTAAGGTAATAAATTTTCCACCTCATATAACAAACCTTGTTGCATCATTAAATCTACACGTTTATTAATTCGTTCATACAATGCAGGCATAGGAATTTCAAGCCCAATTTTAATGATATTAAAATCTCTGTGCGTCTTTTTATTTTTTTGAAAATCAATAATGGAAATCCCGGTTGATTCCCAAATTTCCAATGCACGTAAAAGACGTTGCGGATTATGTTGTTCTGATTGTTTCCAAAACGCAGTATCCTTTTTTTGTACTTCATCCTGCAACCATTGAATGCCGTTTTTCGAAAAATCATTGCGCAGTTTTTCACGAATTCCCGGATCTATTTCCGGCATTGAATCCATGCCTTCACAAAATGCTTTTATATAAAGGCCAGTGCCGCCGGCCATGACAGCTGTATTACTTTTTGCAAATATTTTTTGGGTAAAAGCTAAAGCAGATTCTTCAAATAATCGGGCATTCACTTCTTCTGTAATGCTCAAATTATTAATAAAAAAATGCGGAACTGCAGCCAGTTCTTCTACAGTTGGTTTCGCTACGCCAATATTTAATTCGCGAAAACATTGCCGCGAATCTGCGGAGATAATGGATGTTTTAAAATAACGCGCAAGCTCAATGGCAACAGCCGTTTTCCCTGAAGCAGTTGGACCCAAAATGATATACACGATTTTTTCATGCGGCATAAATTTTCATTTCACTTAAAACAATTTTAGTTTTATTAATTCAGCATCACATGATTTTTGACGTCTTCCACCGAGATCGTTTTGCCGGATAAAATGATAAGTCTTTCCACTACATTTCGCAGTTCGCGGATATTTCCTGTCCAGGTATGTTTTTGTAATTCAGCAATTGCTTTTTTATCAATCGTTTTTGGTGCCTGTCCATATTCATCCGCAATATCTGCGAGGAATTTATCCACGAGTAAGGGAATATCTTCCACGCGCTCATTGAGTGATGGAACATGTATTAAAATCACACCCAACCTGTGATAGAGATCGAGGCGGAATTTTTTTTCTTCCACTTCTTCCAGCAAGTTTTTATTCGTTGCGGAAATGATCCGTACATCCACAGAAATTTCTTTTTCTGCACCCACGCGGGTAATTTTTCCTTCCTGCAAAGCCCGTAAAACTTTGGCCTGCGCATTCATACTCATGTCTCCAATTTCATCCAGGAAAATGGTTCCTTTATTGGCTTGCTCAAATTTTCCGATGCGTTGTTTTATCGCAGAAGTAAACGAACCTTTTTCGTGGCCGAATAATTCACTCTCAATTAATTCGCCCGGAATAGCTGCGCAATTCACTTCAACCAGCAATGCTGCATTTCGGTTACTTTTTTCATGAATCCATTTTGCCACCAACTCTTTACCCACACCATTTTCACCTGTAATTAAAATACGCGCATCCGTAGCCGCTACTTTATCAATCGTCTCTTTAATTTTTTTAATAGCATCACTTTCGCCGATGATTGGCTGCACTTTATTTACTTTTCTTTTCAGCACTTTAGTTTCTACGCTCAGCGTATTTCTTTCTACTGCATTGCGTATAGTTATCAGAAGCCGGTTGAGATCCGGCGGTTTCGCGATGTAATCAAATGCGCCTTTTTTTACAGCATCCACGGCGGTCTCAATATTTCCATGACCGCTGATCATGATGATGGGAACATCCGGATTTTTATTATTCGCTTTTTCTAAAAATTCAAGCCCGTCCATTTTAGGCATTTTAATATCGCATAAAACGGCATCATAGGTTTTGGCCATAAACATTTTCCAGCCTTCTTCGCCATCAGAAGCTTCATCCGTTTTAAAACCTTCATAACTCAAAATTTCCGTGAGTGTTTTGCGGATTGCTTTTTCATCATCTATAACCAGGATGTTTGACATCAGTATATTTTTGGGCAAATGTAACCGTTAAATAAATGGGCGATTGTGCGTTTTATGCTAAATTATTTTCAGAGATCCAATTTTCCCCCAACGAAAAAATTTCTTCCCGGCGCGGGATTATAATAACTACTACCCGTCACATTAATATTGTTTCCGCGACTATACGCTTCATTCAATACATTATCGATACCTACAAAAATATTTACAGGAACTTTTGAAATTTCTATTTGTTTACCGGCTTTTATTTGCAGCAGCTGATATGGTTTTGCATATACATCATTCGCGTCATCCAAAGGGATTGATGACGTACAATTCAATATCAGCGCGCCATACACGTTGTTTTTCAAACGCAGGTCCACGCCCAAAACATTGGTGAATTGTGGAATACCGGTTAAATGATTGCCGGAATAATCTTTAGTACCATCTATATAATCTTTGAAAAAATATGGCTGAAAAGTAAAACTGTTCCAGATATTCAATGTACTAATCATAGAAGGTTTTTTCCGGGAGCCCCTGATAACATAGCCTTTTAACCAAAGTTCAAAACCTTTTTGAATAGCGCCTCCGGCATTTACATAAAAATTATTTCCCAAAGTATCCGTGCGGCTAACAATTGCATCTTCCAAATCAAAATAATATATCGCAGCATTTATATCCAGCCGGTCATGCAATAAAGAACCTTTGGCACCTACTTCATAATTCCAGCCTTGTTCCGGCTTCAGGTATGGATAATAGGAACCATTCGTGGGCCGCACTTCAGCGAGTGTTGGCGGCGAGAAACCCTTTGCGGCCGTGGCATACAGCGATACTGCATCGGTGAGTTTATAAACGATTCCGATACGTGGCGCAACAAGATTTCCGGCTACCCTATTTTGTGGAAATGTAATAGTATCAGCCGCTGTGCGATAAAAATAATAATGCATTGTATTACGACTTGCACCTACTTGCAGGATAAATTTCTGACTCAATCTTGCATTGAATTGTGTGTATAAAAAATATTGCGCATAATGCAGGTCATCGTTGTATAGAAATGTATCCGGCATACCATTCTTATTGGTGTATTCATTTAGATCAGTTGTACCATATTGCCATTCCACACCCGTAATATTTTCAACGTTGATTTTTCCCCAAAGCCAGTTGTAGGAAAATCTTGTACGTGCACTATAATTCCATTCATTTCTTTTTTCAAAATTATAAAGCATGTTCCTGGTAAAATCTGTATTCACCGCAGAAACAGAAGTTGTATTTACAAGACGTTTTCCGATGATGGATTTTAAAGATGGTGCAAAAAAGAAAGTATGATTAGTGAAGCCGGCCTGCTGATCAGCAAGCCCATTTCTTACTTGTGTAGGATTATCATTATAATCACCTTCCGTTAAACTGCCGGGATTATCAAAATGAAGATTCGCATAAAAACTCAAAAAAGATAACTGTTGTTTTTTATTAAGTTTCCAGTTGGCATTCCATTTCAAAATATCTTTTCGGGAAGAACCATTTTCCCGAAATCCCAGGCTGGATAAATGGCTTTGCTGCAGGTTTGAATAAAAATTTTTTCGTTGTGCCTGCCAGCCAAACTGTTCATTGATCAGCGTAAAAGAACCAAGATTCAAACCCGCATTAAACTGATCCCTCTTTTTTAAATTACTATTGAAAGAATGCAGGATCATTGCCCCGCCTGTGTTTGCGCCATACATACTGGATGCAGGCCCTTTGATGATTTCAATGGATTGAAGGTGAGTGATGTCCACCATATTCAGGTAGGTATTGCCTGAAGCATTCGTCAATGGAATTTCATCCCAGTAAATTTTTACATTTCGAATTCCTGCAGGCGAACGCAAAATACTACCGCGTATAGAAAGCCGGTAATTCCCGGGTGTGCGTTCATCCATGTGAACGCCGGGCACTGTATTCATCGCGGATAATAAGGACATGCCATCAAAACGTTGTAAGTCTTCAGTGGTCAGCACTGCAATAGCTGTGGGAATGTCTTTTAATTTTGCTTGCGAACCGAATGCATTCACTTTTACATTTTGCAAAACACCTGAATCACCCAATATTGGAAATGTATCTGTTGTTTGTGCGGAAACATTTTGAATGCCGAAAAAAATGAAAATTATATAAGCAGCAATGCGTTTCATGGTACACCAAATATAAATTTTTTTTGGTGTGGAAAAAAATTATGCGGATAAAATTATTTTTTCAAATACATTACTTCTTTCACCAGTTTCACGGTGCCCGCAACATCCGGCAGATAAGCTTCCACCAGGTTGGGCGCATAATGCATCGGCGCATCGGCACAGGTAATACGGCGAATTGGCGCGTCTAAATAATCGAACCCTTCTTTTTGAATGCGGTAAGAAATTTCTGAAGAAACAGAACACATTGGCCATTGCTCTTCAACGATGACCAGGCGATTGGTTTTTTTCACACTGTCTAAAATCGTATGCCAGTCCAGCGGACGGATCGTTCGCAGGTCAATTACTTCCGCACTTATATTTTCTTTTTCCAGTTCGGAAGCCGCATCCATAGCCACTTTCATCATTTTATTAAAAGAAACAATGGTCACATCGCGACCAGCTTTTTTTATATCGGCTTTACCGAGTGGTATGTAATATTCATCTTTCGGCACATCCATTTTTTCTCCGTAAGACACTTCGCTTTCCATAAATATCACCGGATCATTTTCATAGCGAATCGCTTGTTTTAAAAGCCCTTTTGCATCATACCCGTTTGAAGTGGAAACAACTTTTATCCCCGGAATATTTGCATAAAAACTTTCGAAAGCCGTGGAGTGTTGTGCGCCCAATTGTCCGGCACTGCCATTGGCGCCGCGAAAAACGATGGGGCAATTGATCTGTCCGCCGCTCATAGCAAGCATTTTGGAAGCTGTATTTAAAATCTGATCCATAGCCAATACCGCAAAATTCCAGGTCATAAATTCCACGATGGGGCGCAAACCATTTTGCGCAGCGCCAACGCCGATGGCGGCAAAACCCAGTTCAGAAATGGGTGTATCAATAATTCTTTTGGGACCAAATTCTGCGAGCATTCCCTGGCTCACTTTATAAGCACCGTTATATTCCGCCACTTCTTCACCCATTAAAAAAACAGATTCATCCCGGCGCATTTCCTCGCTCATGGCTTCCCGGAGCGCTTCGCGCAAAGCTATAGACCGCATAGTGTATTAATTAAATGATTAATTGCTGCCGCAAAAATAAATCTAAATTATTAAAGAAGGAGGGTGATTTATGAAGTAGGATTTAAGATGTAAGATTTTTGTACATTGCTTATAGGACAAATTGTTTTGCTTGCTTTTAGGGACTCATATAACAAGATAGCCGTTGAACAATCAACGGCTTTTATTTTAATTTCTTTTTGGTGGCGGAGGTGGTTGACTTTTATGCTTATTATTCCATTCAATGTTTTCCTCTCTTTCCTTATCAAGTTCCTGTTTTTTCTTAATGACAAATTTTACAATTTTTGAGTACGGATTACCCTGCATAAAATAAATGTCAATTAAAAACTTTTCACCTGTAGTATCATAATAAGAACATCTGTATATATTGTGAGTTTCATCATAAACTATCAAGCCTTCTGATACTTCTGTTATATCCTTATATTTTTGGATTTCTCCGGATGCAGTAGATAGTATTTTTTTTATATTTTTATCTGATTTGATGTAATCACTGTCAACAAAAATAAGTATGCTGTCGGAAGTTCCTTTCTCGAATAAACGTAATACTTTGCTCGTAATTTCCCCCTGTTCTTTTTGAATGGTTAAAATTTCCTCTTGGTTTTCTGGGGTTAATACCTGTGCATACAAAAAATCAGTTGTAACGAAACAACAAAATATAATCAAGCTAACCTGTAAATATTTTTGTAAACAGTACATATTAACCTATTTTAATGAACCAGGTCACTATTTGAAGGATCACCGGATTCATACCTAACTTTAACCTTTGATCCAACTTTACAACAACTATCAGAACACTCTAAACAAAATTTAATCGGAACACTACCCTTATAAGTAATATTATTTACTTTATAGGTATAATCTAAATATTGCTCTCCTATAGCAACTTTACTCTTATCTGTTACAATGCCCATTGTAAATAAAGGATCAGTTAAACGATTTTCCTTTTTTTCATATTGAGACCATACTATAATAACAATTACTGCAATAAAGATTATCCAAATAAGTATTCCCCCACTATTTAATTTAATTTTCATTCATTAATCTACCTTGCTATGTATAAAGTTTTGCAAGGTTTCTATGGATTTGAAATAAAAGCCAGGCTTAATCTGGAATTCAAAGTTAAATCGCATACGCTTAAATTAAATGATCACAAAAGTTACAAAGAAAAATACAAATTGATCTCTTATTTTATATTCTTCATTTTTCCTCTTTAGTGAGATTTGCAACACTAAGGGAGAGCACTGTCGCTCAATGTACAGAAAGTACAAGTGAGTGACACAACGAAGTTCCCATGAAAAACAAAAGCCGGCAACCAAAAGACAAAATAAAATTCCAAATCGAAATTTAACCCGAAACACAAAACTCAAAACAACAAACTATTTCTTAATCAATTTCCCTACAACTTCTTCCCTGTAATATTCATAGTAAAAGTCATATTCATAGGGATTTCTGTTCCCTGGTTTTTCATCTTCATATTCATCTGCATGGTGGAAAGGCCTTTTACCGGCATGCCGCTGGCAATGTCAAATTGCATGGTTCCATCCATCGTTCCATTCATATCCATATCCATTCCCATGAGTTGTGCCGAATCACTTCCGGAAGTAATTTTTGAACTCATTTTTACATTGGCATTATTATTATCTACGGATTCGAGTGTATATGTATTATCCATTTTCATAACCATACCTGCATTATTCATGGTCATGGTTTTGTGCCAGCTATCACCGGGCTTCACCGCTTTATCCGGGTAAATACCAAATGACTGCTGCAGGTTTTGTTTAAACTGATTCTCATCAAAAGATTTACCTAAGCCTGCCATTAACGCTGCAGAAGATGTCGGGTCACCCAATGAAGCCACCGCATGTTCCATCATTTCACGGATTCCGGTAACATTTCCTACTTCTCCTTTTTCATTGATAGTAAAACCAAACTGCCCGCCTTTCATCGCACCAAATATTTGTCCCACTTTTCCCATTGGATTGGTGCTATCTGTAGCTGTGGGGTTGTCAGAATCAAATTTTATTTGCATACCGCCCGCATCCATATTCATAGCGATCTTTGAAATGGTGGCATTCACTTTTTTCCAGCCGGCACTGTCACCAGTCACTTCAAATGTATACGCCATATCCATTTTGGTATTCACATCCATATCCTTGCCCATCACACTCTGACGTGCATGCATATCCATTCCGGCAGTGTATAAAAATTTCTCCCCTTTTTGCAAATTAAATTTAAGGTTTAGGCCATCCGCAGATTGTGCACCTTTACAACAATACAAAATCGTTGCCGCAGAAAATGCCAGCAATACAAAGAATAATTTTTTCATGACTTTTTAAATTTGATCTTGCAAAATAAGTATTTTCAACTAAAAATAAACGAGGGAAACAGGGTATTTTTGCAAATAAATTCGCCACTTCCATTTCAACTATTCAATGATCTCGCAGGAATCCATACAACAAATCACTAATCGCATTGATATTCTCGATGTGGTGGGCGAATTTGTGAAACTAAAAAAAAGAGGTTCGAATTATTTGGGGCTTTGTCCTTTTCATAATGAAAAGACGCCTTCTTTTACCGTTTCACCTGCTAAAGAAATTTATAAATGTTTTGGTTGCGGCAGAAGCGGTAATACCATCACTTTCCTGATGGAGCATGAAAAATACAGTTACGTGGAAACGCTGCGCTGGCTTGCAAACCGCTATCAAATTACTATTGAAGAAACCGCGCAAAGTGAAGAAGGAAAACAACAGCAACAGGTTTCTGAAAGTTTGTATATCATCAATAGTTTTGCGCAAAAATTTTTTAGTACACAACTTTTACAAACCGATGAAGGCACAGAAAATGCATTGACGTATCTCGAAGAAAGAGGTTTCAGTAAAGAAACAATTACAAAATTCCAGATCGGTTATTCGCCCAAATCCAGGACTGCTTTTTACAAAGCGGCTACCGAAGAAGTGTATAATGTTTCACTGCTTGAAAAATCCGGGTTGATTGTAAATCGTAATAATGATTGGCAGGATAATTATTCAGGAAGAATTATTTTTCCCATACATACTATCACCGGAAAAATTGCGGGTTTTGGCGCGCGTGTAATTGGCCAGGCAGACAAAGCGCCGAAATATATCAATACACCGGAGAATGAAGTTTATGCGAAAAGCCGCATCCTGTATGGTTTATATTTTGCCCGCCAGGCCATTGATAAAAATAATGAATGCCTGTTGGTGGAAGGTTATACGGATGTAATTGCCATGCACCAGGCAGGTATGGAAAATGTAGTTGCGAGCAGTGGCACTTCATTGACTACCGATCAGTTGAGACTGATTAAAAAATACTCAACCAATCTCACGATCATTTATGACGGCGATGCGGCGGGAATAAAAGCTGCCATGCGCGGGCTTGATATGGCCATTGAAGAAGGCTTGCAAGTGAAATTAGTTTTGCTTCCGGGCAACGAAGACCCGGATAGTTTTTTGAAAAATTCCGGCGCGAAAAATTTCACAGATTTCATTGCAGAAAATAAAAAAGACATTATTCTTTTCCAGGTGGAAGTGCTGATGAAAGATGCGGGCAATGATATTCATAAAAAGAATGATGCGGTTAATCACATCGCTGTGACACTGAGCAAACTCAACCGCATAGAAGACTTTGCAAAACTCCAGGCGTATACGCGGCAATGTGCTTCCGTCTTACATATTGATGAGCAAAACCTGGTGATGCTCGTCAATAAATATAAACGCGAAGCAGTTTCAAAAGAAGAAAACAGGAATGCACTCAAAACCGAAGAAGTCATTTCTCCTGGAGCTACGAATGCACAGGAACAAAATTTAATTGTTGCAGACAGCCTGCGTGAAAAAGATTTGTTGCGCGTGTTATTGGAACATGGTTTAAAACCCTGGGATGAAAATATGCGCATCGCGGAATATATTTTTGAAGAATTAGATGCCTATGGATTTTCAAGCCCGGAATTGGAGAAATTATTTGAGTTGTATAAAACTGAATTCGAGGATGGCCATGAACCTACGATAAAATCATTTTTGTATTTGGCGGATGAAGTGCTGCGCAAACTGGTGATTGATATAACCTTTTTCCCTTACGAACTTAGTCCGAACTGGGAACGCGTGGTAAAATATAAACCCGATGATATTTTGTACCGCGATACCAGCCGGGAAGATGTACAATTGAGCCTGCATTATTTCAAAATAGAAAAATTGAAAAAGATGTTTGAGCAAAACCAGGAAGAGCTGGAAAAATCTACGGACCCTGCGGAACAAATGAAACTCATAGAAATTCATAATCA
>JBBRSI010000056.1:0-12023 GCA_038245585.1 Chitinophagales bacterium
AATACTTTTTTGGGACAAATGCAAACCGTTACAACATGCCCCACCTGTAATGGCGAAGGAACTACTATTACTGCAAAATGTACTTCCTGCAAAGGTGATGGCCGGATTTACGGGGAAGAAATGGTAAAAGTTCAAATTCCTGCCGGCGTACAGGAAGGCATGCAATTAAGTATGAGTGGCAAAGGAAATGCAGGAGAAAGAGGAGGTGCTGCCGGCGATTTGATCATTTTGATTGAAGAAGAACAACATAAAGAATTGCAGCGCGACGGGCAGAATGTAGCGTTTGAATTATATATCAATTTTACAGATGCAGTATTTGGAACAAACCTGGAAGTACCTACAATTGATGGCCGGGCAAAAATTAAAATACCGGCAGGCACTCAAAGCGGAAAAATCTTCAGGCTGAAAGGAAAAGGTTTCCCGGATGTGAATAGTTATTCTAAAGGCGACCAATTGATTCATGTAAATGTATGGACGCCGCAACACCTAACCCATGAAGAAAAAGATATGCTTGAACAATTGAGTAAAAGCCCTAATTTCCATCCCCAGCCTGATAAAAATGAAAAAAACTTTTTTGATAAAGTCAAAGAAGCTTTTTCATAAGTAATATAGATCATTTTCTTTAACCCGGATTTCCGGGTTTTTTTATGCTATTTATAAAATGATAAATTTGAAATTCAATTCAAGGAAGAGGTTTGAACACAATTATTTCAACCTCACGTCAAATTTCAAATAAATATTCTACCATTTATCCTAAATTTTTACCGTCTAAGCTATTGCCATGTACTATGTATTACATAATACTTACTTTTGTCATGTAATAATTTTAAACAAGTACTAAATTAAATATCATGAAAAAGATCAAAATATTTGCCACAATCACTGCAGTTTTGGTTTTGGGTTCTATTTTTTTTAATCCCATTAAAGAATTTGTTCTGGAAGGAAAACCTGTTGCTAAGGAAGTAAATTTAAATATTGGAACGGAAAAGAGATATGCGCTTCCGGTTTATGCAAATGCAATTGCAGATGTAAAAATAACTATTACCAAATGGCATGGCAGCAAGTCAACAAAAATTTGGGAAAAAACATTAAATGACATTCACCTGAGTAAAAATGCGGGTTTTGAAAAAGTAGAAGCACAGTCCGTAACTATTCCTGCATTGGATAATAAGGATAAAATAGTGGTTAAATACCTTGTGACTTATAAAGACAAGGGCAGCATAGTGGAACTAGCCTATTATTCCGTAGTTTCTAAAAACAGCAAAGAAAATTCAGTAGATGTAACTATTTAATTGATAGCTGTAATACATCGAATTGACAGTGATACAATAAAATCATTTCCTATTTTTGCATCATGAAAATGTTCAAATATGTATCACTGCTTTTTTTAATTTGCATGGGACCTTTATTTTCGAAAGCCCAGGTACTGCCGCAAATCCCTGAAAATGCGGAAATGCTTACAGCGAAAGATTTTGAAACAGCCGAACCGATTCTCATAGAGTCCTCCAACTGGCTGATTAATACAGATCTTGATAAGTACATACCGGAAAGAAAAAAAGTAAATGAATTTGTTTGGAAATGGGTGAGTGGAACACCTGCACTAACCATTGATATCACGGATGATCTTACTAAACTCTATGAAAATAATATACAGCTTTTAAATATTTTTCTGGCCGCATATGCCAGTTATTATATTCAGCATAAAACAAATTTTTCAAATTTTTCTGCCAGCAGGGAAGGAATTCATGCTATGATCAGTGTATATAGTAAAGGTGTTGAAATAAAAAAAAATAAGCGCATGGAAAAGTTAACACACCTATCACCCGCTGAATTGGAAGCATATATCATTGAAAGATTCAAATAATTTCCCAAAAAAAACACAATTTTGAGGTAATTATTTAAAACTCCACACGAAAAGTTTCTGTTAAATTTTTCTATTCCAATGCAAGCTCCTATCTTCGCGCTCCCAAAAATTATATGTCGAAACAGCCACTTATTAAACAGGACGGAATTATTCTCGAAGCTTTGAGTAATGCAATGTTTAGGGTGAAGCTGGAAAATGGTCATGAAATATTAGCCACAATCTCAGGAAAAATGAGGATGCATTATATCCGCATCTTACCGGGAGATAAAGTTGGTGTGGAAATGAGTCCATATGATTTGAGCAGGGGAAGGATCATATTCAGGTATAAATAGCCTGTATTTTTTTAAAAAGAATTGAAATTGTTTTATTAATGCAGGTTAAACCTGTTTATAAAAAATAGATTATGAAAGTCAGGGCATCAATTAAAAAACGTAGCGTGGACTGCAAAATCGTACGCAGGAAGGGCCGCTTATATGTAATTAACAAAAAAAATCCCCGCTTTAAGCAGCGCCAGGGATAATCATTTATACACTAAAATTAAAGTTTTTATATGGCTCGTATAGCTGGTATTGATTTACCGAAAAACAAAAGAGGTGAAATTGGTCTTACCTATATTTATGGTATTGGCCGCTCAAGGGCAAAGGATATTCTGGATAAGGCAGGCGTGGATTATGATAAGAAAGTGAATGAATGGAATGATGATGAGCAAGGCGCAATCCGGAATGTGATCAGCAATGAATTTAAAGTAGAAGGCGCATTGCGCAGTGAAGTGCAAACAAGCATCAAGCGACTCCTCGATATAGCCTGCTACAGGGGATTACGCCACAGAAAAGGTTTACCAGTAAGAGGACAGCGTACGCGTACAAACAGCCGTACACGTAAAGGAAAACGTAAAACAGTTGCGGGCAAGAAAAAAGCACCGAAGAAATAAATTGATACAAGGCATTCATGTATTTGTTTGCCTTGTGTTTTATACAAATCCTGTTATTTATGGATCGCTTTAAAATATTTAAAGCAGGAGTAAAACCAGGTAACCCGAATAGGGTTCATTTAATAAAATTTCAGATTACCTAAAAAAATCAAATGGCTAAAGAACAAAAAGGCGGACAAAAAGCATCTTCCAAAAAAAGAATTGTAAAAGTGGATGCATATGGTGAAGCGCATATCAATGCAACATTTAATAACATTATCGTTTCCCTTACTAATAAGCAGGGACAGGTAATTTCATGGTCATCTGCGGGAAAAATGAAATTTCGCGGATCAAAGAAAAATACACCTTATGCAGCTCAGACAGCTGCACAGGATGCAGCCAAAATTGCAATGGATGCAGGACTTAAAAAAGTAGATGTATATGTAAAAGGGCCCGGTTCAGGTCGTGAAGGAGCCATTCGCTCCCTGGCACAAAGTGGTATCGAGATCGCAATGATTAAAGATGTAACTCCAATGCCGCACAATGGTTGCCGTCCACCCAAAAAGAGAAGAGTTTAATTTATTCAATATTTTTTTCAAACCCGAAAGGGCATTCTTAATCAAGGGTAAGTTATTCATTTTAGATTTTTACCGATAGCTTACCGACATTAAAAAATCAAAAAAACAAATGGCACGTTACACAGGACCTAAAACAAAAATTTCCCGCATTTTCGGGGAGCCAATCCTGGGAAATGGAAAATGGCTGACAAAAAACAGCAATCCTCCCGGCATGCATGGCGCTACCCGTAAAAGAAAAACGCTGGGCGAATATGCACTTCAATTGAAAGAAAAGCAAAAAGCTAAATACACCTATGGTGTTTTAGAAAAACAATTCCACAACACATTTGATAAAGCAGCCAGGCTCAAAGGCGTTACCGGCGAAAACCTGATTCGCTTACTGGAAGCACGTTTGGATAATACTGTTTTCCGTTTGGGCATAGCTCCTTCCAGGCCGGCTGCCCGCCAGCTTGTAAGTCATAAACATATTATGGTAAATGGTCAAGTAGTAAATATTCCTTCCTACCAATTGAAACCCGGAGACAGTATCAGCTTTAAAGATAAGAGCGGTAACAATGCATCATTGACAAGTTTCATCAGGGGAAAGAATAATAAATTTACCTGGCTGGACTGGAATGACAATGAAAAGAAAGGCACATTTGTAACATTCCCTGACAGGGAAAATGTTCCTGAAAATATCCGCGAACAATTGATCGTGGAATTGTATTCTAAATAATTGAGTGAAAAATATTTTCAAACTTCCCGGCGAAAATATCCCGGAAAAAATTTAAAAACATCTATATGTCTATATTGAATTTTCAAAAACCCGACAAAATTGTATTACAAAAAGTAACTGATTTTGAAGGGCAGTTTGAATTCCGTCCCTTAGAACCAGGATTTGGTTTAACAATCGGAAATGCGCTCCGAAGGGTTTTACTGAGCAGCCTTGAAGGTTATGCTATCATCGGTATTAAAATTGAGGGCATTGATCATGAGTTTGCCACTTTAAAAGGTGTTACTGAAGATGTAACCGAAATGATCCTTAACCTTAAACAGGTTCGATTTAAGAAATTGACTGACCAGGAAATCAGTACAGAAAAAATCACTTTGAATATTCAGAACAGTACTGAATTCAATGCCGGCATGATCGGTGAAGCAACTCAACTTTTCCAGGTGATGAACCCAGGTCAATTGATTTGTACCCTGGATACTTCTGCTAGCATTCTTATTGAAATAACAATCGGCAAAGGCCGTGGATATGTGCCTTCCGAAGAAAATAAAATTAAAGACACTCCATTTGGTTATATCCCAATTGATTCAATTCATACACCCATCAAAAACGTAAAATATTCTATCGAAAATTATCGCGTAGAACAAAAAACGGATTTTGAAAAATTGATACTGGATGTAGCAACAGACGGTACAATAAACCCGGAAGAAGCAGTAAAACAAGCTTCGCGTATTATGATCCAGCACCTGATGATCATTACTGATGAGAACATCACTTTCGATAATAAGGAAGACAAAAAGGAGGATGTAGTAGACGAGCAGGTATTGCAATTAAGGAAAATTTTAAAGACACCTTTAGAAGATCTCGATCTTTCTGTACGTGCTTTTAACTGCCTGAAAGCAGCAAAGATCAATTCATTAAGCGAACTTGTTCAATATGAGCAGGAAGACCTGATGAAATTCCGGAATTTCGGGCAAAAATCATTGAGTGAAATTGAGCAGGTACTTGGCGAAAGAGGTTTACATTTTGGTATGGACCTTCCGAAACTGGGTTTAACTGATCTTGATAATTAATATTTTAAAATGGGGGTTGATTCAATAAATCAACCCTTTAACTATTCACAAAATCCTGCAATTCCTGACACGGTGCAGGGTATAAAACAAAAGTCATGCGTCACGGAAATAAAAACAATAACCTGGGCAGGAAAAAAGCACACAGAGTTGCATTACTAAGTAATCTTGCCAGCCAGTTGATCGTTCATAAACGTATTACAACAACACTGGCCAAAGCAAAAGTTTTACGAACTTACATAGAACCGCTTATTACAAAAACCAAACATTCAGAAAGCAGCCAGGATATTATGCACCAGCACAGGGTTGTATTTAGTTATCTGCAGGATAAAGAAGCTGTAAAAGAATTGTTCACAGTTGTAGGTCCAAAAATCGCAAGCCGTCCGGGTGGTTATACCAGGATAATGAAATTAGGAATTCGCGTGGGTGATAATGCAGAGAAAGCTATGATAGAACTGGTAGATTTTAATGATGTGTATACGAAAGGCAGTTCTAAAACAGAAGAAGGCAAAAAAACAAGGCGTGGTAGAAGTGGCACAAAAAAACCTGCTGAAAATAAAACAACGGTTAAAAAAGAAACTGCTGAAAAGGCTGCAGAACCAGCAACAGACGACCTGAAAAAAATTGAAGGTATAGGTCCTAAAGTTGCTGAAGCATTACATGCCGCTGGTATTAATTCGTTTGATAAAATGGCTGCTTCAACAGCTGAAGCTTTAAAAGAAATTTTAGATGCTGCGGATGGTCAATTCAATGCTCAGGATCCAACAAGCTGGCCAGAACAGGCAGCACTTGCAGCAAATGGAAACTGGGATGAATTGAAAACTTTACAGGACCAGCTTATTGCCGGCAGAGAAACAACATAATTATTTTTTAAAATAAAAATTTAAAACCCGGAAAATAACCGGGTTTTTTTGTGCTGGTATATTTATTAATTTTTGCCAACCTGTCATGATTACCTAAACTGGTATTTTTTTTGCCAAATTGTTTATACGTTAAATCAAATTAAAATTTATGGCCAAAGGACAAATTAAAGTAGAAACAGAAAATATATTTCCCATTATTAAGAAATTCCTCTACAATGATCATGAAATATTTGTACGGGAATTGGTAAGTAACGCGGTGGATGCCACTCAAAAAATAAAAACGCTTTCATCCATTGGTGAAGCGAAGGGAGAATTAGGAGATCTCCGCATTGATGTCATTTTAAACCCCACTTTAAAAACGCTTACTATCGCCGATCATGGTGTGGGAATGACGAAAGAGGAGGTAGAAAAATACATCAACCAGGTTGCATTCAGTGGCGCGGAAGAATTCCTGGATAAATTTAAAGATGCCAGCATTATTGGTCATTTCGGTCTCGGTTTTTACAGCGCTTTTATGGTCAGTGATGAAGTAGAAATTTATACTAAAAGTTTTAAAGATGCGCCTGCTGTACATTGGATTTGCGATGGCAGTCCCGAATACGAACTCGAAGAAACAGAAAAGGCAGAACGGGGAACTTCCATTGTTTTACATATCAATGAAGAAAGTAAAGAATTTTTAGAACCCGATCGTATAGAAAATATTTTAAGAAAATTCTGCAGGTTCCTTCCAGTTCCCATTTATTTTAAAAATACCGATGAAAAAATTGAAGAAATAAAAGAAGGTGAAGAAGGTGGTACCAAAGAGGTGATGGAAGAAAAACCCATCAACAATACTAATCCATTATGGGTACAAAAACCAACTACCCTGACAGATAAAGACTACCAGGATTTTTATAAAGAATTATATCCTTTTAGTGAAACTCCTTTGTTCTGGATACACCTGAACGTGGATTATCCATTTCACCTCACGGGTATTTTATATTTTCCAAAGATCAAACAGAGCTTTGAAATTCAAAAAGATAAAATCCAATTATACAGCAACCAGGTATTTGTAACCGATGAAGTAAAAGATATTGTACCTGAGTTTTTAATGCTGATGCATGGTGTAATTGACAGCCCGGATATTCCATTGAATGTAAGCCGCAGCTATTTACAGGGCGATCCGAATGTGAAAAAAATTAATGCACATATCACCAAGAAAGTGGCCGATAAGCTCGAAGAGATTTTCAATAATGACCGGAAATCATTTGAGGCAAAATGGGAAAGCCTTGGCTTATTTGTAAAATATGGTATGATGACGGAAGATAAATTCCTGGAAAAAGCGATCCACTTTTTCGTTATGGAATCGACTGAAAAACCGGAAGCTCATTTTTATACATTGGATGAATATAAAACTGCCACAGCAACATTACAGAAAAATAAAGAAGGAAAACACATCATTGTTTATGCCACAAATCCTACACAACAGGATGGTTATATACAGGCTTGCGAAACGTTCGGATATAAAGTTGTTATGCTTGAAACACTTGTAGATACGGCGTTTATTAATGCTATGGAAACTAAATGGAACGAAGTTCTCTTCGTTCGCGTGGATGCTGATATTCCTGAAAACCTGGTTGACAAAAATGAACAGGCTGAAAGTGTTTTATCAAAAGATGATACCGAAAAATTGAAAGCTTTGTTCACTTTTGAAATACCGGGTTTGCATGTCAATACTGAAATAAAAGGTTTGAATGAACAAATGCCTCCTGTAATTGCAACCAGGCCTGAATTTATGCGCCGCATGAAAGACATGGCCGCTATGAATGGCAATGGCATGTCATCATTCTACGCACAAATGCCGGATGAAGTAGCACTTACTGTAAATGGCAATCATCCAGTTTATACAAATATTTTAAAAGAGGAAAATAAAGAGAAGCAGGAAAAACAAGTGCGCAATTTAGCAGACCTCGCCTTACTTTCGCAAGGGCTTTTAAAAGGAAATGAGCTTACTGCTTTTATCAATCGCAGCGTGGAATTAATGGAAAATAATAATATTAAAATTATAACTGAAAGCGAATTTTAGATTGCTTTTTTTTTGACAGCTTTCAAAAAATTTACATAAAAAAATAACCAGGAATTCGCCTGGTTATTTTTTTAGAATACAGTTAATCGCATTTATACGACTGGTGCAGCATCAAGGATTTCCTGTGAAACACCAGATTTAAATTTTTCGAAATTCTTTATAAAATGTGTGGCCAGTTCATATGCCTTTTTATCATACTCATCTTTATCTGACCATGTATTACGCGGGTTTAATAATTCTGAAGGAACACCGGGGCAAGATTTTGGCATTTCCATTTTAAAAATTGGATGCATTTCATATTCCACATTATCCAACTCGCCATTTAAAACTGCTGTGATCATTGCACGGGTATATCCCAGTTTCATGCGGTTTCCAACGCCATAACCACCTCCACTCCAACCCGTGTTAATCATCCATACATGTACGTGATGCTCATTCATTTTTTTCCCCAGCATTTCTGCATAAAAACCAGGATGCAATGGTAAAAATGGCGCACCAAAACAAGCACTGAAAGTTGCTTTAGGCTCAGTAACACCCGCTTCTGTACCTGCAACTTTAGCTGTATAGCCGCTTATAAATTGATACATAGCTTGCCCAGCAGATAACTTACTTACCGGGGGCAATACTCCATACGCATCACAGGTAAGTAAGAAAATATTTTTGGGTAATTTGCCAATACTTGGCTCTAGTGCATTACTAATAAATGAAAGGGGATAGCTAACCCGTGTATTTTCCGTAATTGATTTATTGGTAAAATCAATTTCATTAGTACCCTCATAAAATACAATATTTTCAAGTAAAGCACCAGGGCGAATAGCCCTGTAAATTTCAGGTTCTTTGTCTTCACTCAGGTCAATACATTTAGCATAACATCCACCTTCAAAATTAAATACTGAATTATCGGTCCATCCATGTTCATCATCGCCTATCAGTTTTCTTGCAGGATCAGCACTTAAAGTTGTTTTGCCTGTGCCACTAAGGCCAAAGAAAATTGCAACATCGCCATCTTCGCCCATATTAGCGCTGCAATGCATGCTTAAAACATTTTTATCAAAAGGAAGAATATAATTAAGAATAGAAAAAATGCCTTTTTTAATTTCCCCTGTATATCCTGTACCACCAATCAACACCATTTTATGTGTAAAAGATATGATGGCAAAATTTTCCTGGCGGGTTCCATCAATTGAAGGATCTGCAAAAAAACCGGGTGCTTGTATGATTGTCCAGTCTGCTGCAAAATTTTCAAGGCTTGCTGATTCTGGCCTGATAAACATATTATAGGCAAAGAGGTTGCTCCACGGATTTTCATTGATAACACGGATCTTTATCTGGTATTTTTCATCTGCACAGGCTGCACAATCGCGCACCCATACTTCCTCTTTTTTATTTAAATAGTCCAGCAATTTTGATTTAAGCTGGAAAAAATATTTCTCATCAATCGGAATATTAAAATTATTCCAGTTAACAGATTTTTCTGTTATGGCATCTTTCACAATAAATTTATCTAAAGGGCTACGGCCAGTAAATTTTCCAGTATTAATACAAAGTGCACCAGTATTATTCAAAGTACCCTGACCTCTTTCAACGGCTTGTTCTGTGAGGGTTTCGGGGCTTTCCTGGTAAAAAATATTTTCATTTGTTAATCCTGTTTCAATAAGTTGTGCGGAAGGATAATTCTTTGATGATGGCATAAACTTTCTTTTTTGTTGGAACTGCAAAGGTATTTCAAAGCGTTGAGATACAAACTAACAAACAATAGTTTTTTCAACATTTGAAGCTATGCAAAAAGAAAACGCATTGAATCCTTCATTACTCAAATTTTGATCATAAGTACTCTATAATAAAGTACATGTATGCATATTTTCAAAACGACACAGGCGATTTAAGCGCCAAGATAAACATGCAATTTTCTCCTTGAAGGTTTGGAATTTTTTATTTTCAAAATTGCTTTGTCTTTAATTTGGCGCACTCTTTCTGTCGATAGATTCAATTTACGGCTTATTTCGCTTAGGCTTAAGGGGTTTTCCAACCCCAAACCAAAAAAATCAGATAAAATTTCTTTTTGTCGACCTGAAAGCATGCCTAAAATATGCTGTATATCTTCTTTCAATGATTCCGTATATGTAAGATGATCATCTGCACTTTTACAATTCTTGTCTTCCATCAAATCGTACAAGCTACATTCATCTTCATTCATAAATGGCGCATCAAAACTCACATGCCTGATCGTTATTTGTAAAGCTGATAAGACTTCATCTTCATTTATTTTGAGATTGGTAGCCAATTCCTGTATGGTAGGTTCTCGTTCATAAATTTGCATCAGTTTTTCAACACCTGCATTAATATGCGAGTTAAGGGTTATTTTATTGAGGGGGTAACGCACCATTCGGCTTTGATCCGCAATGGCCTGCATTATTGATTGTCGAATCCACCAAACAGCGTAGGAAATAAATTTAAATCCCTTCGTCGAATCAAAACGCTTGGCAGCTTTGATCAAACCCAGGTTGCCTTCATTAATCAGGTCTGACAGACTGAGACCATGCTTTTCGTATTGTTTTGCCACTGAGATCACAAATCTGAGATTAGCATTCACCAATTGCCAGAGTGCTTCTTCATCCCCGCATTTAATACGCTTTGCCAGCCTCGTTTCTTCTTTTGGCTGTAACAATTTATACTTACACACTTCAGCCATATATTTTGCCAGGCTGATTGTTTCACGGCTAGTGATGGATTTGGTGATGAGTAATTTTCGCATTCCCATTTTGTTTGTATTTATAGGTTAAAAAATTCTATTTAAGTTCTCACAGAATTTTTTCTTTTGGGGTGGAAATGCTAATGAAATGCAAAATAAGCATTTTTTTTTATTTTTTCAAAAAAAAATTTAGGGCTTAAAAATGTAGAATTCACCCCCTTTTTTATAAATACTAAAAAGGATCAGAAATATTATTTTGATGGTAATAATTATTTAATACTTTGCAGCCCAACTGAAGACAGAAAAAATGAAGAACATAGCTAAGAAACAATTATTCACATTAGAATACCCGGTACGCTGCTCGCCTGCAATATTGTATGAATTTCTTTCTACCCCGGCTGGCCTGCAGGAATGGTTTGCGGATACCGTGGATGAGCGGGACAATGTTTTCAGTTTTATTTGGGAAGGTTCAACTGAAAAAGCGGAAGTTGTAGGAAAGGAGCAGGATAAATTTATTCGTTTCCGATGGCTTGTATCTCCAAAAGAAGAATATTGGGAATTCCGAATTGATAGCAGTGAAGTTGCCAATCAAACTATTTTAGTAGTCAATGATTTTGGAGAAAAAAGTGAAATAAAAGATCAGTCAAGGCTTTGGGATTCCCAATTCAAAGATTTATTTCACCGCCTGGGCAGCTAATTTTGCAACATCTTTAAAATTTCCTGGAAATTTTCTTTGAAAAAATCTGGCAATAAATTCCAGTTGGAAAGGTCCATTTTCTTTGCAATCTTAAAAAAAGGTTTTTCTAAATTCATTTGAAAATTTTCACTTTTCCTATCACAATTTCTTAGTAATTCATACTGATTTTTTTCCAAAGAATGCGCCCATTCATTTCCAGACATACTGATCAGCCATCTATCACTTTGTGATGACTCTAGTATATTTTTCATCAATGCCAGTTTAAAAATTCCTTTAAGATGCAGGGTAATACTGCAAAAATTTCCCCACCAGAATAAACTTCGAACAGCAAAAACATTTTCATGGGAAAATATCCCGGGGAAATCAAGCATCACATATGGAAGCCCTTCATGATTTTCTCCGCGTGAAATTTTCTGGAAATCAAGCGATATGGGTATTGCTAAATTCGATTGACATTTTTGAATTTCAACCCGGTAATCAAAGCAAAGTTCGCCAAAAAAAACTTTGACTTTTTCAATAATTTCATTCTTTAATAATAAGATTTCTTTATTTCCTGCCAGTTCATATTCCGCAAC